>VFZU01000067.1 GCA_016870995.1 Acidobacteriota bacterium
TCCTCATCATGGATACCGAACTCAGGGCTGCACTCCCTACCAGGCATTCCTCGATGGGAAACTCGCCCAGGCGCAACCCATGGCAGCATGAAGTAACCACTTCTTCACCCGAGGCCCGCAACCCTCGGTGTCCGGAGATCATCCGCTCAATACACATGATGTTTTCACGTCGCGCCACGCTCCTTTCGCCTGTTTCTGCACTGCTGTCCGCGAAGACCCAGCCCCCCGTGCAAGTCGATCTGTTTCAGGCCGGCTTTGCCGATGTTCACACCTATCGGATCCCAGCGTTGATCGAGACCAAGCAAGGCACGCTTCTTGCTGTTGTCGATGCGAGGCATGAAAGCAGTGCGGACTTGCCCGCGCGGATCTCCCTGGTGATTCGGAAGAGCTCAGACTTCGGCGTCACCTGGACCGCTCAAACTAAGCTCGTCGAAGTGCCACAGGGTGGAGCCGGCGATCCTTCCTTGCTATTGGATCCACGCGGTGCAGTATGGTGCTTCTTCGCCTATGGCCCACCGGGCATCGGCTTTCGAACCGCGAAGCCAGGTCCGTTGACTGGTCCTGAGGTTCTTCAGGTACATGCCATCGTGAGTCGCGACGGGGGTGTGACTTGGAGCAAGCCCACCGACCTGACTCCCCAGGTTCGCGACCCTTCCTGGCATGCGGTCTTTCCAACTTCCGGGACACACTTCGCGACTTCTCGCGGCCGCTTGCTGTTGCCTCTGGTTGTTCTCGATGGCGAAAAGAAAATCACGACCCGTAATGCCTATAGCGACGATGGCGGACGGACCTGGCGTGTAGGACCGCCGGTTGCTCCAGCAACCGATGAAAGCAAGGCGGTTGAAATCGCCGGCGGAGTGGTGCTACAAAATGCGCGTAACGGCCCGAAGAGGCTCGTTGCCCGATCAAGCGACGGTGGCATCACGTTCAGCGACGCACATCATGACGAATCGCTTCTGGATGCGAAATGCAACGCGGGTCTTGCCCGATACCGATACCGGGGACGAGACGTGCTTCTTTTCACGAACGCCGCCAGTACACAGCGCAAGAACCTGACCATCAAGGCCAGCACCGACGGGGGCCGAACTTGGACTCCCGGCCGGACCATTCATGCCGGCCCAGCAGCCTACTCGACCGTGATCCCGCTGAGAGACGGCTCTATCGGTGTTCTATACGAAAGGGGAGAGGCATCTCCTTACGAGCGAATCACTTTCGCCCGCTTGAATCTGGATTGGGTCATGGGCACTTAAGCAAGTGGAAGTATGTTTTTGGATGCTGCAAAGTCTGCAACCCAATCTCCATACCTTGAAGCTATGATGGCAACCGTGATCACTACTCTTCAATTCAAAGACTGCACAGCAGGTTGTTCCGGTAATCAGCCTTCTCAGCGGAGAGCACGATGATTCTGCCTGGCCTCGCGGCGAAATACCAGGCAAATCTTCTGGACTCTGTGATCCCTTTCTGGGTCCGCCATTCCGTGGATTGGGAGCAGGGTGGGTATTTCACTTGTCTTGATCGCGAAGGCAACGTGTATGATCCCCGCAAGTATGTCTGGCTACAGGGCCGACAGATTTGGATGTTCAGCCGCATGTACAACCAGGTAGAGCAGCGCCCGGAGTGGCTGAAGATTGCTGAGCACGGGATGCGCTTCTTGCTTCAGCATGCCCGCGACGCACAGGGCCGCTACTACTTTCGCTTGGCGCGGGACGGAAGCCCTTCCTTCTTCCAGCGCAAACCATATTCCGCCGTGTTTGCCGTGATGGCTCTGGCGGAATATGCGCGAACTGGTGCAGGGCCGGAATACCGGGATGCAGCCGTGAGTCTTTTCTGGCAGGTGGTTGAGTGGATTCGCAACCCTGCTCTACTTGGCCGCGAAGCATTGCCAGGGCAACCCTCATTCCGAAGCCTGGCGGATTCTATCGTGATTGCGAAGATGGCCCTGGAGATCGCGGATTTCGACACGGATACACGGATCAGTGCACTTATGGGGACATGTCTCGATGAAGCACTGCTCCACCACGAACCAACACGGGACATTCTTCTGGAATTTCGCGGTGGCGGTCCTAACGCACGACTCTTTCCCGAAGGTCGCCTCTTTAATCCTGGCCATTCGGTGGAAGCGGCGTGGCTGTTGTGGCTGCTCGCTGAAAAGACTGGCCGCACGGGCGACCTGCCCATAATTGAGCGCGTCCTTGAAGGCAGCCTGACCTTCGGCTGGGATTCGGAATATGGCGGCCTCTGTTACTTCATGGACATAGAGAACCGGCCACTTCTTCAGCTGGAAGCTTCCATGAAGCTCTGGTGGCCTCACGCCGAGGCACTCTACGCTGCGGTCCTAGCTTATGCGCGGAAAAAGGATCAGCGATGGCTCACCTGGCTGGAGCGAATTGATGAGTACTCGTTCCGGAATTTTGATGATCCTGATTTCGGAGAGTGGTTCGGCTACCGTGACCGCCAAGGGAACCTCACGCACTCGCTGAAGGGCAATCACTACAAGGGTTGCTTCCACGCCCCACGGGCGCTATTGCTGTCGTGGAAGACGCTCGAAGCGGCTTAGCGCGTCGAGCAACTAGCGGAAAGCTACCTGGGTTTCGTTGGCTTGAACTCCGTCCACCACCAGCCGGATGGTTACAAGGCCACGCCCGGCCAAGCTGCGCGGAAGCATCACATGCACATGGTCGAGGCCGGGATTATGTTTGCTTGGCCCTGCCAGCATCACAGACGCATTTTCACCGCCGATGGTACACGTTACCCCTTCAAGCGAAGAACGGCCCCGAACACCCGTCCCGTACAACTCAAGCACAGCGACACTGCCCGATGGGCCGAGATCGATCGGCGCAGGCCGACAACCACCTTCTGCATCGCATGCAGCAACCGCAGCGTTAGAAATTGTCCCGTCTGGCTGCTCTACGCGCACGATTGCCGCTGGAGGTCCTGATCCCCCTGGAGCCGCAGTGAAGATCCCGGGCGCAACGGTCTGGACCTGCAGTCGCCCATACGCAAGCGACCCGTCGTCACGCTCTGCCACCAGCGTTGCCGGTCCAGACGCAATGCCCTCCGGCACTACGATATTTACTTGGCCGGATGCGGCGTACAACACCATCGGCGTGCGGCCCAAGCCGCTTGAGTCGATCACGGTCAAACCAGTATTCAAAGCATCAGGCTCTGTCCGCAGGCGCTCGCCCGAGAGGGTCACAATCGAGCCCATAGCGGCAGTTCCTGGCTGAAAGCTCGCTCCATTGAGTGCTGCCAGCCGAGATGCGCCAGCATACGGCGGGCCGGGGTCTTCGGGCAGCTTGGCGGTAAGCGGTGCCCGGTCGTGGAAGAGACGAGTAATCTCGCCGGCCAGACGCAAGTACCAGTCACTCGGAAGCGTGAAACCGTCGGCGTCCAGTGTCAACCAGTAACCTTGGTCCGGCGCGTCCGTGCGTTTCGAAGCTAGCTTGAACATGGCCGTGCTCTCGTTCACCTCATCGAACATGGCGATCTTCAGCATCTTGGCGCCTGCGGCTTTCGCATTGTGCGCCTGCCGCCACAGAAACTCGCCCTTGTTGCGCGGGATCTGGTTTTGCATTGCGGTGCGGTTCAAGTTGTGCCAGGAGAAGCCGGGGAACACCACCGGCATGTAGATCTGCTGTCGTTGTGCTGTGGCTGCAAGGTCTGGATCGAGGCGCTCGGTTCGCCAACGGTCAATGGCCGACATCGAGTTGTACCGCCCGACGCTCCAGGGCTGGATGCCGTCCATGGTTTGGTAGACCGTGGCCCATCGAGGGTCGGTCGCAGCATCGTTTGACAGTGTGCGCCAATAGCCTGGTGTCCCGCCAATGTAGGTGACGCGTGCTTCCTCGCGAAACCACTGGATCAGCCGTATTGCAGCGTCGGGATCACTAGGCGGGTGTCTCGTGCTGTTCAGCCCGATGCCCCAGACACCCAACACAGGCTTGCCGTTGTGACGCAGATAACCAGGTTGGGCCGTTAGCTCCAGCGTCTCCACAAGGTATTTCCAGTCCTCTTGCATCGTAGTGAGGAGAGTTGCGGGGTTTGCGCCAGAGATGTCGTACTCGAGCGCGAAGACACGTCCGTAGCGCCGGGCGGCAGCGATGACGTTCTTCAACACAACGTCCCCTCGAGATCGATTACCAGGAATATCCGTGATGAACCTTTGCACCAGCACGCCGTCCAGACCGTACTGCTGCATCCAGCGAAAGTGTCGGTCCACCGTCTTGCTATTACCGGAACTGAAGAATTGCGCGGGATTTGCGCCAACCGTCATGCCCGGAACACCACAAGTCTCTCCTTGCTCAAACTCACGCATGTCCGGATACATGTCGATCACCAGGCTGGCCGGTGTTGGTGTTCCGTTAGCCCAGTGGCTCCAGTTTGTACCCATCGGGCCACCGGCCGGACAGCGGAACCAACCTTGGTAACCAAGCAGGACTTTTCCATCGAGTGTCGATGGATCCAGGCTTTGAGCAAGGAGGAAAGCTCCGAAAGAAAGCAGGATGAGCAGAATTCTTGTCAGCATTGTTGTGTTACCGGCGTGCCGGCTCTTTCCTTGGGTTCTCAGGCATTTTGGGGTTGGCTGGAATCTCGCCGTGGAACATCCGCGTGATCTCGCCAGCTAGTCTCAGATACCAGTCGCTCGGGAGCGTTGCACCATCGGCATCGAGCGTCAGCCAATAGCCCTGATCCGGTGCATCTTTGCGCTGTGCCGCAGTCTTGAAAATCGCTGTGGCCTCATTGACCTCGTCGAACATGGCAATCTTCAATACTGAGGCGCCGGCCACTTTGGCGTTGTAAGCCTGTCGCCAAAGAAACTCCCCACGCAGTCTGGGAATCAGGTTTCCCTGTGTCTCTCGTTTCAGATTCTTCCAGGAAAAACCAGGAAAGATCACGGGCATATAGATCTGCTTATTCTTCGCTGCCAGTTCGAGGTCCGGAGCGATCATGGTGTCTTTCCATTTGTCAGCGCCTGCAAGATTTCGATAGCGACCCACTGTCCAAGGTTGCACCACGTCCATATCCAGATACACCTCGCTCCACCCGGTTTCTGGCCGCGCATCCGTATTGAGTGTCCTCCAGCGCGACGGCGTGCCACCCATGTAGGTCACCTGGTACTTCGCTGGAGCCTTTGAACGGAACCAGGCAATCATCTCCCGTGCCGCAGCGGGATCGTGAGGAACATGGCGATCTTCGCGCAGCCCTGGCCCCCAGATCGACAACACCGGCTTGCCGTTGTGATGGAGATAACCGGGATGAGAGGTGACCTTCAATTCGTCGACCAGATATTTCCAGTCCTCCATCATCACTTCGTAGAAGTCGGCCAGGTTCGATCCCGTTACATCGTACTCAATCGCAATGACACGCCCAGACTTGGCAGCACCCGCGAGGATATTCTTGAGCACTACATCGCCCGACGCGCGCTTGCGTGCAATGGTCGACACAAAACGCTGCACCAGAACGCCATCGAGGCCGTAATCCTTCATCCATTGAAAGTGTCGGGCCACAACCTTCGGGTTCCAGGCTGAGTAGAGATAAGCCGACTTGCCGCCGACGGTCAACCCTGGCACCTCACACAGCTCGTCCTTCTTGAACTCGCTGAGGTCCGGATACATGTCGATGGTGAAAGTATCGGCCGCAGGCACACCGCGTGCCCAACTGCGCCAGTGCTTCTCTGGTGCTCCATCTTCAGCGCAATTAAACCAACCCTGGTAGCCGACCAGTACCTTCTTATCCAGCGTCTTCGGATCAGGATCACTGGCTGCGGCCGCGAGGAAGCTGCAAGCCAGCAACAAAACAAACGAACTTCTTAACTGCATGAAGAAGTCAGAACTCCAATCGCAAGGCCATCACCATGGTGCGGTTCCCGTTCTTCGCGAGAATCACGCCGAAGGTGGAGGAGGTAATGCCAGTAGTTGGCGCGCCAAGGTTGGGGTGGTTCAGTATGTTGTAAAACTCCGCCCGGAACTGCAGTCTCATTCTCTCCTTGATCGGCTGCCACCGGCTGAGCACCGAGTCAAAGTTGAACGTACCGGGATTGCGCAGATTCGGCTCCGTGCGGGAACCATTGCCAAAAGAGTATGGGCCGGCGTTGGCATAGGCCGTGGTGTCGAACCAGCGGTCCATGTTGCGCTGTCCTTCCGGCAAGCTTGCATCCTTCAGTCGGTCCGCGTAGCATCCCAGGCCCGACGCGCCATTCATAATGCAGGCGCCCGAGATCGACAGAGGAGTACCGGTCTGTGCCTCAAGGATTCCACTCATTTGCCAGTTACCCAGGATCTTGCTACCGATGCCCTTGCCGAGGAACCGCTTCCCGTGGCCGAAGGGGAGCTCATACACCCAGTTCGTCACAAAGCGCTTGCTGATATCGGCAGCCGAGATCGAACGGGACAGACCGAGGTCATAGGGGTTGATGAAATTCGCTCCACCGAGAAAGCGCTCATTCACGTTGTCGATCAACTTGGCTCCAGTAAATGAGACCTGGAACATCAAGCCTTTTGAAAACGACCGCTCTGCCCGCAGCGTGAACCCGTGATAAACAGAATCGCCCACGGAGGCGCGAAGTTGAACAGCGCTGCCAGCATAGTGTGGAAATGGCACCAGTAGGATGCCTCGCCGCACGGTGGCCGTACTCATCGTCCCGATCGGAATCTTGCCAAAGAAAGGATTCGGCACAAGATCATTCAATTGCGTGCCCAGTGATAGAGACTGCGGGAAGGTGGCATTGCGGTTGTAGTTGTTCCAGATGCGCATGCCGCGGCTACCAATGTAGGCAGCCTCGAACAACAGGTTCTTCCCGAACGTGCGCTGCACGTTGGCGTTCCACATCTGGTTGGTAGGCGTGCGCCAATCCGGCCAGATCCCATTTACGCCGCCACCCACCAGAGAATTCGGGTAGGGACGCAGGCCCGTAACAAAGGGGTTGGCCAGCGAGGCACCTGCGACGGGGGTATTGGGCGCTGCTGGCGGCTGGCCGAAGAAGACGCCTGTGGAAACGGAAGAACCGCTTCCCAGATCGCCCGGGCTAGAGCCGACGCCACCGCTGCCAGGCGCAAAGAAGATCCCGTAGCCAACGCGAAAGACGGTGGCCGGAAGGAAGGTCCAGGCCAGACCAATGCGCGGTGCCCAGTTGTAGTTGGGATTGCTGGGGTAGCGCCGGTCGGCGCTGGTCATCGTCAGCACGCCCTTCTGGCCAGTCAACGGCTCCGTTCCATCGGGGTCGAAGAACGCAAGTTGGTTATATCGTTCGCGGAATGGCGTCTGATATTCGAAGCGCATGCCGAGATTGAAAGTAAGGTTTCGTCGCACCTTCCAGTCGTCCTGAAGGTAGAAATTCCGGCTGGGCTGGACCAGGGCCAGCGACGGACCAAGGGTGAAGTTTCCGCCGGTGGGCACACCGAGCATGGCGGTAGCGAGTCCGTAACCTCCCGTCGCGGTGGCTGCCGCGGGATTGGGCCCTTGCGTGAACCCGCGGCCGAATTCAAATAATCCTGCAGGGTAGTCTGGCCGGAACGTGTTGAAGTAACAGATCAGAAGGTCCACGCCAGTCTTCACCGCGTGCGAGCCTTTGATCCAGGTAATATGGGCTTGATATTCCGGCGTGGTCTCGGCGGTCAAGTTGTGTGAAGCCCGATCGGGGCCAAGCGAATTCAGGTCGCCGACATTGAATCGAGGGAAGCGCGATGCGCCAGATGCGGCGGCCAGGGACGCTGGTAAGCCCAATGAGGCCGGATCAAATCCAACGCTGAGCGGGGTCAGCGAGACGACGCGGCGCGTGAATCCTGCCCGAAACTCGCCAATCAGACTGGGCGAAAAAGTGTGTGTATCGCTGATACCGACAGACTGTCCCGCGGAGGTCTGGTTGCCACCACCGTTGGTGCCCTCGCCGGGGAAAGCAATGTTTGTGAACGGGCTCTGGCGTGGCGTAGTGTCATAGCCATAGCGGAAAAACAACTTGTTGCGCATGCTGAAGTTGTGATCGGTGCGACCGTACCAGCGGGTGGTCTTAACAACCTGCGAGAAGTTCTGCGACCAGTTGACGTTTACGGTGGGTGAGTTGGGAAGAGTGGGCTCAGGATAGTAGGCGAGCACCTTCCTCATGATCGGATCCATTCGACTGGCGGGCAGAATGTTGCCCGGGAACGGCTGCCGCGTGAACGCTCCAGCTTGCCCGGGGATCGCTGCAGTGGTGAGCGGGTCGTAGATGCCGATCAAAGCGCCAGTGCTGGTGAAGGTCTGCGAGAAGTCGCCCGACTTCTGAAGAGCGGTTGGGACTCTGGCGCTGGGCGTTTGGACGCCGTTGTTGTTGGTTTCGTCCCAGTTGAAGAAGAAGAAAGTCTTGTTGCGCCCGTTGTAGAGCTTGGGCAAGAACACAGGACCGGAAAGAGTGAAGCCATAGTCGTTGCGGCGCTGCCGGCCGCGCGGTACATTGTTGCGATTGTTAGCCCAGCTGTTGGCGTTCAACTTATCGTTACGCAAGTAGTTGTAGGCACTCCCGTGCACTTTATTGCCACCGGACCGCCCTGCAGCCACAACCACGCCACCCGCCGATCGCCCATATTCGGCCGAAAAGCTATTCGTGATGTAACGAACCTCACCCACCACTTCCTGGGGCGGCGTGTAGGCATTGTCCAGTGTCGAGTTGTTGCGCGTGTCTTGTCCGTCGAAGAGAACGGCCGTGGTGTTGGAACGGCCCCCACTTACGATTGGCCCCGTCGCCGCATTCCCGGCGCTGATCACGCCCGGAGAAAGTCTCAGCAGGGAATACGGGCTCCGACCAGTAGGCAATTCGATGATCTGCTGCGCGCTCGTTACGTATCCCAACGACGAGCTGACCTGCTCGACGCCCAGAGCGTTCGCAACTACGGTCACCTCCTGCTGCAGAGTCCCCGGCTTCAAGATGGCATCAACTGTGGTGATCTGGCCCACTAGCACGGGCACTTCCGTCACCTTGTAGGTGGTAAACCCCGCAATCTCCATCGCGAGGCTGTACTTGCCTGCCGGGAGATACGGGATCTTGTAAAGGCCTTCCTGCGTCGTCTCAACCTGACTCACCGCAAGAGTGGCTTCGTTGGTTGCGACCACCTTCACCTTTGCGATTGAAGCTCGCGACGAATCGGTCACAGTACCCGAGATACCGCCCCGCTCTACCTGGCCGAAGCAGAGAGCTCCAGTCAGCACCGAAGTCACTGCGAGGATTCGCAATTGCATTTTTTCAGACATCAACTCACCCCTGATTTTTGAAGCAGTTCTATATTCCACTCACCGCTTGTATTGCTGCTTGAGTTTATACCGCATGGCCGTTCCTTTCAACGTCAAACTGCTTTCTTAACGTGAGGCTACGTCTCTGAAAATAAAAGCTAAGCCACCAGGCCCCCGTCTAACGGTAGCTACGGCGTGATGTGCTGTGGCCGATCCGGTTGATATGGCGAATCAAGCGGGGTTGCCGCAGGAAGTCCCAATAGCGTCGCCGTTGCTCCGCGAACATTTGCGCGAGTTGATGGAAAGTTCCGCCTTCAAGGGGAGCCGGCGCTGTCAGCAGTTCCTCCAATACGTTGTTGACAAGGCCCTGGCCGGGCAATTGGAGGACCTCAAGGAACGTAGCCTCGGAGTCGCCCTCTTTGGCCGCTCGCCCTCTTATGACACTGGTGACGATGCGATTGTTCGCGTCACGGCTTCGGATGTCCGCAAGCGTTTGCAACAGTACTACTCAGGAACAGAATCTGCCATTCGCTTCGAGTTGCCCGCTGGCTCGTACCTCCCCGAGTTTCGAGCGATGGCCGTCCGCGAGATCCCTACCCCAACCGCCCCAGCCCCACTACGGCAAGGCCGCCGCGATCTGCGGATTTGGGTCGGGGCCATGATGCTTTTGGGTATTCTGGCTCTCTGCGGTACCTGGATCTATCGTGAGAATCTTGCCCGCGAAGCACGAGAGAAGCAATCTCCGCTGAATGTGCTCCCGTGGTCAGCGCTCTTTCGGGGCGGCCGTCCTGTTCAGCTCATTCTCGCGGACCCTGATGTCCCTGCGATGGAGGCCCTAACCCGCGCACGGATTTCGCTATCCGACTACGCCAACAGGCGCTACATCCAAAATCCGAATCTCTACGGGCCCGACATGCAACGCGCTTTCACGTTGCTGCGCGGGGTGAATGTCGCTGCGGTCGATGTCGGCATTGCGCTCGACATATCACGCCTTGCAGCGCAGGAATCCTTTCAACTGAGGACTCACACGGCGAGAAGTTTGCAATTGAGCAGCTTCAAATCCGAAGACCACTTCATTCTGCTAGGCAGCCCACAGTCCAATCCCTGGAGCGAGTTGTTCGCCAGTCATTAGGACTTTGAGTTTACGCATGACAAGGCTTTGAATTTTGAAATCATCCGCAACAAGCGACTGCAATCTGGCGAGAAGGCAACCTACGTCCCAACTGTAGGTGGATGGGGCACCGGCCACGCCTTTGCGACCGTCACGCTCGTCGGCAATCCCGGTCACTCGGGAAAAGTGCTCCTTCTGGCCGGCACCAATGCTGAAGCTACAGAGGCCGCGGGCCGCTTCGTCGTCAACGCAGCCGCCCTTGCTCGCACTCTGCAAGCGCACGGTATCGACCCCAACGGTCCACCCTGCGACTTTCAGATTCTGCTTCAGGTGTCCACGATGGCAGGCTCGTCGAACGCAGCCGAGGTGATCGCTTGCCATCGGCTTGGTGGCTCAAGGCCTTAAGTTCGCGCAACTGCGGGCCGTTTTTTGAGCATCCCAGTTGAAAGCAGCAATACTAGTAGGACGGCAAAGCTAGCCACAAACGTGATCGCTTCATTGCAGGTTCCAACCCATTCAGTCAGAGCTTGAATCAGGTTGTTCTTGGTCAGCCACGATCGTATGAATTCATTGAAAAGGAAGCTGGCGCCTGCAAGCAAGTAGGGCCACCCGTTCGCGCGGTCCTTCAGGAAAACCAGCAACCCCACAACAATACTGATCATTTGGGCCGCCATGCCCGCGTTTGCAAACCTGTAGAAGGTCGCTGGGCCCTCGATTTTGTGTTGCGGAACAAAACTGATGAGTGTGAAGAACAAAGCAATTCCCATGAACAAAATGTTTGTAGACAAGAGGATGGTCCCATGCAGGGTCCTGCGCTTTCTCAGCACAAAGGCCAGCAGGATCAGCAATCCCAATTCGAGAGCAACCATCACGTTCTGCACGATCAATGCATCACCTTGACCAGACACAAGCCCCTTGTGAGCCGAATGAACCGTCAGCAATGACGTCGAAAGATCAAGGGGGCAACAAACAGAACAGCCAATCCCACGCGCTTATAATCCGCGTGCCTTTTGTGCTCGATCAAATGGAGCTGATACAAAATCAGGAACAGCCATATGAAATCGGTGATGACATGGAGATGGTGGCATGCGTTCGGAGCAGGCTTTGCTCCGATATAGATGTTCCAGAAGCCAGCGTCAGTAAGCAGCATCGTCGCCACGATGAGCCCTTGCTTCAAGAGATACTGCCGAATTTATAACATCCCCGCAACGATAGCAGAAACCTGAGGCCAGGATGAAGTACCCGAACGAGAGTGACATACCGAAGAGCCGAACCCAGTGTGCGCGACACTCCACAAATCTCGCGAATTTTTCCTGCGAATTCTGCGCATTCAACCTGCCTACGCTGTTAACCTAAAGGCTGCGGATTCGACTTCTCTCCTCCTCAGAAATCGCCTCGACGGTCTTCACCGCGCAACCTTGTTGAATCAAAAATGACTCTTTCAAAATCAGGAACCCACTATGTTTGGTCGCGGTAATTGGGCCGTTGCCGGTCTCGTAAAGGAGTCTCTTAAAGACTTCTCAATCAATCTTGCCGACCCCGCGCGCATGGCGATTGCCTCCCAACTTGCTGCCGGTGCGACCGCACTGCTCTACAACACGGATTCAATGGGTATCAATCCATTCAGCGCTCCACGCATGGATGAATCCCGGCAGCTCAACGAAGAGCAGCGCATCGAACTCGCCCGTCATCATGTTGCGGATTCCCTAGACGGCACCGAGGACATTCTTCCCGCAGAAATCCTTGCTGGCACGGGCTTCGGTCATTCTCTCGAAGCCTTCCAGATCCACTCCACGATTCCCTGGTTCGGCTTGTGGGCTGTTTCGAATGAATGGAAGTACACCAGCGACCTGCCCTCCATCAAAGAGCAGAGCTCCTATGTTCTGCTCGAACGTCCGTACAAGTTCCTCCAACCCACCGACAAGCGCACTGTGGACGAAAAGTCCGAAGACGCCACTTCGATCACGCGCACACAAGTCCCGGTCCTTCTCGATTTTCACGAGGGCCGTGTCTACATCGAAAGCACCGACAAGAAGCGCATCTATGCCGTCATGGTTGCCTTGAGCCGGCTCGGCGTACAGATCGCTCCCGTCGCATGGAACTATCCAATCCCCAATTGGACCGAGGCCATCTTGAATCGCCTCCATGAAGCCACTCAGTTCCGCGATGAGTTCAACAAGCGCGCCGAAGATGCCAAACGCTTCACCGAAAAGGAAATCGAGAAACTCGAAGACCGCGAGATGGAATCAATCGTCTCGAAGTTCTTCTCAATGACCCAACTCAACACCGACATTTGGGCCGGTCTTTCAGGACCTGCTCGCATTCGCCTGCACCACGCCGCTCCGCCCGTCGCCGTGCGCAATCCGCCCATGGCCACTACGCTTCTCAATCTAACGGCCGATTCCACCGTTGTCTCTGCGGCCATCACGTTCCAGGAATCCATCACCGTGACTACCAAGAGTGGCACCGAGCGCAACATCCGTCGCGATATCGCCCGCTTTGACATCAACGACCGCATCAACCTCAGCGAGATCGGCGTCGCCATGCTTCGCGGCTTCGACATGGCCTCGCACAAGAAGGACGTCCTCCGCGAAATCCGCGAGACGCGACAGGTGCCTCCCATTCCTCAATTCTGGGGCGCATGGCTCCATCAATTGAGCTACGCCGTCCGCACAATCGAAGAGTCCTTCCGCGAAGTACTCGAACTCGACGGCAGCGAGCAGGGCGGCATCATCGCTATCCATCTCTCAGGTCCGCCTGAAGCATCTCCAAACCCATAGACTTCTTGTGCTGCAATAGCTCTCATGAATCGCAGAGGGTTTCTGGCGCAGCTGGCCGCGGCAACTGCCACACCTCGGCCCAACGTCCTATTTATTGCAGTCGACGACTTGCGCCCCGAGTTCGGTGCCTACGGAGCGCCCTTCGTTCTCACGCCCAATCTCGATCGCCTGGCCCACTCCTCGGTTGTCTTCGAGCGCGCGTATTGCCAGTCCGCTCTCTGCAATCCATCCCGGTCCAGCATGCTCACCGGTCTTCGTCCCGACACGCTGAAAGTCTGGGATCTTCAAACAGACTTCCGGATCCACAACCCCGGCGCCATCACGCTCCCCCAACACTTCCGCGAGCAAGGCTACCAAACCATCGGCTCTGGCAAGATCTTCCACAACATCTTCCCCGACCCTCCCTCCTGGTCTGAAGAGATCCGCATTCCCGGCTACCCCTTCGACCCCGACGCCGTCTATCGCAGCCCCTCAGAACTCGTCAAAATCGAAGCTGCCAAACAACAAATCATCGAGCGCGGCCAACAGAAACGCCACATGGATCGATACAACGAGTGGTACCTCAAGAGCAGCGCGACAGAAGCGCCTGACGTCCCCGACAGCGCCTATTTCGATGGCGCTCAAACCGACATCGCGGTCTCGAAACTCAAGCAACTCCAGTCGAGCAACAAACCCTTCTTCTACGGCATTGGCTATTATCGTCCCCACCTTCCCTTCAATGCCCCCAAGCGTTACTGGGATCTCTACGATCGATCCAAGCTCCCTCTAGCCTCCAATCCCAATCCCCCTGTCGGCGTGCCTCTCATGGCCAACAACAGGAATCGGGAACTCCGAGGATACAAAGACTTCACTTCAGCGCCTACGCCAGACCAGGGCCCACTCACAGAGGCGCAGGCCCGCCTTCTCCGCCACGGCTACTTCGCCTCAGTCAGCTATATCGACGCCCAGATCGGTCGCCTTCTCAACCAGATCGATTCGAATACGATCGTCGTGCTTTGGGGCGATCACGGCTACAAACTCGGCGAGCACCGCGCTTGGGGCAAGATGACGAATTTCGAGATTGATACTCGTGTGCCGCTGATGATCCGCTCCCCGCGATTGAAGCCACATCGCTTCCGCGGCTTGGTTGAATCGATCGACATCTACCCCACTCTCTGCGCCCTTGCCGGCCTGACCACACCCAAGGATCTCGAGGGCCTCAACCTCCTCAATCACTCTCAAGGGAAGCCCGCTGCCTTCAGCCAATATCTTCGCGACGGCATCTGGACCGCCCCCGACGGCAATCCCTACATGGGCTACACGATCCGCACTGCTACTCACCGCTACGTCGAGTGGCGGACCTGGCCCGCAAAGCAGCTCGCAGCAACAGAGCTCTACAACGAAAAGCAAGACCCGCGCGAAACCATCAACATTGCACCCCGAAACCCCGGTCTCTCGAACAACCTAGCCCGTCAACTCAGGCAGCAGTTCAACCTTGCCTAGCCGATCCGCAACTCAACAATCCCATCGAAAGCCAGGTATCTCGTCATGCCATCCAGCGCACGATCCCAATGCACGCTGCACCAACGCCAACCGCTCCCCAATTCATGTTTCGCTCTTCCCAGGCATGATGCAACTGATGCGCCCCGAGGTAGACCAACACTCCGGCCACCACGCCTTGAGCAAGCGTCATCAATCCAAGATCCAACTGTCGTGCCAGCAGCAATCCGATCAATGCAACAATCTGCAATCCAAACATCTGCCATCTCACCCAGAATCGCGGCACACCCATCGATTCGATCATTGCGTAAGTCGTCAGCGCCTCTGGCACTCGATGCAACACCAGCACCCAGTTTGAAAATGATCCCGGCCAGGACACGCCGATCATCGCTCCATCGAACAAACCATGGACGGCCAGGGCTCCAAACAAGGGTGCAAACCGCCACCAGGATTCATCCTCACTGCACTCCGGGCAAATCGGCTGCACATACCGGTCCAAACCCCAGGCCAAGAGTAAGCCAAAGCCAAACGCCGCTAACGCAACCATCGAGGGAAAGCCTTCCATCATTTCCGGCAGCAAAACCAGCAAGCCCAACGCACCCAACATCCCTCCACCAAAAGAATGCGCACCGTGCTTCGCAGGAAATCCTCGCCCCACCAGAATTGCCAACACCCCAGGCAATATCACCGCACACAATATCTCAATTGACATCTTTAATAATGATACGAGATTATCAATATAGATGGCAAATATTTCCTCGTCTAACTCCCGCGTCCCCGTTACAGTCCTGACCGGCTTTCTTGGCTCTGGTAAGACCACCCTTCTCAACCGAATCCTCACCGAAAATCACGGCAAACGTATCGCCGTCATCGAGAATGAATTCGGCGAAATTGGCGTCGATCAAGAACTCGTCATCCAGGCCGAAGAAGAAATCTTCGAAATGAACAATGGCTGTATCTGCTGCACTGTTCGTGGCGACTTAATTCGCATCCTTGGCAACCTGATGAAGCGCCGCGACAAGTTCGATTACATCCTGGTCGAAACCACCGGCCTCGCCGACCCCGGCCCGGTTGCCCAGACCTTCTTCGTTGACGACGAAGTCCAATCCCAGTTGCAGCTCGACGGCATCGTCACGCTCGTCGACGCCAAGCACATCTGGCTTCACATCGATGAGGCTGACGAAGCTAAGGAACAGATCGCCTTCGCTGACGTGATCATCCTCAACAAGACCGACCTCGTTCCTCCTGAAGAACTCGATCGCCTGGAGGCGCGGATTCAATCCATGAACGCGGCCGCAAAGATCATCCGCGCCACTAACGCTGCCGTCGACATGAATACCGTCCTCAACGTGGGCGGTTTCAATTTGGATCGTGCGCTGAACGTCGACCCCAAGTTCCTCGAGCCCGAGTATCCCTTCGAGTGGGGCGGCATCTTCCACCTGACCAAGGGCACGCACACCTTACAGCTCAACCCTGGCCCAGACCCCGCCATGGACATCGTGCTCGAACCCGCTTCCGCCGCCACCCCCGAGGCTCTCAAAGAAGCGATCGAACGCGCCATCTCGTGCGACTTCTTCACCCTTGAGTGCCCTGGCACTCATAAGCTCGAAGTCCCGGAGACTGGCTACTACGCGCTGTTCACGCAACACCACCCTAATGAGTTCGAATCCACTCTGGATGGCGCGATGTCGCCTCTGGTTGAAAACGAATTCAAGCCCGACCACGAGCACGATGAGGAAGTCACAAGTGTTGGGATCTCCTCCTCTGGCGATCTCGATTACAAGCGCTTCCAGCAATGGCTCTCGAATCTGCTCCAGACGCAGGGCACTGACATCTTCCGCATGAAGGGCATTCTCTCCTTCAAGGGGCAAAATGATCGCTTCGTCTTCCAAGGCGTTCACATGCTGTTTGATGGCCGTCCCGACCGGCCCTGGGGCGATCAACCGCGCCACAACCAGCTCATCTTCATCGGCCGTAACCTCGATCGCGAACAGCTCAACGAAGGCTTCCGTAGATGCCTCGCATAGAGCCCTTGGACTCCATTTGGAAGTCCAAGATCCCGGGCCACGTCATTTCGATGGCGTGGTCCCCGGGTGGCACATATATTGCTGCGGCCTCTGCTGATGACCTCATCGTGATTTTGGAAGCTGAGACGGGAAAGCACATTCATACCTATGAGGGACATCCCGGCGGCACCTCTCAAATCGCTTGGCATCCGCGCGAGCCGCTGCTAGCCTCAGCGGGTTGCGACGGCCACATCCGCCTCTGGCAAATCGGCTCAAAATCCCCAATAGCTACGGTAGAAGGCGGCGCGGCCTGGGTTGAGAGTCTTGCATGGTCCAACCGCGGTGATTATCTTGCAACCTCCGCAGGCAAGTTCCTTCGCATCTGGGACTTCCGCCAAGGCTCGCTCGTCTCCAGTGCGATGCGTGCTTTCTCTCCTCAGATATCGACGATCGCTTCTATGGGCTGGAAGCCCGGTCCAGCCGACATGCTCGCCACTTGCGGTTACAACGGCCTCTACTTCTGGTCCAACGACAGGTCAGAACCTATCCAAGTCTTTCCTTGGAAGGGCTCTATGCTGACGCTTGTCTGGAGTCCAGACGGCAAATACATCGCAACAGGGAATCAGGACTCCACGATCCAATTCTGGAATATGGCAACGGGTAAGGAACTCCGCATGTGGGGCTACCCGAGCAAGATCACAACTCTGTCGTGGGATTGTAAATCGCGCTATCTGGCATCCGGCGGCTCGGCCACTCCTGTCGTTTGGGATTGCTCCGGCACTGGCCCGGCTAATACCAGACCCATCACTCTCGACTTCCACGGCACACTCCTCACTCAACTTGCATTCCAGTCAGAGGGCTCGATTCTGGCCTCGGGTTGCACCGAAGGTATGGTTGCCACCTGGCGCCCCGGCAAAACCGAGGTGCCTCTCGCTACGGCTCACCTCGGCAATGCGATATCGCGCTTTGCTTGGTCGTTTAGCAACAATCGCCTCGCCGTCGGAACTGCCAACGGTGAAGTCCACCTCTTCAAAGCCCCAAAGGTTTAATTACATGCTGTATCCACTGGAAACCAAGCGCCTCGTTTACGCTCAGATCCTTGTCTGTAATGGCTGCTGTTGTGGCCGCACAGAGAAGGGCCATCCAGCGGTACCCATTGATTACCTCAAGGCTGAGTTCAAGGCCCGCAAGTTGATCCGAAATGTTCAGGTCACTATCTCTGGCTGCCTTGGCCCTTGCGACGTCCCCAACGTCGTTGCCATTCTCACAAGAGAGGAAGGCATGCGCTGGTATGGCTTCCTCAGCGAACAGTGGCAGTATGAATCGCTCATCGAATGGGCCACTGAAGTCAAAGAAGCCCAACGCGCACTCCCTCTTCCCGCCTGGCTCGAGAATCATCGACTCGACCCTATGGCCACCCAATGCGCTTCGGCAGCCGTCGCCTAGAGTAAACTAGCAACTTGAAGCGCTTGCTGGCATCTCTGCTTCTTTTCTTCTTCAGCCTCGGGCTAATGATGCTCCTGCTTGCTTCGCCTCCTTCGAGCAAACTCCCTTCCTGCTGCCGCCGCGATGGCAAGCATCGCTGCGCAATGAATTCGGCTCAAAAGGCCAAGGGAAACCTGCTCACTTCACGCTGCGATCAGTACCCATCCGCTTCTCTCGCACCCACAGCGATTGACACAGCAGTTCTCTTCCCTGCCTCACGTACAGCTAGCCTAACGGCGGTTTTCACATCGCTGCCCACCCTCGACAGCTTCAACCCGCAATCCCCTACTCACGCTACCTCTCAACGCGGCCCACCTTCTCTTCTTCTTTAGCTCCAATTTAGTCAACAAATTCAAGGAGTCTTTATGATTCACAAGCTTACGCTTGTGCTGTCGCTATTTGCTCAGCACCAGCAACTCACTCCGCCTGTTGCCAAAGAAAGCGGTATGCCTTTCCTCGTTTCCGCACCGAACGGCAACATCTACCTCTCCTACATCGATTACCTCGGCGCCGATGGCCATGCGCTTCGCTTCACCACATTCGACGGGAAGCAATGGTCCCGGCCTGAAACTATCGCTGAGGGAAAGAATTGGTTCATCAATTGGGCCGACTTCCCTTCTCTGGCTATCGAGCCCGACGGCAACCTGCTGGCCCATTGGCTCACACGCTCAACAGTGGGTGGCAAGTACGGCTACGGCATCCGCATCGCCCGACGTAACGCTGCCACTCGGCAGTGGACCGAAATCCATGGCATCAGCCTTGAGGAGCCTAAAGACTATGCCGGCTTCCTCACCTTTCTGCCGAATGCCTCGGCGGCGATCTACCTCGCCCCGCCCGAATCTGGCCCCGACGACTCGCATCGCAAGACCGTACGTTTCGTCGAGCTGAAGGGAAAACCGACAGAAGTTGAAATCGACCCTGACGCTTGCTCATGCTGCCAAACGGCAGTGGCAATGACACCCAAAGGCCTTGTTGCCGCCTACCGTGATCATCGCCAAGGGGAGATCCGCGACATTTCCATCAGTCGCCTCGCTGAGGGGAAATGGTCCAAACCCGAAATACTCCACCAAGACAGGTGGAAAATCAACGGCTGTCCCACCGACGGCCCAGCCATCGCCACCCATCAAAACAACACAGCCATCTCGTGGCTCACGCGCGCGAACGATCAGCCTAAAGTCCAAGTCGCACTCTCTCGTAACAGCGCCCAAACGTTCAACAAGCCCATTCGCGTCGACGACGGTAATCCTCTCGGTCGCGCCACGATCACCAACCTTGATTCAAATCACTTTCTGATCATTTGGATCGAAAAGACCGGCACCAACGGTGAAGCTGAGATTCGTATCAAGCGCCTCAGCGTCGATGGCCGACTCTCCGAGGCTCTGGTAATCGCACGAACTAACACGGCCCGCACCACTGGCTTTCCCAAAATCGCCGTCTCGGGCAAACAAATTCTTACCGCTTGGCGTGATGGCAACATCCGCACGGCAATTTCTTACGTAACCCAATTCGATACGAAGGACACCAAGTGAACTTAAAGCTTTACCCATTAGCCCTAATCTCTTCCCTATTACTGCAAGCCCAAACTGCCTCGCTCTCCGGCCTTGTGTTCGATGAGCAGCAGAAGACCGTCGGTGGATCGAAACTCACACTCATCGACGCCGCCAAAGGCACCAAGCGAGAGGCCAGTACCGACACGTCTGGTTCATTCCACTTCCCACAATTGCCAGCCGCCACCTATGAACTCCTCATTGAAAAAGCGGGGTTTGCTAGCGCCCGCTACACTGCACTCATCATCAATGCCAATGACCAGCGCTCGCTTGAAGTCTCCCTCAAGCTCGCCACCCAGGGCGACTCAGTCACAGTCTCAAGCATCGCCCCGCTGATCAGCCAATCGCCCGCCGTCGCAACCGTCGTCGACCAGCGTTTCATCGAGAATCAACCACTCAACGGTCGTAGCTTCCAGACGCTCATCAATCTCTCGCCTGGCGTCGTGCTAGCCCCTGCAGGCCTTGTCGACGCAGGCCAGTTCTCTGTCAACGGACAGCGCACCGGCACCAATTACTTCACCGTTGATGGAGTTGGCGCAAATTTCGGTCTGCCTTTCGCCACCACGCCCTATGAAGGTGCTGGCGGCGGAACACCCTCCTTCTCAGCTCAGGGCGGCACCAGCTCCCTCGCGTCCGTCGATGCTGTTCAGGAGTTCACAATTCAAACATCAACCTATGCGCCTGAGTACGGCCGTCAGCCCGGCGCACAAGTTGCCATCGTCACTCGTTCTGGCACCAATGCCTTCCACGGTTCCGCATTTAATTACCTCCGCAACGACAAGTTCGACGCCAACAGCTGGTTCGGCAACTTCAACGGCCTCAAGCGCCCCGCTCTCCGCCAGAACGATTTCGGCGGCACCTTCAGCGGCGCGGCCATCAAAAACAAAACCTTCTTTTTCCTCTCCTACGAAGGCCTTCGCTTGATCCAGCCCGTCATCTCGATTCCTTCCCGTGTCCCTTCACTCGAAGCCCGCCAAAACGCAACCGGCCTTCTCAAATCGCTCCTCGAAGCCTACCCGCTGCCCGTAGCTCCACCCATCGCCGGCACACCCAACGAGACTCCCTACGTGACCAGCTTTTCCAACCCTTCCAACCTAGACGCCACCAGCCTTCGCGTCGACCACACGCTCACCAATCGCATCACGTTATTCGGGCGCTACAACTACGCGCCATCTGAAAATCGCGAGCGCGGCCGTTTTGTCACACCCAGCTTTGTGGCGACACTCCCGGGGCGCACAAAAACCCTGACTCTCGGCTCCACCCAAGTGTTCTCCGCCGCGCTCAATAATGACCTCCGACTCAACTGGAGCGAATCCTTTGCAGCACAGATCTACAAGCAAGACACCTTCGGCGGCGCAAAGCTACTTTCAAACGATCGGATCTTCCCCAACTTCGCCGACCCCGCCACCTCGCTCTTTTATCTCACCATCGGCGCCAACGACGAAAACACGCTCAGCCCAGGCACCTTCAGCAACAACACCCAACGCCAATTCAATTTGGTCGACACGATGAGTTGGACTGTCGGTGCCCATGCCTTCAAGTTCGGTTTCGACTACCGTCGTCTGGCGCCTTCAATCGGTGGCCGTCTTTATTCCAAGGTCCTTACCGTTCCCACCATCACGCAACTCGTGACTGGGATTATCCCCACCGCAGAAATTCGGCAAGTCGAGACTTTCCTTGAGCCTCGGTACGACAACAGCTCTCTTTTCTTTCAGGACGCATGGCGAATCAATCCTCGCCTTACACTTACCTATGGTCTCCGCTGGGAAGTCAATCCCGCGCCAAACGAAGCCAACAACAATCTCCCCGTAACTGTCACTGGCCTCAACGTTCCCTCCTCGGCGGCACTCGCTCCCGCAGGCTCCCGCCTTTACCCGACAACGTACGGCAACTTCGCCCCTCGTTTCGGCGCGGCCTGGCAGCCTTTCCGCAATATGGGCACCGTTGTGCGCGCCGGTTTTGGGGTCTTCTATGACCTCGGCTATGCCTTCACCGGCACCGCCTTCACGCCCAACAACTACCCCTACTCCCGCAACCGTTTGCTCAGCAATGTCTCCATCACGGACCCGATTCTCAACGCCACCGCCGCCCCCCTCAACACCAACCCTCCATTCCCGCGCCTGTTCGCCTACGCGAGCGATTACAACCTGCCGTACTCGCTCCAATACAGCTGCGCCATCGAGCAACCTCTTGGCAACGCGAATTCTCTATCCACTTCTTACGTCGGCTCGGCCGGGCGCCGTCTTGCCCGCGTCGAGAGCCTTCGCACACAAACCCTGCGTAACCCGCTTTTCACCCGCATCGACTACGTCACCAACGAAGCCTACTCCGACTACCACTCACTCCAGATGCAATTCAAGCGCCGCATGACTCGCAACGTGCAAGCGCTTCTCAGCTACACCTGGTCGAAGTCGCTCGACACCGCTTCGGACGAATCGATCACAAATCTCCAGGCACCCATCTCGCGTCAGGGCGCTGCGGTGGATCGAGGCCCATCGTAATTTGATATCCGCCACGCCTTCACCGGCTCGGCGAGCTATGAAATACCTGTGCCGACAACGAACCGCTTTGCCCGTGCCACGCTCGGTGGCTTCGCCTTCGATTCCGTGGTCCGCCTCCGCACTGCCACACCCGTCACCATCGTTACGGGTCGTGACCCCTTAGGCCTCGGCCTTACCAACGTCGCCCGGCCCGATCTCGTCGCCGGCGTGCCGCTTTATCTTGAAAGCTCAGCCTTCCCGGGAGGACGGCGCTTCAACCCTGCGGCTTTCGATGGCGCCACGCCGCTTGCCCAGGCCCGCCAAGGCACCCTTGGCCGCGGCACCCTGCGCGGCTTCGGGATGTCTCAAGTCGATCTCTCCCTGCGCCGCCGTTTCCGGCTCAGCGAGCGCTTGAACCTCGACTTCCGCGCCGATGCCTTCAACCTGTTCAACACCCCGATCTTCGCCAATCCCGTGGGTACTCTTACCAACACGAACTTCGGGAGGTCGACAAACATCTTGAGCAACGGCCTCGGCGGCCAGAACCCCTTGTTCCAGGTCGGAGGACCTCGCTCATTGCAAATGGCACTAAAACTGCAGTTCTGATGTTCCGCTGAAGCTCAAAATCCGCCCGGCCATGAGAATTCTCGTTCAACTGGCCGCGGCGGATGCGATAACAACCCAAACGGCTATGAAACAGATCTTTCGATCCTGGCGCAACAACCTTGGCTTCACCCTCATCGTACTCGCGATCCTTGCCATCGGCATCGGCTCCACTACGGCCATTTTCAGCTTGAGCTACAGCATCCTTCTCAAGCCCTTCCCTTTCGATAACCCGGACCAGCTTGTCATTCTGCAAACTCGCTCCGTCAAGTTGCGTGGCACAGTCCAGAACGTATCTCTGGCCGACTTCGAAGACCTTCGACGCAAATCGAAGTCCTTCACTTCGATGGCAGCCTATCGGCCGGAACGCTTCGGCCTCATCGAAGGCGGTACCACACAGCCAGTCGAATACGCTCGCATCACTCCTGAGCTGTTTTCCACCCTCGGAGTGAATCCTCAGTTGGGTCAGGCGTTTCAGCCCTCCGACGATCAACCAGGCGGCGCATCCAACAAAGCCATCATTTCTCACTCGCTCTGGCAGCGTCGCTTCAATCTCGATCCCGGGATTATTGGCCGCACGATTCGCACCTCTGTCAACACGCTCACGATCGTTGGAGTGATGCCGGCAAACTTCAGCTTCCCAGGCAATACCGACATGTGGGTTCCGATCCAGAACCTCCTGCAAGTTCGCAAATTGAGTCGCGAAGCCGAACGTGAGTACCGCAGCTACAACGTTGTCGCCCGCCTCAACCCAGGAAGTTCCATCGCCGCCGGTCAAGCCGAACTGGATCGCATTGGCGAAGAACTCGAGCGAACCCACCCGGTCACCAATGAAGGACTTCGAACTTTAGCCACAAACCTGCGCGACGCCACTGTGGGTGAAATTCGGCCCTATCTGTGGCTGCTCTTCGCATCCGTCACGCTGGTCCTCGCCATCTGCGCCGCCAATTCTGCCAACCTCTTTCTCGCTCGCGCTTCGGCCCGCACACGCGAGTTCTCGATTCGAGGCGCACTCGGTGCCGACCCCGGCCGTATCATTCGAGATCAGCTCAAAGAATCATTCGCATTGTCTGCACTCGGTGGCATCCTCGGTCTCCTCTTGGCAAACACCCTCGTCTCCGCATTCCCACGTTACGCCGGCCAGCAAATTCCGTCCTGGATTCATGTCCATCTCGATTGGACGGTACTCGTATTCAGCATTGGCATCGCCATTCTCACCGGCATCTCCTTCGGCATCATCCCAGCAATTCTTGCCTCACGCGCAAACTTGCAGGATGTGCTCAAAGAAGGTGCTCGCGGCTCATCGGGTGCCGGGCGTCTTAAGCAAGGGCTGGTCATCTCAGAGGTCGCCCTCGCTGCCATGCTGCTGATCTCCGCAGGCTTGTTGCTCCGCACTTTGAACCAATTGCAACGCGTGGAACTTGGCTTCAACCCCTCAAACCTCCTTACCATCCAACTCAGTCCCTTCGTTCCTGGCGAGAACAAGGAGCGCATCAAGCTCAGCACCAACTACTTCGAGCGAGCCATCGGGCGTCTTCGCCAAATTCCGGGCGTAGAGTCCGCGGGCGCTACCGACGAATTTCCCTTCTCGCAGCTGAACGCCTCCCGCCCAACATTCCAGCTCGAAGCCAAAGGCGAACTCCGCGCCGAGAGCATCCAACGCAAGCCCTCCTCCCTGATCGATATCACGCCCGATTACTTTGCCGCCTTGGGCATTCCTTTACTCGAAGGCCGCGCTTTTCGCGAGTCGGACACTCTGGAGACCCCCTGGGTCATCATCCTCAGTGAGCGGGCAGCGAAGGCCTTCTTCCCCGGTCGCCCAGCCCTCGGCCAACAGATCCGGATCAACTCAAATGGTGCCACCGACCCTTGGGCCACCGTGATTGGTGTCGTCGGCAATGTGAAGTACCGAGCCAATGAGTCCGACCAGGCCCTCGAATTCTATTACCCCTACAAGCAATACGGTCTCAGCTCCACTCGTGTTGCGCTTCGCCTCTCGGCTCCACGCCAGGGCATCGAACAGGAGATCCGCCAGGCCCTCCAGGAGGTCGATGTCCAAACCCCGATGGAAAACATTCGCCCCATGTCTTCGCTCATTGATGAATCGCTCTGGCAACAGCGTCTTTGGGCGACATTGCTTGCCGGGTTTGCCGCAGCCGCATTGGTGCTCTCCGTCCTCGGCCTCTACGGCGTGTTGTCCTTCTCAGTGAACCAACGCTTCCGTGAAATCGGCATCCGCCTCGCGATTGGGGCACGCCCGCTTCAGGTGCTTTCTATGATTGTTGGCGACGGTCTGCGCCTGGTAATCCTCGGCCTCGTCATGGGAGTGTTCGGTGCCCTGGCTTTGGGCCGCCTGATGGAAGGGCTACTCTTCAGCGTTTCCTGGCTTGATCCCATCACCTATGCCATCGTTCTCTTGATACTGCCACTGGCTGGTTTGCTTGCGGCTGCCCTCCCAGCACTGCGCGCCACTCGCGTCGACCCGGTTCACGCTCTCAAGAGCGAATAATTGGCCTTAAGATGCGAGGGCCAGGATCGTCTTCAACAGCACATTCGCTCCGCGGGCGCAGTCTGCCCATGAAGTCAATTCTCGGGGAGAATGACTGATGCCTCCGATACTCGGCACAAAGATCATTCCCATCGGCATCAGCCGTGCCATGTTCTGCGCATCATGCCCTGCTCCGCTTGGTAGATGCATCGTCCTCAGCCCCAACTCGGCTGCGCTCTTTTCGATCAGAGTCTGAATTTTCGCATCCGCCAAAGCTGGATCATTGCGTCCACTCATCGTAATCGTGATCTCCGTTTTGGTTTCGGCTGCAATCGCCCGAACCCTGGCCCGAATCCGCTCCCCCAGTTTCTCCAGCTTGCCTGTCGACAAATCCCGCAACTCAATACTCATCTCCACTCGCCCTGGAATCACATTCATAGCATTCGGGCTGACTTCGATATGCCCTACCGTCCCTACCTGCGCACCCTCCTCGGCAACAACAATTTCCCGCACTGCCAGCGTCAACTGCGCGGCAGCAATCATTGCATCTCTTCTCTCCGCCATAGGCGTTGTCCCCGCGTGATTCGCCTCGCCCGTGATCGTCACTTCATAGTGATCGATCAAAACGATTCCATCCACTACACCAATTGGCACACCCGCCCGCTCCAGCTTCGCCCCCTGCTCAATGTGCAACTCGAGATAGGCATGATAGGCACCCTTTGCGATGCGTGCCGATTCGATCTTTTCAGGATCCCCGCCAATCTTCCGAATCGCTTCTGCCTTGGTTAAGCCTCGAGATACCTTCTTCATGTCCTGTGCGATCCCCACCGCGGCGCGGCTCCCATTCAGAGAAATTCCTGAGAACGAAGCCTCTTCACAAGCCCAGACTACTGCCGTCAATCCACGTCGCGTTACAGTTTTCTTTTCATTTAAAGCCCGCAACACTTCAATCGACGCCAGCACACCCAGCGCTCCATCAAAGTTGCCACCTTCCGGCACAGAATCCGCATGTGATCCGAACAACAGCGGCGCCAGCTTGGCATCGCTCCCCGCTCTCGATGCAAAGATGTTGCCAGCCGCATCCACCCTTACACTCGCACCGGCCTTACGCATCAGATCCATCACATACGCACGCCCTTTTAGGTCTTCATCGGAATACCCAACACGGCTCACTCCGCTTGAAAACGTCTCACCGGCTGGCCTGCCGATCAAACTGAGTCCCTGAATTAGCGCGCGGATTGTGGTCTCGTTGATCTTCACCCCTTCGGCGGCGAACGCCGTGAGCATCCCAACGAACTCTCTTCGGTTCATGCTCGCCCAGCTTAGCGCACCCGATCACTCTTCTCGCAATTGCCTCAATAGATCCAGTCGCGTCGCTCGCCACATCGGCACCACACTCGCCAGGCTGGCAAGCCCCAGTACCAGCATCGTTGCAGCACCATAGGTGAACCACCCTTCGGGGTCTACACCATACAGCAGGCTTGCGATGAATCGCGAAGCCGCAAATGCCATTACAGCCCCCACGATGAGCCCTGGAAACACTAAATGGAGCATCGCCATCAGAACTCTCCTCGCGATGTCCATCGGCGTTGCTCCCATTGCCTGACGTATACTCCACTCCTGCGCCCTTTGCGCAATCAGATAGGACAACAAACCAAACACACCAACCAATGCGATCAACAGTGCGAGCGAGCCCAACCCTGTCAGCACCGTCGCACCCAGCCTCCAGGGCCGAACCACCGGCTCGATCACTTCCTGGAGGGGCCGTACTGTCACAAAAGCCTCCGCAGGCACCAACGCCTGCAGCTCTTTCTCTACGACTCCAACCAACTGTGCCGGGTTGCCTTTCGTCCTTACCAACACTCCACCAGCCTCTTCCTGTCGAACCGGCTGAGCCAATGGCACATAGTATTGCGCCGGGGCAGGCTTGAACCAGCTCTCCACTCGAGTCGCGTTTACAACTCCCACAACTCGCGTGCAAGGTGCACTTGCCTTCATCAGGTGTAGACACTTCCCTAGAGCTTCTTCTCGAGGCCACAACTCCCGCACCAATTGTTCATTCACAATCGCAACGGGCTCACTACCTGTGTGGTCTGCGTCGCGAAACCACCTGCCTTGTCGAAGCTGCAAACCCAACGCTTGCATCCCCTGCGGATCCACAAACGTGCTCAAAAGATTTACGATTCCCCCACCCTCAGTGTAAAAGCGTTGGGGATCTCTCCCATCCAGATAGAACCGGGTGCGCCACGCCGACTCGCCGGGGATTGAATGTGCCAGGCCTGCGGCTACTACCCCGGGCAACTGTCTGGCTCTTTCCGCCAGCCTTACCTGTTGTCCACTCCACTTCGAGTCCAGATGCACCACCATTAGGTGATCCAGATCAAACCCTGGATCGATGCGCAGCACGCTATCTAAACTCTGCAGAAACAATCCCGCGGCAACCAGCACAACAACCGTCATCGCCACCTGTACCATCACCAGTCCGCGCCGCAGCCGACTACCTCTTTGCGATCCATGTCGCCCAGTCTGCTTTAGGTCAGTAATCACACTCCCGCGAATCGCATGCCAGGCTGGCCCCCATCCGGTTAAGACACCGGAAAGCAGAGTGAGTACGGCAGTAATCCCAAGCTCTCGCCAGCCCAGACTCCAGCCGGGCATGGCCAGATCCGGCAGCAGCAAGCGGTAGACAAACTGCCTCAGAGTCGCCAGCATCAATAAGGCCGCTATCCCGCCCACAGTGGCAAAGATCAAACTCTCCGAGACCCACTGCCGCATCAACCTCATCCGACTTGCCCCCAAGGCAAGATGGATCGCCGTCTCTCTAGACCTTCTTACCGCCCTGGCAGTCAGCAGTTGCGCCACATTCAACCATCCAGCCAGCATCACGACAATCGCGGCCAATGCGAGCCATTTCGACACTTGAATCTCCTGTGGTGCTTGAGGGCCTTGGGTAATCGAAACGGCCCCCAGCTGCATCACATCCCCATCAGCCTTCAACCCGTCTTCTCTCAACCCTTGCTGATTGGCCCGGTTTGCCTCTAGGTCTGCCTGCGCCAAGGTCAACCCATCGCGCAGTCTGCCGATCACGTTGACAGCTCCGTAGTTTCCTCGATCGCGCTTTAACTCCCCGAGAGGCGTCCACACCATCGTTTCGGCTGGGTCCACGCCAGTAAAAGCCTTCGGCGCTACTCCGACAATCGTGTGCGTCAACCCTCCAACCTGCAGCCTTTCACCCACCGCATCGCGGTTCCCACCGAACTCGCTCAGCCAGTAGCTGTGGCTGATCACGGCGACGGCTCGCGCAGTCTCATCAAATACCCGCCCTAGTTCCATCTTCACGCCAAGCATCTTGAAGTAGTTCGGCGTGATGGCCTCCTCGCGTAACTTGCGCAATGCCTCTCTCCCCACCGGCACTCTTCCAGCCTGAAAGGCCGCAACACTCGAAAACGCCGAGGACTTGTCCCGCAGATCCAGATAATCCGGCCAACTCCGCGTCAAGGCTGTCCAGTAGCCCTTCCCATACACCCGAACAACACGGTATGCATTTTCCACTCCACGAGGTAGCTGCATCAGCAGTTGATCCACTATTCCGATCAACGTCGCATTCGCCCCCAGCGTTAGCGCCATCGTCCCCACAATAATGGCGCTCGAGAGCGGCTCCTTTAGTACGCCACTCCACGCCGCCTTAATGTCGCGCCCGGCGATTCTGGCATGCTCTGCCGGTGCCTCCATCAGAATTCCCCAAATGGAGGAAGTCACCACGCTCAGACGTTCCAGCCAATCTCCCGCTCCGCGATTTTGATGGACAGCTCCCTGGGACATTTCATAGAGAAAATGTTCGAAAGGAGATGTTCGATGTCGAGAGAAAACAAACACGATTCCGGGGCTGCGGAAGGAGCCCGGAGGG
>VFZU01000068.1 GCA_016870995.1 Acidobacteriota bacterium
CCCTCCGGGCTCCTTCCGCAGCCCCGGAATCGTGTTTGTTTTCTCTCGACATCGAACATCTCCTTTCGAACATTTTCTCTATGAAATGTCCCAGGGAGCTGTCCATCAAAATCGCGGAGCGGGAGATCATTGGCAAAAAGTGTCGGGTTCATGTTCACGTAGTAAGCCGTTGCGTGGAACTCATTGGTACCGGATTTCATGCTGATGTTTGTGACGCCTCCTTCGGTGTTTCCCATGCTGGCGTCAAAAGTCGCAGTTTGCACCTTGAATTCCGCGACTGTGTCGGCGGGAGGGACATAGCTGGCGATCACCTCTCCTCCATTAGCAGTTGCCGTAGCCACAGCTCCGTCGATGGTGATGTCGCTCCGATTGGCGCGCGTTCCATCCATCGTGTAGCCAACAATATGGGTAGGCTCAAAGGGGCGGCCAAGCTGCGGGTCCCGAGTGAAGGAGACCCCGGCGGCAAGGCCGATCAGAAACATCGGATTGCCATGCGGCAGGGGCAGTTCGGCGACGCGGCGACGATCGATCACCGTTCCCAGCAAAGCCGATTCGGTGTTCAGCAGAGGCGTATCACCTGCAACCGTGACTCTTTGCTCCGCGTTGCCAATCTGCAGCGCCACATCCACCGTGAGCCGGTCATTGACGCGCAATTCGATGCCATCCCGCACAAACTTCTTGAAGCCAGCGTTCTCTACCGTGATCCGGTAAGTCCCGGGAATCAAAAACGCGGTGACATACTACCCCGATGCGTTGGTGGAAAGCACCGCTTTCGTGCCCATCTCAACATTTAAGACCTCCACGTTGGCTCCAGCAATGACTGCGCCCGAGGAATCGCTCACCGTACCGACAATGGTGCCGCGAGATTCTTGGGCAACCAAATGAGTCAAACAAAACGCCAACAACAAGACTGAAAGACGAAACATCATGCGACCAAAATATCCCAAAACATTTGTCCAGACTGTTTTGCGGATCGCACCACATCGTTTCATTTTTTGAAACACTCAGCTTAAATTGTCGATGACAAATTGCGTAATCGCCAAAGTAAGGGGCCTTGAGGATGCGCGCAAGGTTGCGACTGCCTGCTGTCGGAACAAACGACCGCCAGAGATTCGAGCCGCTCGAAAATACCTGGGGCTGCGACGAAGCGCGTTGGCGGGAAGTATGGATTGACCAAGGCCAGCTTCAACAAGGCGGACGATCAATTCGGTGTCGGCGGCTTCCATGGCTACCTCTGGCGTCACCCCGACTCTGTCCAGATACAGGTCAATAATTTGCCGCATGTTGCTGTCTTTGGGATAGAGAACAAATGGCAGGCCCGAGAGATCGCTTGCGGCTATGTTTCCGACGCGCCAGGAATGCACCGGCTTCTCTGAGGGCCGTAACAACAACAGTTCCTCTTCATAAAGCTGGCAGACGCTGAGACGGTCGTCAGACAAGGGCTAGGAGACAATAGCGAGATCGAATCGCCGGCTCAACAGGCCCTCCACCATTTCTTCTGTATTGGCAACGGTGACACGAATTGCAGCCTTGGGATACTTGCGACGCAGCGCACGCAGCGGCTTACCGAGTCCATGGATTAGCGTTGTTGCACCTGTTGCGAGATGAAAGGGGGTACGATCCGACGAGGCATCAAGAGTAAAGCAGCGCCGGAGGTCATCGACATCTTTCAAAAGCACGCGAGAGCGCTCCGCAAACTGCGAGCCCTCGGGAGTGAGTGCGATACCCCTGCCAGCTTTGAAGAATAACGGCACACCCAGTTCCGCACTCAATCGTTGAATCTGCTGGCTCACTGCCCCTGGGGATAAACCACGCTCGCGCGCTGCTCGGGTGAGCCCCCCCGGCAGACACCACTGCCAGAAATAATTCAAGTTGGTAGATTTCCATCCACTCAAATTATTCCACTGCGATGCGCTGCGTCTTCGGATTCTCAAACGCACCCACACGCAGCGTAATCGGCACTCTGCCGCGCAAATTGATGCCACTGGGAACTCGAATCAAGATCTGCAACAGGCCCGTGGTTTCGGCTGTAACGACTTCAGCCGGCACACCAGCGATCTCCACACTCACGGGCAAGAACGGAATGCGGCGACCATCCACGCTTCGACTCAAACCCTCGCCAGTTGCATAGAGCATCACTCGGTCCCCCGCAGTCAGGACCTGATTCTGCCCCACCACCAATCCACCTTGCTCAAAGAAACCTGGAGCAGCCCCCTGCACGACGAGAGTCGTCCGGTACAGCAACTCACCGCCAGCACGAAGTTCCATCACAACCGCATCCCGGCCAGCAACCCGTTCTGGAACCTGGAAGTTCAGTTGCGACTTGGAGGCAAACAATAGTGGCGCAAGCACCCGATCGAGGGTCACTTCGAGCAGACTCGGGTCCGGCAAATCAGACGTTAACAACGACAACATGAGACCAGGCGCAACAGGCCCTTCAAGAAAAGTAGCCCCATGCACAATCCGAAACGACTGCAGGTTTGAAATTTGTAACTGCGCCGGCGGCTCGATCCTTCGCACCCGATGGTTCATCCGATCTGCGAGCAGCAAGGCACCATCAACGGCAAGAGCCAGTCCAGCGGGACTGTCGAGAAGCACCGTCCCCGCGTCGCCAGCATCGACATTGAACCCACTCTCCTCATTGCGCCCAGCAATTACTGTCACATTGCCCCCAGCGTCAATCCGCTTCACGGCATGGCGTCTCGCCTCGCTAAAGTAAACCGTTCCTCCCAACGTCACCGCGAGACCGCTGGGAGAATTGAGCCCACTCGCGAGCACACGCAGCTTCGATGTGCCCCGATCGATCACGACCACTTTGTGATCGGCAACATCGGCGATGTAGAGATTGCCATCCGCATCGAGAGCCAGGGATTCTGGCGAAACGAATCGTGCACTCAAGGCATCGAGACCATCAACAACAGTACCCGTCATTGCTGTGCCTGCGACCGTAGTCACTCTCCCATCTCGCCCAAGTCTTCTCACCCGCGGAAAACCCGTTTCTGAAAAGAACAGCACACCATTGCGATCAAACGCGATTCCACCGGGGGAGTTGACATCGGTTTCCAACCCAAGCACTCCGTCACTTGAAAGCCCCCGGCGCCCGGTTCCCACAATCGTGCGAATCGGCCCACCAGGCTGAAAGGCGCGTATGCGATGGTTCCCGAGATCGACGAAGTAGACGTTGTCGAAGGCGTCGACCGCAAGAGAAGTCGGCGAATGCAAGGTAGCCTCGCTTGCAAGGCCACCGTCTCCGCGAAAGCCTCTCTCTCCATTCCCGGCAACAGTATCGATACGCCCTTCCGGGGAGATGCAACGAATGCGGTTGTTCTCGAGGTCAGAGAAATAGACATTTCCCTTCGAATCCGCCGCAACGCCCGTAGGCCGATTGAGCCTGGCGGCAAGCGCAGGCCCGCCATCCCCGCGAAATCGCGTTGCCGTTCCGGACATCAGGATCTCGAGAAGACCACTGGGGTTCATGCGGCGCAACGAAGTGCCACCAGCGGCGAGGATGTTCCCCGCCGAATCCACCGCAATGTCCCGGCCACCCATCGGCACCCGTTCCGCACCACCCTTGAGATCGAGCCGCCACAAGAAATCGCCGCGGAGATCCGTCACGAGAATGCTGCCATCCGGCAACCGCGCCAAGCCCGTTGGATTCACGGCCGTGGTCGGGATGATGTCGAGCCGCCCATCGCGCCGTAGCCTGCGAATACGGCTGTTCCCACTATCGGCAACCAGCAATTCCCCATTCGCGTCCATCACCAACCCAGCCGGGGCGCGCAAATCGAGAGAAGGCTGGGGCATCGCCGTCATATTGCCGTCGGACCGGATCTCAAGCACCTGATTGGCCGCGAAATCCGAAATGAAAATCGATCCCGAGCGATCCGCAAGCACATTGCGCGGGGCTCTCAGGCGCACATCGCGCGGCGAAATGAACTGCCCAGCCGCTGGCAACTCCCGCGTTCCACCCCCGGCAATCGTCTCGATGATCCCGCTGCGGTTAATTCGCCGAACACGCACATTGCCTAAATCCGCAAAGATCAAGTCACCAAGCGGCGTCACGGCCAAACCGTAAGGCGTATTGATTCGAGCCTGATTTGCGAGACCGCCATCACCAGAAAAACCAGCCACGCCAATCCCAGCAATTGTGGAAATAATCCCCGACGGATCAATGCGCCGAATCCGGTTGTCATCCGCATCGGCGATATAGATGTTGCCAATCGAATCGACGGCAACTCCCTGTAAGAACTGTACCGATGCGCTCGACGAGCGTGCTCCATCCCCAGGATTGTTTCCTCCTGCGATGGTTCGCATATACCAATTGCTTTGTCCCCAGCTAATCGCGTGAAGACTAAGGAGAAGCCAGTATTTCACATGGAGTAGTGCGCCGAGCTAAGGGAAAATCGCCATTTTTTTGTCACCACGTTTTGACCAATGGCTCGATATGAGTCTTAACGGAAAACGATCTGAAGAATGCAACACACAAGTCTGGCCCTGGTGGCAGCCTGCGTGTTCTCCCTGTTCTGCGCCAATGGGGAAGAATTGCGCCTGAAAACAAGAGTGATCGATCCCGCGCTCGAAGCCACGGCGGCCTTCAAGCTGCGCGCGGCGGGTGCGAATCCCCGTAGCGTATCGGGTCGTCGATGGCACTGGTTGGTGCAATTCGATAATGCCAATCCAGATCTGAAGGCATGGGAAGATCGCGGGGCCAAAATCCTCGCCAGTGTACCGGTAAACGGGTTCATCATCAGTGTTCCCGACTCGATGTCCTGGAACGATCTTCCGCTGGTGTATCGGTCTCCACTCGATGCTGGCGACAAGATGAGTCCTCAAGTCCTTTCCGCCGACCTGATGGCAGAGGGCCAAAGCCAGCGCCTGGTGATCGTGCACTTCCACAAGGACGTGGAAGCCTGGGAAGCCGACGCGATCCTCGAAGCTGAGGGCGTCGCGCTATTGAAGAATGGATCGCTCGAAGCCGAGGATCGGCTGGCTGAAATCACGATCGAACAAATGTCGGCCTTGACGCTGTGGGATGAAGTCGAATATGTCTTCCCCGCCCCGCAAGGCATGAAAACAGGAGAAATGTACTTGGGATGTGGGGGAGTGATCAGCGGCGGATACGAGGTGGCGATGCTGGCTGCCAGCTTTGGAGAGGGCTGGGACGGTCCAGGCCGCGGCCGCGCCAGCATCAGCTACTCGTTCGGAAACCTGGGGAGCCGGGTCGACCCGGCTCAAACCCAGGCAGAAGCCAGACGTGCCATGGCCGAGTGGTCTAAAGCGGTGGCAGTGACCTTCACCGAAACCACGGCTCGCAATGCCTCCCGCAACATCGACATCCTCTTTGCCACTGGCGATCACGGTGATCCATTTCCCTTTCGCAGCGGCAGCACGGTTCTCGGACACAGCTTCTATCCCGCAAACCCAAATCCGGAACCGCTGGCAGGCGACATTCATATCAATGATGCCTGGGGCTGGTCGATTGGTGGGCAGTGGGACGTCTTCAGCGTGATCCTGCATTAGTTGGGACACTCGCTTGGCATCGGCCACACCGACACACCCGGCAGCGTCATGTATCCCTACTACCAACAAGCCACCAGATTGAAGCAGCAGGATATCGACTCGATTCGCCAGCTCTATGCAGCACCATCGGATCTTCCAGCAGCGCCGCTTGCCATCACCATCGGCAGCCCGGTGGAAGGGTTTCGCGCCACCTCCAATATCGTCAACCTCAGCGGCGCCATCCAAAGCGGAGCCTCAGGCATCACGGTAGCGTGGCGCAATGAAACCACTGCGGCAACCGGCGCATGTCTTGTCAACAGCGTATTCACCACCTACAGTTGCGCAGCCGTTCCGCTAAACAACGGCGCCAACAACCTTCGCGTCGAAGCCAAGTTGAACTCAACCACTGTCTCGACCGTGCGCGCAGTATGGCGTGAAGCCAATGGCGACGTTTCGCTTGTCATCACTTCACCATCGGGCGGCACATCCACCACCGCATCATCGATGCGCATCGCCGGAACGGCCAGCCATAGCGGCGGTATTGCCAGAGTCACTTGGGCCACCAACCGATCTCGCAGCGGCACCGCCACCGGGCTCGACAACTGGAGCGTCACAGTAGACCTCGAATCAGGCACCAACGAAATCACCGTTACCGCAACTTCGAGGAGCGGAATCAGCAGCACAAGAAAAATCACGATCGAACGAACGGCGAGCGCACCGGCGCCGCCAGCAAATCCTGGAGAGGATAAGGTACCACCGAGCATGACGATCCAACAACCCATTGGAAACTTCATCATTACCAGCGCGAATCGCCTGACGTTTCGCGGAACAGCAACAGACAACATCGGAGTCACGCAAGTGACCTGGACGAACTCAGCCGGCGATCAAAGCGGAGCAGCAACAGCGGCCATCAACGGCAGCAGCGTTAACTGGTCCTTTGATGTGAACATCGCAGTGGGCTTCAACGCCATCCAGGTGCGAGCCTGGGACGCGTCGGGCAACTCCACTCTCTACTCAACCACCGTAAGGCGGTACTGATCTTTAGAAAGAGAAACGGCCCCCGACCTGAAACGCCCGCGGTCCGCCAGAACCAAACACCTGGCCGGCGCGGCTGGTGGGGAAGCCAAACGTGGCCGGATTGTTCAAGCTATTGCTGATACCACCCAGATTGGCAAAGTTGAAGATATTGAAACCTTCAGCGAACAGATTCAACTTGTAGCGTTCCCGGAACTGAATGATCTTCGTGACACGGATGTCCTGCGAAGAGAAGTTATCGCCAAACGAGTAATCGGCTGGCAACGAGAGTCTGGGAATCGTCTGGTTTCGCGAAGTGCGAGGCCTCTGCCCATTGGGCAGATCCGGGTACTTCGCGTTCCAATCCGCAACAGCCTTCTCAAGACGTTCTTTCGTGGGGTGGCGATCGGGCACATTCCAACCCGGCAAAAATGCAACGTCGAGACCATCCCCATCGAGATCCACAGAACCAACTTGCGGCCGATATGCACCACGAGTCCCAATCGAAGAGATGAATGAGAATTGAACCTTGTAAGGCAGGTCGACGATGCCCGATACATTGAGCCCATGCTGGCCACCGGAAGGTCCCCAGTTCTCAAACCAGTTGTCGAGGTTCGTCACACCGTTCATCGATTGCTGAGCAGCGAATGAGTAAGAGGCCAAGAACTGATAGCGCTTCGAAAATCGCTTGTCGACCTTCAACAGCAAAGCGCGATATACAGATCTGCCTGCCGAGGTGCGGATGCCAATCGGGCCCGTAGAGCAATTGGCCGTCAGAGAGGCAGCTTGTGCGGCAGAGGCACAACGTGGAATCACTGGCCCCGCCACGCGGAAGAAGCGGTTGTAATCGAGCGCGCCCAGATCTTCGCGGAAGCCATGGCGGTAAACGAAATCAGCGTTTACCACGAGATCCTTGCGCACCTCGCGTTGCACCCCCAGCGTGATGTGCCGGGAATAACCAGGTCCATATCGGTACGGGAAGATATCGGTGCCTTGCTTCGAGAGATTGATGTTGCGAACGCTAAGGTCATTCGGATTCGGGTTCACGACAGCCGCTTCGGCCGTGGCTCGGATCTGAGGCAGGATCGCCATCAGGTTTGAAAGCCGGAAGCCCGTCGGCAGCGTGCGGAAGTCCAGCGGTGCGCCGACAGCGACGTTTGGCAGCACACCAGGAATGGGGTTCACAATACCAGCAATAGGGTTCGGAATACTCTGTCCTCCGATTTGTTGACGGCCATTGCCGACCGGGCCGATGGCTGCGCGTTCGCCGAGTCTCTGGGACAACTCCGTGGTGTCAAAGTAAAAACCCGCTCCACCGCGAATCACCGTCTTGCTATTACGGAAGGGGTTGTAGGCGAAGCCGACAGAAGGGCTCCAGTTTGTGAAAACAGGCCGCGTCGGAGCCAGGCTCTCCATGATTGGCAAGAGCAATGTGGGCTTTGTCAAATCGCTATTCACCAGCGTCGATTCAAACTGCCAGGCCAAGCCATAATTCAGGGTCAGCTTGGCATTGACGCGATAGGTGTCCTGCAGGTAGAGGTGGTAGCGCCGATTATTACCAGCTTTGTCCTTGTTGAAGGGTGGGGGTTGCGATGGGTCGCCAATCCCCATGGCAAAGGCGGCCAGCGGCAGTTTTAAGACATCTTCGTTCGTGCGGAACTCGGTAGGCAGCCCGAAAGCGGCAATCGGAATTCGATTGGCAATCATGATGTCCGGGCTCCAAACGTTGCCTGCGGCGGGATCACCGAAAGCCCAGAAGCCGGTGAACGGCGAGTTTTCGAAGCTGCCACCAAAGCGCAGCCGGTGGCTGCCACGCTGCCAAGTCATGTTGTTCACCAGGTTGTAGCGCCGGATGTCGCGTCCCTGGGGAGCATTCGATGTGTTTCCAAAACGAACATTGGTCCCAACCACAGCCAGCTCCGGCAGCCCAAGGCCAAGACACCCCGGGCACTCGTTCGAAGTGGGGTGCAAGTTGCGGTTGTTCCAGTAGTGGTAAGCGAAGCGGAAGTCGTTTACAAGATTCGCGCTAAAGGTGCTTGTCAGCCCCATGATGCTCTGATCAGCCCAGTTGCGGTTCACCAACCAGTTGGAGGGCAGCGGGGAGCCGCTCCGCGGGCCGAAGCCCTTATTGCCGTCATGCGAATAGCGCAGAAACATGTTGTGCTTCGTGTTGATGCGGTAATCAAACTTCGCGCTGAATTGGCGGCCATCGTAAGGGTTCGAGTAGTTCTGAGCCATGCTCGCAAAAAAAGGCGAGTCAGGCTGCACCGTTACGACAGCATCCTGATTGTTGTTCTCAAGGTTGAAAAAGAAAAACAATTTCTCTTTCTTGATCGGCCCCGAAACAAGAAAGCCGCTCTGACGCCTTGCGAAGAATGGGTCGGGGGCAAAGGCATTGCGACGCAGCGCCGGGTAAGCAGAAAGGTTGTTATCGCGGAAGAAGAAATACGCCCCTCCATGAAATGCATTGCCACCCGAGCGCGAAACGATGTTGATTGCACCGCTTGCGGCGATACCAGTCGAGAGATCAAAATTCGCGGTGGAGATCTGGAACTCTTCCACGATTTCTTGAGAGAAATTCTGCGCCGAGTTTCCCTCAAGAGGATTACGCACATTGCCACCATCCACGGTTAACGCTGTCTTGCCCGAATTCGCACCCAGGACGGACACACTGAACTGCGAATTGTATTGCGCAAGACTCTGTGTACCAACACCCACGCCCGGCTCAAGAAAGGCAAGTTGCAGGAAGCTGCGCCCATTGAGTGGAAGCGCTTCGATTTGATTTCGCCCAATTACCCCGTCAATCTTGTGGCTGTCGAAAGCGAGTTGGGAAGTAGCGGCATCAACCGTGACCACTTCTGTAACAGCACCTACTTGAAGCTTGAGATCGACCGTAGTCGTGTTACCCACGGCCACCAGTGCCTCTCGAACCGTCTGCCGGAAGCCAGCCATCTGACTGCGAACTTCATACCGGCCCGCGGGCAGAGCCGCGACGTTGAATTGCCCTTCACCCGAAGATGTCACCTCACGCTTGAGTCCTGTCTCGAGATTGGTTACCGTGACAGCGGCACCAGCAACAACGCCGCCGGAGTCGTCGCTCACAATGCCCGCTACGGCACCCACAGGCGCTTGCGCCAAAAGTGACGACAGTGTTACGAGAAGCAATGAGAAAAGTCTGGGCATGACCCCAATAGTTTAACGCTCTAAATCGAGCGAAGACGCTTGGCCATTACTGCGCCTTGTTCGAAGTGTTTCGCCAAACGTCCTTTGGCGAGAGCATCCCGCATGGCTTCCAACTCTTCAATCAAGCCAGCCAAAGCTCCATCGATATTGCTGGCATTGGTGTCCAGAATGTCAGCCCACAACTCATGGCTCGACAGCGCCAGGCGCGTCATATCATGCAGTCCAGGACCCGCAACGTGCCTAAGTTCCCGCTCGCCAAGATAACTGGCAAGCGCAGTGGATAGCAATTGCGGCAAATGCGAACTGTGTGCCACAAGTAAGTCGTGCTGTTCGGCGTCAAGGATGAACGGACGCGAACCAAACTTCTCGACGAGAGAGACCAATTCCGGCTCGGCCATTGTGAGCACCCAAGGCCTGCCAACAAAAAGATCGGCAGAGGCGCCTTCTGGCCCTCGCACTTCCCTGCCCGCCATCGGATGACCACCGACAAACCGCCCTCGCGCGATATGCTTTGCTGCATTGGAGATCGCGACCTTCGTGCTGCCGACATCCGTCACCAAGGCGCCGGTTTTCAGTAGCGGGTTGATCGTCTCAAGCAATGAGATGATTCGCAACACAGGCTGTGCCAGCAGCACAACATCAGCTAGCGGCAAGGCTTGCTCAAGGGCCATCGCTTCTTCGATTGCACCAATCGAGAGGGCCTTTGAAACAACAGCTTCCGAGCTAACGCCGAGGATCCGGTCAAAGTGGCCTACGCGTTTGGCGGCGAGTCCGAAGCTCGAGCCAAGCAACCCGGTTCCAACTATGGCAAGAGTCCGCATTACTCCTGAAGCCGACGCATCTCAAGCATCACAGCAGTGTAGATGCGTTCCACAGCATCGTTCGACAACGGGCCGTGGTTGCGTGCTCCCATGCCTTCAATCACCGCGCGTTCTCGCGTCAGTTCAACAACGGGAAGTCCCGCCGAGCGCTTGGTCTCACCAATCTGCAGAGCAATCCCGGCTCGCTGATTTAGCAACGCCAGGATCTGTTGGTCCACAGCGTCGATCTGCGTGCGGAAGCCCTTGAGGATCTCAACCGCTTCATCCGCGCCCACGAACAGCTCCCTGTTTCAAGTCTCTGGCCATGCGCTCTATCCTATCCAAGACTTCGGCGGCTGGAGTAGTTTCGATCGCACGCACAAAAGCGCTGCCCACAACCACTCCGTCGGCAACACTGCCAACTTCAGCGGCTTGATCCGCATTGGCAATGCCAAAGCCCACGCCCAAAGGCAGGTCAGTAAATCGCCGCAACTTTTCAACCAGTGGCTTCACCCCGGCAGACACCTGAGCCTGCTCGCCTGTGACACCGGTGCGGGACACCACATAAACAAAGCCCGAACAATACTTGGCAACCAGTTCGAGACGGCGATCTGTGCTGGTCGGAGCCACCAGAAATACCGTGTCGAGGTCCTGCGCTTTCACAGCCGCCACAAAAGACTCTGCTTCCTCAACACTCAAGTCGGTCAGCAGGAAGCCATCGATGCCAGCTTGCTTGGCGCGAGCCGCGAGCTTGTCGAAGCCGTAACGCATCACCGGGTTCAGGTAGGTGAACAGGACGATCGGCACATCCGTGGTAGCTCGCAGCTGTTGCGCAACCCCAAGCACCTTTTCGACTGTCATGCCAGCTGCGAGAGCTCGCTCGCTGGCACGCATGATCACGGGTCCATCGGCGATTGGATCGCTAAAAGGTACGCCCAGTTCGATCACATCGGCACCCCCGCGGATGAGTGCGTTGACGATGTCGACAGTCATCTCCGGTAAAGGGTCACCCGCGGTGACATAGGCAATGAGGGCGGGCTCATTCTTGGCCCGGAGTTCGTTAAAACGCTGGCTGATGCGAGTCAGAATCAAGCTCCTTCAGGTTTTCGCGATAGATATTAATGTCTTTGTCGCCACGGCCACTCAGGTTCACCAGTAGGATCTGGTCCTTCGAAGTAGCTGGCGCACGGCGGATGGCTTCAGCAACTGCGTGTGAGCTCTCCATGGCCGGGATCAACCCTTCCATGGTGCTGAGTTCCACAGCAGCCTCTAGTGCTGTTGCGTCGTCGCAATCTACATATTCGGCGCGGCCGATGTCGTGCAGATGTGCGTGTTCGGGTCCAATCAGTGCATAGTCAAGACCCGCGGAAATCGAATGCGTAAGCGCAACCTGACCGTCCTCGTCCTGCAGCAAATAGCTGTAAGCGCCGTGAAGCACGCCAGGAGCGCCGCCACTGAATCGGGCCGCATGCTCGCCGGTCTTCTTGCCCTTACCACCCGCTTCAACACCGATCAGCTTCACACCCGGGTCATTGATGAAAGCATGAAACAACCCGATTGCATTGGATCCGCCACCCACACAAGCCAACGCCATATCGGGCAGACGTCCTTCGCGCTCCAGCAATTGCGCACGCGCTTCATCCCCGATGCATCGGTGAAAATCACGAACCATCAGCGGATAAGGGTGTGCACCCAGAGCCGAGCCAAGCAGGTAGTAAGTGGATTCGACATTCGTCACCCAGTCACGCATTGCCTCGCTGATTGCGTCCTTTAAAGTCCGCGAGCCATTGGTAACGCCCACAACTTCAGCCCCACACAGGCGCATGCGGAACACATTCGGGCTTTGGCGCCGCATGTCTTCCTCGCCCATGTACACGCGGCATTGCAGCCCTAGCAGTGCGCAAGCCGTCGCGGACGCCACACCATGCTGCCCTGCTCCCGTTTCGGCGATGATGCGCTTCTTGCCCATCTTACGGGCGAGCAACGCCTGCCCCAGCGCGTTGTTGATCTTATGCGCGCCAGTGTGTAACAGGTCTTCACGTTTGAAGTAGATTTTGCCGCCACCCAGCTTTTCACTGAGACGCTTGGCGAAATACAGCGGCGTCGGACGACCGGCGTAGTTCTTCAGCAGATCCGAGAGTTCGGCCTGAAAAGCGGCATCTGTTTTGAGGGCCAGATAGGCTTTCTCGAGTTCCTCAAGAGGCGACATCAGCACCTCAGGCACATACCGGCCTCCATAAGGGCCAAAGTGTCCTTGAGCGTCAGGGACGGTCAACATACTTCGTGAAACTCCTTTCGCGCAGCTTCAATGAAGGCGCGCATTTGGGTGCGGTCTTTCTTGCCTGGTTCGGATTCGATCCGCGAACAGGCATCCACTCCCCAGGGCTTGAGCGTGCGAATCGCCAACCCCACATTATCGGCATCCAGGCCACCAGCAAGAACAATCTTGCCGCTCAGCCCCTGAGCCAGATTCCAATCAAAAGTCTTCCCCGTGCCGCCCTCAAGGGCTCCGGCTGGCGTATCCAATACAACAGCCTCGGCACGCGCCTCATCGATATGGCGTTGAGTCAATTGCGTGTCCACGGTAATGGCCTTCCAGACTCGCAACCCGTCGATCGAATCCATCTTGTGCAATTGTGCAACGTCGAGTCGAAACTCCGCCATCAGGTCCGCAACCCGACTCGGGTCTTCACCAACAAACAAACCCACACGCCAAAAGTCATACGGCAAATCGGCGAAGAATGCAGTGTCCTGGATAAAGCGTTTGCTGCCGGGCCAGAAGTTAAAACCAATCGCATCGGCCCCCGCGTCCAGAGCCGTTAGTGCGTCCATCGAGTTGGTGATGCCGCAAACCTTCACGATCATGACGCAAGTTCCTTCAGCGCAGACGGGTCTCGCATCAGGCTTTCGCCCACAAGAAACGCCTGATATCCAGCGGCACGGAGCATCTGAACATGATCCTTCGTGAAGATTCCACTCTCTGAAACCTTCAGAGCCGTCGCCGGAATCCGTTCTGCAAGCTCCAACGAAGTTTCGAGCTTCACTTCAAAGGTGCGAAGGTCGCGATTGTTGACGCCGATCACATTGGCGCCGCTGCCGATCGCCCGGTCGAGTTCGGCTCCGTCGTGCACTTCAACCAGGGCATCCAGCCCCAATGAGGTGGCAAACTCTCTCAGGCGTCTCAGTTGCTCTTCAGTCAGAATCGCGGCAATCAACAAAATCGCGTCCGCGCCATGGGCAGCCGCCTCGACGATCTGGATTTCTTCGAGCGTGAAATCCTTGCGGATCACTGGCAAGCCAACCGAACCACGCGCAGCAATCAGATCCTCAAGAGAACCCTGAAAGAAATCCTGGTCGGTAAGAACACTCAGTGCCGCGGCACCGCCAAGTTCATAGGCGCACGCAATCTGTACCGGTTGAAAGTCTGCAGAAAGCACACCTCGTGACGGCGAAGCTTTCTTGATTTCGGCAATGATGGCCGGCGAGTTGACCGATCGAATCCGCAAACTCGAAGCGAACCCACGCTGACGTCCCATCTGGTCGGCGGCACGCCGCTCCAACTCCGCAAGGCGAGGGGCAACCAATTCCAGTTCCTCACACTTGCGCGCGACGATGCGAGCAAGAATGTCCGGGACTTCCATCTACATATACTCCGGCACTTCGATGCCGAGCGTGTTGAGTGTCTTCTCAAGCTGTCGCGCGAAGTGCTGTGTCATCCAGATCAGAACGTTCCGGCGCGCTTCATCGGCTTCGTCGAGCACGCGGTAGTCATGATAGAAGCGGCTAAAGCCTTGTGCCAACTGGAACGCATAACGCGCAAGCGCCGCCGGTTCTCCGCTCGTAACCGCAGCAGCCAGCACAGACTCCAGCCGCGAGATCTCGAGCAGCAATTGCCACAGATCTTCCGTTTGCAGCTCCGTGTCGAGCATATCCTCAGTCAGCGAACCTTTGAAGTCAGGCACCGCACCAACCTTGCGCAGAATGTTACGTGCACGCACAGCGGCGTACTGAACATAGGGCCCGGTCTCTCCCTCAAAGCTCAACGCTTCCTGAAGGTCAAAAGCAATCACACTGGTGCGCGTGAACTTCAGCAAAAAGTAGCGCAAGGCACAAACGGCGATCTGCTCTGCAACCTTGCGTCGGCCATCTTCCGGCTTTTCGGCATGACGAGAGTCAACCTCGGTCTTGGCTCTCTCAATCAGTTGGTCGATCAGGTCATCGGCTTTCACGCCGAGTCCCTTACGGCCACTCATTTCTACATAGGGCTTCGCCTTGTCTTGTTCGCTCAACTCGATGCCAAGTTCAACGCAGGTGCGCGGGCTGAGAGCCACCATCTCATAGCTGAAGTGAATACTCTTCTCCGCCTGCGCGTCATAGCCCAATGCACGCAGTCCCGCAGCCACCACATCTTGCAGATAGCTTTGCCGGGAATCGATCACGTTGTAGACGCTCGTACCGCCACCAAAGGCAGCCCGCTCTGATCCCTCACGCATAGACTGCGAAACGTAACAAGCCTGCCCGTTGGGATAAGTGCGCAACTTCCGGTAATAGAAATCCTTCCCAAGCAAGCCAAACTTCCAAAGCTGATAAGCGGTGTCCTTGCCGACATAAGTCACCGTGCCATTGGAGCGCACGATCACCTTGGAATCTTCTTCCCCGGCGTTCTCACGGAATGCAGAACCCGGCATCACCCAGCAGCCCGCGTTCTTCCCTTCGGTCTCAAGATAAATCGCGTTGCGTTCCTTGAGCTGTTCAAAGCAACTGGCCCAGAACTGCAAATGGAGAATCTCGCTCTCGCGAGGCAGCACATCGTACTGAATCCCCAGCCTCAACATCGTGTTGAGGTGGCATTCCACAATGGCGTCCGCTACCACATGCCCCATCTCAGACAAAGGACCGTGGCCACTCTCGATCCCATGGATCGTCTCGCCGCGCCACTGCTTGATTTCTTCCATCTGCGCTACGCGCGAATACAGGTCCCAGCAGTAGTAATCAAAGCGGGGCCGCTTCGCAATCTCGGCAACTTCAGCAGCCGTTTTCTTCTCAATGAAGTGAAAACCCGCAACAACATCGGCGACCTGCACGCCGGTGTTGTCGATGTAGTTCTGCACCTCAACGCGGGTCCCCATCGCCTTCATCATGCGGACAAACGTGTCGCCCAAAATTGCGTTTCGCAAATGGCCGATATGCGCAGCCTTGTTCGGATTGATGTTCGTGTGCTCGACGATAGTCTTGCGGATCGACAGTTCCTGCGTGTCGAAATCATTGCCCTCAAGAATGCGACGCGCATACCAGCCGCGATGGAACCGCACGTTCAGATATCCGCTCGCGACTTCGAGCGCCGCGATTCCTTCGATCTGATCCTTCAGCCCATCGGCAAGGTCTTTGGCAATCGCAACCGGCGGCTTCTTCAACTGACGAGCCAGCTGAAACGCTACTGGGAGCGCGACTTCGCCGAAACTCGATTGCTTGGGCTGCTCGGTGGTAACGGGAACTTCAAGGTCGAATTTGGACTGCAGGTATTGGGAAACAGCTCGTGAAATCGAGCGTTCTAGGCTGTGGAACACTGCCTTTTAGTGTAGCAACGCTATACTGGACTTTTAGCGAAATCATGCCGAAAATCACACTTTTGAATGATGGCTCAACCTACGAGTTCACCCCAGAATCCGTGCCCTACGGAGGTCACGGCAAACCCCTGAGCCTTCTCGACCTGGCGGAACATTTTGGATTCCACATCGAACACGCCTGCGGCGGTTCCTGCGCCTGCACCACCTGCCACGTCGTGATCAAGAAGGGCGACAACAATCTTTCAGAAATGGATGATGACGAGCAGGATCGCCTCGACATGGCTCCCGGCCTCACCCTTCACTCGCGGCTCGGCTGCCAGTGCATCGTCAACGGAGATGTTGAACTTGAAATCCCCAGCTGGAATCGCAACTACGTCAGCGAAGGCGGCGGCTCGATGAACCTCGGCGACGCCATCCCCAATCCTAAGAAGTAAGCCCCTAAAGGCCAGCCTTCACTTCATTCACCTGCTTCCTGTGTCGCTCCACATGGCCAGCCATCAAAGCGAACCACTGGTAGGCATCCAGTTCGCCAAACGCAAAATGCTTGCTGACGTGCGAATGGAGCGGCTCGTCCGTTTTCGTCACATATTCAATCGTTGCCTTGCGCGCAGAAACGAAAGCAGCTTTTGCCTCCGCCAAAGTCTTAAACATGCCCTTCGGCGCAACCTCAACCGGGGCAGCCGCCCGACGGCTCCGGTCTGGCATGAACCTCGCAAGCATTTCAGTCTTGCCTTTCGTCTTCGCGCGATCTGCCTCACTCGCCTCTGGCGACTTCAGTGAAGCCTGCATCATCGCGAAAATACCGCGCTCGGTGAGGGCAAGGTGCTCCACGCATTCCAAAACACTCCACTTCTCAGGGCTGGGCTTATTCGCGGCATCCCCCTCGGACACTCCATCCAGAGCCGAAAGCAATAGCTTCTCAGTCCGCTCCAACTCGGCAACAGCCTTGGTGCGCTCCTCCGGAGTAATCGTTTGCGCCTCAAGCGCGAACACTAGAGCCGCGGCTGCGGCGGCTTTAAAGAAGACCATGATCGTAATCCCTTTCTGCGCATCTTGCGCCGGAAGACCCTTTCCCGATTCGTAGTGTAAAGGTAATCGAGGTTCGGCCCGCCAAAAACGCAATTGGACGGCTGCAGACCCTTCGGGTTGTTCACAATTCCTACTACGCGGCCCGGCGCATCGCAGATTTGAATTCCAAGTCGGGTAGCGACATAAAGATGCGCTTCCGAGTCCATGGTCATCCCATCCCCGCCCGATTGTGAATTCTCATCCCACGTCTCAAGGTGATAAAAAGGCTGGCCGTTCACGAGCGAACCATCAGGCTGAATCTGCCAGATCCACACCCATTTCGTCCGCATGTCCGCACACATCAGCTGGCTCTGATCCGGCGAAAGAATCACTCCATTGGGGAAATCCAGACCTTCATGAACCACCTTCCGCACGCCCTTGCCATCGGTGAACCAGATCTTGCGTTGTGCCGGCTCCGTCCACCAAATCTCATTCTTCGCATTCCCCACCAGATCGTTCGAACCAACATCCGTCACCAGCACATCCTCGCCGCCATCAGGCCGAATCGCAATGATCTGCCGCTTCTTGTTCTGACACACATACAGCCGTCCATCAGGACCAAACATCATCCCGTTCGCGCCGCCCGAATTATCGCGGAACAGCGTCACTTTCCCGCTTGCATGGTCGATCTTGTGAATCTTGTCGAGCCGCACGTCGGTAAAGTACACGTTGCCATCCTGATCCACCGTCGGCCCTTCGGTGAAACCATGGCCCGAAGACATCTCTTCCCAATCCGCAGCCGGATCCAGAAACTCGGTAATGTAGTGACGCTCCGATTTCGGATTGCTCTTCGCCGCCACAATTGGCTGCTTCCAATTCGCCCATAGCCACTGCAAACTCTCGACGAAAACGCGCGAAGAGTGATTCGCATTATGGCCATCGGTTCCCTTATCAAACCGAACCTCATAGCCTGAATACTCAAGCGAAGAAGCCATCGCCTGATTCGCCATCCACCACGAACCTGAATAGATATTCAAATCACTCGAACCATCCTGTAAATAAACCCGCAGCGGCTTGGGCTCGGTTTTGCGAATGAGATCGTGATAAACATCCCCGCCTCTTAAGTTCACGTAAGAGCCAATGTAGGACAACACGCGGCGAAACAGATCCGGACGGTTCCAGGCAGCTGTAAACGCGGCAATGGCTCCAGAACTGGATCCGCCGATGGCACGCAGATTCGGGTCGGCCGTGATCTTGTTCGTCTTGGCCACTTCCGGCAGAAGTTCCTCATGCAGAAATCGGACGTACCGATCCCCGAGCCCGTCATACTCATAGCTGCGATTAAAGCGAGCCTGCTGCGTCTCGCCACTCAGTGCAGGCATTACCCCAGGCTGAACGAATACGCCAACAGTCGGCGGCATATCCCCGGCGGCAATGAGGCGGTCAAACACTTCGGCAGCCTGAAAGCGGCCCGTCTCATTGATAAAGCCAGCCCCATCCTGAAACACCATCAGGGCATAGCCATCGGCGGGAGCCGCAACGGCGGGAACGTAAACCCAGTAGTCCCTGACCGTGCCGGGATACAGCTTGCTCGATGCAAAGGAAGCCTTCATCACAGTGCCCTTGGAGGACTGAGCGAGGGCAGCAGATACAGCAGTGGTTTGGAGTAACAGGCGTCGCGAAATCACCTCGCTATTTTATGCTGAGCCGGGCACCCGCGGCCCGGCTCCCTCGTACGCGAGAACGGCTAGTCCAATCGCAGCGCCGCCATCGGTTCAATTGAAGCCGCACGCCGCGCAGTGATCGCGCCAGCCAACGCGCCAAACAAAGTAACCGCAAGCACAGCCACGCTCAACGAAACCCAATCGATCGGCTTCACTCCATAAAGTAGCTTCTCAGCATAGGCCCCAAGAGCCATCGCCATCGGCACCCCACCAACAACCCCCAATCCAATAAACACCAGCGCCTCACCGAGAATCCGGCTCAACACCCGGTGCCTCGCTTCGCCCAGCGCCAACCGGATTCCAATCTCGCGCGTCCGCCTTTCGAAGGTGTAAGCCATCACTCCATAAAGACCCACAACGGCCAGCAGCAAAGCCACCCCTGCGAAGAACGCCGACAGCCGCGCCGCCAGCCGCTCCTGCCCGATCTGCTCCTCAACGGCCATCGCCATAGTCCTCTCGCGCGAAATCGGCACTGAGGAATCCAACTCGGCGACAGCCTTCTTGATCGCCGCCATCATCCCCACTGGCTCAAGTCGCGTGCGCACATTCAGAAACACAGTTCCCAGCCGCTCCTGCTGCTCAATGGGCACATACCAATACCGGTCCGCCTGCCCAACCAACTTCGAATCCCTCAGATTCTTTACTACACCAATGATCGTGTGATCCGGCTGGTCATTCATCCCGGGCCTCGCCCCCCTGCCAATCCTGCGGCCCACAGCCGAACCACTTCCAAAATACCGTCGCGCAAAACTCTCATTCACAATCGCGACCTTCGGCGCAGTCGTCCGATTATCGGCTTCGACAAAGTCGCGTCCCTCGAAAAAATTCGCGCCAATCACCGTGAAGAATTGTGGCCCCACGGCATTGCGCAAAGCTCCAGGCTCATTGGGCGGCACCACCACACCAGCCACTAGCAAACCACTACTCCACTGAGATCCTGACAACATGCCCAAGTTACTCAGAGAAACACCTTCAACGCCCGGCACCTGCGCCACGCTGGCAGCAAGATTCCGGTAGTAGCCGAGCAGCGAGTCCTTTGAACGGCCCCCTGGCTTCGGACTTACCGCCATTGAAATCAGATTTTCCCGCCGGAATCCCGAATCTATCCGCCGCAGATTTTCTAACGTCTGCAGGAACAACCCCGCCCCGCTCAGCAGCAACACCGAAAGCGCCACCTGAAAGCTCACCATCAACTTGCGCCCAGTCAACCGGTGGCTCGTTCGAATCCCTTGCCGGTCCGCCGTAAGCGCTGGGATCAAGCCAAAGCCAAGCCCAGTCAGGAGCGAAAGTCCCATAGTCAAAACCAACACATCAACAGTAGGCCCATCCCCCAGTGCCAGCAAGCTCGACTTGCCAAACGCCTCCAGCATCAACACACGTTCCAACGCCATCGAAAGCAATAGTCCAACCAGCCCGCCCAGCATCGACAACGCAAGGCTCTCGGTCAAGAACTGCCGCACCAGCCGCCCTCGGCTCGCCCCGATCGCAAGCCGCGTTGCAATCTCTCTCTCCCTCGCCGCCGCCCGCGCCAGCGGCAAGTTCGCGATGTTGATACACGCAATCAGCAATACGATGCCAACGACGGCCATCAACAACTGCACCGGCTTTTCATACTCCGCTGCGCGCTGCGCCGCGTCGAATCCCCGCGCAGCAGGCAGCACTTCTACAACGGCGCTGGCCGCCACCTTCTTGGCGTAATCGCTAGCTTCACTGCGCTCGTAACGATCCCAATTGTTGTGTCTCATCGCCGTCAACTCGGCATTCATGCACTGCTCGCTGATGCCAGACTTCCGTCTCAGCATGACCCGAATCCACCAGCTTTGCCCAGACGTTGTGTCGCTCGCTTCTCCGCTCAAAACTCCGTCCATCACAATCGGCAGAAACACATCGGGCGCACTCCCCTTTCGCAGCGACGCATAGCTCTTTGGAGCCACGCCAATCACAGTGAACAGCTGCCGGTTCAACTCGATCTTCTGCCCCACGATCGATGGGTTCGAACCAAATTCACTCACCCAGAAGTGATGTGCCAACACCACGACAAAATGCGATCCCGCTGTTTTGTTGTCACTCGCATTCATCAATCGTCCAACTCGTACTTCAAGCCCGAGCATGTCGAAAAGATTGCCGCAAATCAGCTCAACCGTCAGGATCCGGGTTGCATTTCCCGCCCGATAACTCGTCCGCGATCCTGCCGTGCAACTCACGGCATCAATCGTCGTCGCGTTTTTTTCGATTTCCTGAATGAACGGATACGAAAAAGACGAAGTATACTCGCCCGGTTTGTCCTCCATCGTTCGCACCGTCAGTTGATAAAGATCTCCAGCTTCGCGCACCGCCAGCGGATCCAGCAACGCCTTGCTAAATACCCCGTACAAAGCGGTATTCGCACCAATCCCCAAGGCCAGGCTCGCCACTGCAGCCAACGTAAATACCGGGCTCTTCCACATCAGCCGCCAGGCGAATGTCAGATCCTGCCAAATTCCCGGCAAAAACGAATAGCGCCAGGCTTCCCGCGTCTGCTCGGCCACCTGCGTCAGGTTGCCCATTGCAAGTCGAGCGTTGCGCTCGGCCTCGGCCGGCGTTTCCCCTCGCGCAATCCGCTGGTCGATTTCATGCGCCAGATGCGCCAGCAGTTCTTCGTTCAGATCCCGGTCGCGCTGATCTCCCATCACGCCTGCTCCATCACCATTTGGATGGCCGCCGACAGCCGGTCCCATTGCTGCCGCTCCGCCTCAAGCCGGTCCCGCCCCGTTTGAGTCAACTCGTAGAACTTCGCCTTGCGCTTGTTTTCGCTCTCGCCCCAACTCGACGCGATCCAACCCTGCTCTTTCAACCGGTGCAATGCCGGATACAGACTTCCCTGCTGCACCAGCAGCACCTTTCCGCTCACTTGCTCGATTCGATTCGCGATCGCCCAGCCGTGCATCGGCTCCCAGGACAGCGTACGCAAAATCAGCAGGTCCAATGTCCCTTGTACAAGATCGGACGGTTTTCCCATATCCCGATTCTGAAATGACTCTTGTAGATAGTCAAGGGGAGTTTCAAAATGAATCAGGGACGAGCCGGATTGAAACTGGAACGGGACGTTTTATTTGTTTTCAATGACTTAGCACTTTGGCACGCCGAGTGCAATGTAAACAAGTGTAGACATGACCGAGAGGCTCACAGAACAAAGGGTTGACCACCGCAGTACCGACACCTCGCTGATTCTCCTCATTCTGACCCACATAACTGGCCTACCACTACGCCCCGCCCAACCAGTTCTAAGAGCCTCATCGGGTCAAAAAACGAAATTGAGATCACAAATCGCCTTCAGGTTTTCATCTGATGGACCGATAAGGTGAGTAGTAAGATAAGAGACCTCAAAATGAAACCGGAATCCCCAATTGAAGCTCTGGAACACGTTCGCTTTCAACTCGACCTGTTGAAACTCACTTCCATGCCCGTCAAACTCACCGGCCCCAGCGTGATGCGCGAAGTGGAGCCGCAACCAGAAGCCGTCGGCGTCATGAACGAGCTTGAGTCCACCATCCTCAAAATGCACAAGCCCTAAGCCTGCGCCAACTAGAACGCGCGAGAATGAAGCAGGAGATCAAACTTCATTCCGATGCAATACACGCTGGCGGGCACAATTGAAGCAATCCTTACGCTCTGCAAACCCCTCAATTCTGAAAGCGCAAATCGTCGACGCGCCGATATCGAATGGACAGTTTCAGAAGTCGTCGAACATCTGGCCATCGTCGAGCGCGCCACTCTTGTCGGCCTTAAGCGCACCCTGTCACAATCCCCAGCCGATCCAGAAAAACTGAAAGCCACTGAAGGCAAGTCCGAGATCATTTCGAATCGCGTAGGCGTAGCCGTCAATCGCATCCAGGCACCCGCAGTAGCCCAGCCGGGCGGAAAGTTTGGGCCTTGGCCCGCTCCTCTGAATCAGCTTGTCGAAACCCGTCAAAAACTCATGGAATTTGAAGCTACCGATGCTCCGGGCTTCGACACACACCTGATGGATCATCCAGTCCTCGGCCCCATGACGGTACGCCAATGGCTTCAGTTCATCGCCGCCCACACCAACCGGCATCTGATACAAATCGAATCTCTGCTGGCCTCCGGATGATCAGAAACCCGCTCACGCAAATTCTTCTTCTCATCATCGCGCTCATCCTATACGCGACAATCTACCCATTTCAGTTTGAATCCATCCCACACGAAATACTGGCATGGACCCCGATCGATTCGCGCACTAATTTCCTCGACCTCATCTTGAACCTGCTCTTCTTCATACCACTGGGGCTTGTCGCTGGTTGTAAATGGAGAAGTAGAGAAAGCATGCTTTGGGTGCTGATCGCTTCGTGTGCCTTATCGACATCCGTTGAACTTTTGCAGGCCTTCATTCCAGGCAGGTATTCGTCACTCAAAGACATCTTTCTCAACACAATGGGGAGCTTTCTCGGCTTGCTGCTTGCACACCTCCCCATCTTCGATACTCCCGTACTCCGACCAAAACATAACCCTCTTCTTGAAGATCGCGGCCGGCGCATCATGATGCTGCTCATGTTGGCCTATCTTTATTTCCCCTTCTTACCCCAACTGCGCATGATTCGAATCCGGCTCATCGTAGAAAGTTGGAACCGATTCGACCTGGCGCAGTTCGCCGTCGTCGAACAGGCCGCAATCGGTTTTTTCGTGGCCTCGCTGTGGTCTTCCCCAAACGGTTGGAAAGTCCAGCTCTTTCTTCTAGTGGCCGCACCTGCTCAGTTGCTGCTGATCAATCGTTTCCCCCAAGTAGATCAGGTCGCCGGGCTCACACTAGGCTATGCGGCGGGTCTGGCGCTGACACTCGCGAAACTTCGGGTCCCTGCAACGGTTCTCGCTGCGGCTGCAACGCTACTCATGGCTTACAAAGAACTCCGACCATTCGAGTGGAGCGGCGAAAAACTAAACAACTTCACCTGGATCCCATTCCAGGCAATCTTCAGCATTGGTCGGGCAGAAGGCTTTCGCATCACCTGCCTGAAGAGCTTCGTTTATTGGTTCACAATCAGGCAAGTCTGCAAGGCAACGAGCTGGTCTGCGCCTAAGATCGCATCAGTTGCCGCGATTCTGGTGTTGCTTTCCGAATTCGCTCAACAGTACATTCCTGGCAGAACCCCAGAAACCACAGACGCTCTCATCTGCCTGATGGGCGCCAGCCTGTTTCTTGAGTTGGGCAAGTTCGACGATCAGGGCTTGTAACGGGCAGCGAGAAAGTCGAGCAGGTTCGCTTTCTGATCGGCGGGCACCTGAGCGCCCCAACGCACCATCTTGTCCACTTCACGTTCCCACTGCGCCCGGGTCAGCTTCTGCCCTTTGATCAGATCCTCGTTGTGGCAGCCCAGACAACTCGACCGGTACGCCGTGCTTGCCAGAGGCAACACATCCACCTTCACAGTCTGAATCACGTTCCACAGGTATCCGCTCGGGTTCCATTCCTGCTCCATCGGCTGCGTGTAGCCGCTGGCATCAGTGGCTCGGGCCATCACCTTGTAAGAGCCCGGCACCGCATTCCAGGCAAAATCCCAGGTCTGCCATCCCCAGCGACCATTGGAGCTGGTCAACCGCGCTGCAGCCCAACTGCGGCCCGCATCAGTAGAAACCTCAACCTTGGCCAACGGCACCTCACCCGACCAAGCCGCGCCGGCAATCCGGCTGGCTCCCTGCGCCAGGATCATATTGTCCTTTGGTGTCGCAATGACACTCTTCACCCGCACCGATTCCACGGGCTTCATCTGCGCCGGGTCTACTGCTGTGCCAGGAGGCACCCCCTTGCCAGGATGCCGGTACCCGGTCTTCATAAAGAAGCCTTCAAACTCCCGGTCGAGCACCTGAATTCCCGTCAGCCATTTCACCCAGCAATCCCCACCCCAGCCCGGCACAACTACGCGCAACGGCGCACCGTGCGATTGCGGCAAAGGCTGCCCATTCATCTCAAAGGCCAGCATCGTATCCGGATCGAGCCCCTTCTTCACAGGGATCGACCGTTGAAACTTCGGCATCGTCCCCACCGAAACATCCGCCCCGTCGAACACAATGTGCTTGCCGGTGGCCCTGATGCCTGCGCGCTTCAAAACATCAACCAGCCGCACGCCCGCCCAACGTGCATTTCCAACACCCCCATGCGTCCACTGCAATCCCGGCATCTTCGGCGTGTAGAACGACCGACCATTGCCAGCACACTCCATCACTCCCACCAATTCCACGCGCGGGAGTTTCTTCAGATCCTTGAGCGAAATCGCCAGCGGCTTATCAACTTCGCCAGAAACCTTCAGCGAGTAGCTCTCCAAATCTACCTGCGGCGTGTAGTGATGGCTCCGCACATAGAACAGGTCGATCGGCGTGATGGCCTGCAGGAACCCATCAATGGGCATTTCCAGATCTTCCGGTTTCCGCGAATGAACAATCATGCCGTGCGATTTCGCCTCTGATTGCTGCGCAGGTTGCGCCATCAGCAGAGAAGAGGTTGCACCGAGAAATGCGCGGCGGCCGAGTATGGATGTTTGGGACATGGTGTTTGCTCTAGTTCCATCGAATTGCCAACGTTTGGACCACGCCGTTTTTGACCGTGACTTCCTGCGTTTGAACTGGCAATCCATTAAGGATTACTTCTAGTTTATAGGTTCCTGGCGAAAGATTCATCTTGGCGGGTGTTTTTTGCCCGGTATCCCGTCCATCAATTCGAACAGATGCCCCTTCCGGCGTGGAACTGACAACGACGGTCCCCATCGGTTTTTCGAAGTCCGCGGCAATGCGGGATTGCCCTGGCACCTTCAGTGACCGCTTTGAATCGTCAAACCCTTTCAGCCGGATCAACACCTGAAACTCGCCCTTCGGCAAATCGAGAGTACAAGGCGTGTGGGCACATCGATCCTGTTCCCCGTTGTTGATCAAAACCTCCGCTCCGGCGGGGCTCGAAACAAACTCAATCGGGAACGTCCCTCCGGCTTCTTCCGATTTCTCGGTCTTCTCAATCGGCTGGGGAATGATCTTCAACTCGGGCATCTTCGCCTCAGCCGTTTTGGTTTCCGTGGGAGCTTCCACGGGCGGCACGACCGGCTCGGCAACTTTTTCACCCATCGCGCTCGGTTTCGCTTCCCCACCCGCATTCGATACTAATGAGCTCTCCACAGGCTCAGGCACGCTCGAACGCACAAAACTGATCCACAGTAGGGCGACAATCAACCCCACTCCAAACAGCATTCCCGCAACCGGCTTCCAAACGGAGGGCTTCCGCGGCTCGGGGAGATTCAGAGCAGGCAGCGGCACCACCGCTTCCGCAACCGGCTCCACAATCGCTTCATGCACCGTCGGCTCGTCGCCGCTGATCTCCCGCTGCGGCGTGTGCTTCGGCGGCTCCAGACCCAGCGCGTGCTCAAGCGCCATCGCAAAAGCTGTGCAGTTCGGATAGCGGTGTGCTGGATTCTTCGCGAGCACGCGGGCCAGCACCTGGTTGGTCGCGGCGTTCAACGTCGCCACTGGCGGTACCGGCTGCTGTGTAATCCGGAACAGAAGGTTTGCGAGGTTGTCGTTATCAAACGGCCGGTGCCCGGCGAGAAACTCGTAGGCGATCACGCCGAGCGAGTATTGATCCGCGGCTCCAGTAATTTCCTGGCCTGAGATCTGTTCCGGGCTCATATAGCTCGGCGTCCCTAGCAACGTGCCACTTTGCGTCGAATCCCGGTGCTGCAGCCGGGCAATTCCAAAATCGGTGACTTTTACCTGCCGGCCATTGAGCATCAGGTTTCCGGGCTTCACATCACGATGGACGATCCCCCGCTCATGCGCATAATCCAGAGCCTCGGCCGCCTGCTCCAGCATCGACAGCAGGTCTTTCACTGGCAGTCCCCTCGAGAACTGGTCCATCGTCGCACCTTCCACGTACTCCATGAATATGTACGCGTTGTGCGTGTCTTCGCTGATGTCGTAGATGGTGACGATGTTCGGGTGCGAGAGAATTCCAGCCGACTGCGCTTCCCGCCGCAACCGCTCCCGCAGCGTGGCGCGAGACTTCTCGTCGCCGAGATCGTCAAGCCGAATCGTCTTGATGGCAATACGCCGTCCGATGGCAGGGTCGAAGGCTCGATACACGATGCCCATTGCTCCGCGTCCGAGTTCGTGTTCTACCTGATAGCGGCCAATTTTGTGCATCAGTCCGTGAAATGAGTTTCCCACAATCATCGGGATGCCAAAATAGAAAGGTTCATGAGTGGCGATCATTTGAAACGTGGGACCCTGATTCTGTTTCCGGTATTGCTGGCGCTCTATCTGTTCCGGCGCAGCTTCCGGATCTGGTTTCTTGCCGACGACTTTGCCTGGCTCGGCTTGAGCCTCAGCATTCATTCCCCGGCCGATTTATGGTCCGCCCTGTTTGCCCCAATGGCGCAAGGTACAGTGCGTACGTTGAGCGAGCGCCTGTTCTTTCTCATCTTCGAGCGCAGTTTCGGTCTCGAATCTCTCCCCATGCGGCTCTGGGCTTTTGCGACCTTCGCCGCGGGTCTCGTCCTGATGGTCCTCGTTGTCCAACGTCTGTCGGGCTGTATCCGCGCTGGCTCGCTCGCCGCAGTGCTCTGGTCACTCAATTTCGGAGTTTCCATCGCCATGTGCTGGCTATCCAGCTACAACCAGATCCTGCTTTCCACTCTGATTCTCGGTGCGATGTATTGCTTCTTTCGCTATGTGGATGGTGGTGGCTCGCGCTGGCTGGCTGGTGCCTGGCTTTGCTACCTTCTGGGCTTTGGTGCTCTCGAGAGCGTGATCGTTCTACCGGGCATTTTGCTCGTGTGGGCCTGGTGCTTATACCGCTCTGCCATAAAAGCAGTTCTCCCGCTCTTTGGCCCCGCCGTCCTTTTTGCCATTGCGCATCTGTTTTTGATTCCCAAGGCCAAAGATGCCGCGGCCTATCGCATGTATTTCGACGCAAGCCTGCTCGAATCGATCTCCATCTACTGGGAGTGGATGCTGGGCTCTCTGCGACTCATTCAGTTTGACCCTGCCTTTGGCTGGATGCTCACTCTGTCGCGCTGGGTCGTCACGCCTTCCGTCCTTGGCTTCATCGCCTTCAAAACCTGGAAAAAAGACTGGCTGCCTTTGTTCGGCCTCCTGATGAGCGCGGCCCTGCTCGCCCCCATGCTGCCGCTCCGCGATCATCGCACCGATTACTACCTCGCCTCGGCGTCGATGGGCCTCATGATGGTGATGGCGCTCATGCCGTTTCGCCTGCCAGGCTGGGCAGGCAAAGCCAGCTTGGCCGTCATTGCTCTTTATACCATTCCCAGCTTCATCATCCAGCAGGCAAGTATTGAGTGGTACCTGGAACGTACCGCGCCCATACGCCCGCTTATGCGCGGTCTCTTGCATGGAATCCAAACCCACCCGGGAAAGCTGATTCTCCTCGAAGGCATTTCCGACGACGTTTACAACAGCTCGCTGGGCGACAGTGCTTTGCGGCTGCTGCCCGCCGGGGAGATCCGCCTCGCACCCGGCAACGGCCCCAGCGGCAACCCTCTCACCATTCAGGACTCCACGATTCGCACAGCCTTTGAGAAGCAGACGATTGTTGTTTACCGTTTCGATAACGTCCGGCTGAAAGACGTCACCCGCGAATGGGAACGTGGCCGCGCCCTCACACTCGGTGTCGGCCTTTCTCCAGAAGTCCTTGCTGGCGATCTGGCCTTTGCACCTCAGTTTGTCTCCGGATGGCACTCCCCGGAAGGTGCGAACCGCTGGATGACCTCGAGAGCGGTTCTCAGGCTTGGGGGGCCATTCCAGCCAGGCGCGCGACTACGGCTTTCCGGGTACGCTCCCACAGAATTGGGCCAGTTCGAACTGTCCTTCCGGGCCCAAGGCATTTCATTCCGTTCTGGCCCTCTCAATGCTGGCCCCATCGATCTTGACCTGCCACTTCCTGAGGCATTGCGCAGCCAACCCGTTCTTTTGCTTGAGCTTGAGAGCTCCCGATCCGTCAAGCCTCCTGGCGACGGGCGCGAGCTCTCCATCCTGCTCAGCAAAGTTTCCATTCGGTAATCTCGCAACTTTCAGCTCATTTTTGCGTCTGATAGAAAACTAGGCTATCGCTTCACAAAAAAAAACCGATAACCAAATGCAGACGTAAGCACTATCCCGGATTTCTCACAAAAAACTAGCAAAAGGCCTCCATCCGTGCCATAACTGATTTGTCTACAAGCAGTTAACGCACAAAGAAGAGAGGCCTTCG
>VFZU01000069.1 GCA_016870995.1 Acidobacteriota bacterium
CCACGAAGTTTTCGAAGTTCTTCAGGGAGTAGAGGCCATGCTTGAGAGAGTTCGAAGCGGCCTTGAGTTTGCCTTTTTCGGTGCGTGGCCCGGTGGACTTGAGCGCGTTGGCGCGATTGGCGGCCAGAGCGGCTCCAGACATTGTCTTTGTTCTTTTGGGCTGGTTGTCGGCAGCCTCGAGGGTGGACGACGGCGCGTCCGGGTTCAAGTTAGGAATGTAGTTTTCCACGGCAGCTAGCCTACCAAGCGGGGTAGAAGAGATTGGAGGAGCGCCGGTTGCGGTCCCAGTAAAATCAATGGGTTAGATGTCTCTGTTAAAACTAATTAACCCGTGAACGAACCAGTTCCCATCGGCGGCATCGAATGGTGAGACGGCCTCTGTAATCCGATAGCGGCGACCGCTGTCCTCCTAATTGCAGAGTGCTCGAGGCGAGCAAGTTGAGCTACTCAAAAGGAAAGAGCTGTAAGTTATCTGCCGGGAGCTGGCTTCAAACAACTTTGTGCGTAACGGTTGGTTTCAGCTCCGAGCACCATCAGACAACCGTGGGCGCTGGTGTATTCTGTGTAAACGGATTCGCCTTTTGTTATGCAGTCGGCTACGTTCTTGAAGCAGATCATCGGGGCCATCCCGTGGGGTATCTCCGCTGGCGTTGTGGCCGGAGCCGCGCTGCTCCCCCATGCCGCTGGCCAGGCAGCTGCCCCCGATGCGCTGGTGGCAGGCTTGGCAGGCAATCTCATCGCCACAGCGATCACCGCCTTTTGTAACCAAAGGTGCTTCACTGCGGAAGGGGACCACGAGAAACTCCTGGCCAATCATGATATCCGGCGCATCGTTACTCAAAGCTGGCAGCATGCCATTCATGCGTGTTTACAGACGGTGCCAGACCAGGAAAACTATCCGCACTTGGCATCGCTGAAGCCGGACGAAATCGAACTGCAAGATCTGTCGCTTGAGACCATCACAGATACAGTCGCCGCCGCTCGCCGTGGTCTTTTGGCCGAACCGGGATTTGACTCCACTTGGCCGAAAGAAATGGCGGCATGGGCGGCCGAGCAGTTGCAGAAAGTTACCAAGGAGCATGTCTCCGATGCGGTGGTTGACCATTTGGCCCAGCATCTGGTTTCGCAGCTTTGCCTCTATACAGCGGCGCAACTGAAGTCTGACGAGTTGGCGCGGATTGCCGTCGCGCACTTCAGCCAACAGAAGATCGAAGATGCGGTCGCGCGGATCGACGAAACCATCACGACCCTCGCCCAAAATGGCCTAAAACTAAGCGATGCCGAGTTCCAGCGCATTGAGAAGCTCTTTGCGGGCCAGCGCGACTGGTTTGACCAGCGCATCGCGCGGGAAAATGCTCCGGAGCTCGACTTTCCCTTTGCCGATGTCCGTGGCACGGGGGCCGAATTCACATTTCGTCGCCGCAAGACGATTCTCGTTGGCCGTGATGAGGCCCTTGGGGCATTGCGCCGATTTCTGGCGGATGATCGGCCCGTGCTGTGGACGGTGGTCAGCGGTCCGGCGGGCACCGGCAAGAGCCGCTTGGCCGCGGAACTCGTAGCGATGGTTCGCAGTCAGAACCAAGACAAGGCGGAGCCGCTTGGCCCGCTGGAGTGGCGCAGCGGGTTTGTCAATGCGTCCCGCACGTGGCTCGAAGACAGCTACGAATCCAGCCGTTGGCATCCCGATTCCGACACGTTGCTGGTACTGGATTACGCCGGTGATCTGGCACCCAAACGGCTGGCGGAGTTTTTGGCAACGGTGAATCCGCCCCCCAAGTTGGCTGGAATCGTGAAGGTGCGGCTATTGCTGGTCGACCGTACCGGCCCCACTGAGAAGCTCGGCTTGGTGGAGCGGTTGAATGATGGGCGCTGCGAAGCGCGGCGGTGAAGCGATGTGGCACTGGCGCTGCCGGTATTGCCGGAACTGGATTCCTTGGAGGTGGCCAAGGCTTGGGCGGGACGGGAGCGCTGGGACGAGGCAGCGCATCGCGTGCAGCAGGCGATGGAGCGGGATGAGCAGCTTCGCCGTCCGCTATTTGCGGCGATGCTAGGCGATGCGATCTCGCGTGGACAGGAGCCGGGCATGTTGGATGCGCCCACCGTGGCGAAAATTGCCCTGGAACGGCTATTGCCCAAGGAGACTGCTTCTGCTCTAGAGTACGACGCACGCATCCTGTTTGCCTTGGCAACAGCTGGGCAGGGTGTGGCGGAGGGCGATTTGCTAGAGGAGCCTACCCAGCAGGCGCTGCTAGGGAGGGTGTACCAGCGGCGGGATCTGACGCAACTAACTGACGCACTGCGGCGGCTGGACCCGCACCATGGGCAGGGTCTGCTCGTGGCACCGCTGGAACCAGACTATTTGGGCGAGTTGTTTGTGCTGCGCACGCTGCTGGACGGCGCGGGCCAGTCTTTGGACAAACAGGTACTCGCCTGGATGCACCTCGCTTGGGCGAAGGGCAAAGAAACGTCGCCATTCGTTGCGCGATTGGCTGGCGACTTTCTGGGGCGGGAATTGCAGGTAGCGGAGGCATTGGGCGAAAGGGTAGAGGCTGTCTCCCAGGCTCTAGCCGCGATCCTGTTGACTGCAACCGATGAGGAGTCATTTGTGTATGTGCAGCCGACCACGGTGGCGGTGCTTGTCGATTTATCGACGAAATCCAGCGATCGGAGTTTGTCGGGGCAGATCCTGCAGAGTATGCAAAGGCTCCATGCCGCATTAGGAACTCCAGAGTCTGCGCTGGAGCAAGCCAAGGCGCTGTATAACGCGACGGTGGTGGAACCGGAGGCGGCAGTCTGCTACCAGTGGGCTCAGGAGATCGGCCTGTTGCGCCAGCAACACAACACCGCCGAAATCGCGCTGGCGCAAGCCCAGGCGCTGCATAACGCGACGGTGGGGGAACCGGAGGCGGCGGCCTGCTACCAGTGGGCTCAAGAGATCGGCCTGTTGCGCCAGCAACACAACACCGCTGAAATCGCGCTGGCGCAAGCCCGGGCGCTGCATAACGCGACGGTGGGGGAACCGGAGGCGGCGGCCTGCTACCAGTGGGCTCAAGAGATCGGCCTGTTGCGCCAGCAACACAACACCGCCGAAATCGCGCTGGCGCAAGCCCAGGCGCTGAATAGCGCGACGGCGGGGGAACCGGAGGCGGCAGTCTGCTACCAGCGGGCTCAGGAGATCGGCCTGTTGCGCCAGCAGCACAACACCGCCGAAATCGCGCTGGAGCAAGCCCGGGCGCTTTGGGTTGCGGGGCACCTCGCCGAACAAGAAGGGAACCGAACCGAACGCGAGCGACTCCATGGAGAAATCTGTGAATTCGATCGGGCGGTGCAGATGAGGCTAGACGAGTGGCTGGCTCCGCGCGGATTCCGCTGGGAGGTTTGCTAGCGAAAGCGGCGCGAATTGCGGAGCCGCTTTCGCAGCACAGGGCGAGAGTCCTTAAAGGTCGTCCGACGTTTGCACGAATATCAATTACTCGAATTACGATTGCTCCGTCTTGGTGGCTTGAGACTCGCTTGTGACTATGGCAACTGTGGTTAACGTTATTCGTGCGGCGTTAGTCACCTGCATTGAATCTCGAGATCCACTGCGAGAGCTAGAACCCGAATCGAAGTCCGCCGGTGCCCCAGAAACCGGGGGTGAGGTAGCCGGCTTCGTAGTAGGTGCGGTTGGTGAGGTTCTCCAAACGCGCGAAGAACTCCAGCGACTTGGTGTCCTTCAGCGGTATCCGGTAGCGGGTTGCAATGTCCGCTTTGCGGGGGCCTTCGAAACGGAAGGCGCGGCTGCCGGTGGAAACGAAGAATGGGACCAGGTAGCTCGATGCCGCAAAGTAGTCGAAGGTGACGTCGAGATTGCGCGTGAAGAAGTAAGTGCTGGTTAGCGAGAACGTGTGGGGAAACACACGCTGGGATTGCAATTCGCCGGTGAGGAAAATCGGCCGGCGTTCCAGAGTGCCTGCGTAAGTGTAGGCAGATTGCAGAGAGAGCTTGACTGTGGGTTGGACCGAGCCGGAAAGCTCGACGCCGCGCGAGAGTGCGCCGCCCGTGTTGAAGTAGCCGCTCGTGCGGCCGAAGGGCTCGCGGGGGACGGGGCCAAAGCCGACTACTTGCTGGAGGCGGGTGTAAAAGTAGGTGGCGGCGATTTTGGCTTTGCCGGAGGCGAGGTATTGGTCGACACCGAAATCCATCGACAGTGCGCGATCCGGCCGCAAATTGGGATCGCCGAAAATGCTGACGCGACCCGAAAACTGGGAGGTTCCAAAACGCTCAAAGAGCGATGGAGCACGGTAGGCGTTGCCGAGGTGGGCGCGCAGCTTGGTGCCGGTGGAGGCGAACGTGTAGGCGATGGAGGCGTCGCCGGTGACGGCTCTTGGCGGCGAGGACAAGTCTCCCGCGCCATAGAAGGCAGGCGCACCGAAGAAGTTCGGTTGCTTTAGCTTGAAGTCCTGCACACGGCCGCTCAGGTTGATCATGAGCCCGGAGAACAAACGGAATTGCTGCTGCACATAAAATGCGTTCGACCACTGGGAGATGCCAACCTGCCGCGTGTTGCGGACGGCAGGGTTTGGATTCGTATCGTCGCCGAAGTTGTAGAAGTTTTCCCGCTCGAGTTCGTAGCCGAAGAGAAGGTTCTGGCGTTTGCCCCAGGCGTAATTCAAGCGCCCCGCAATCGTGTCGAGATTGCCCTCGAATCGACTGAAGTCGCGGAAGCGAGGCTGGAAGCCGCTGCCGGCGGGGCCGTTGGCGTCGTAGCGGTTGGAATGGAGGCGGTTGTATTGTAGCCTCAGGCTGAGCTTGCTCGAGAGCTGTTGATCGAGCCCGAACATCCCCATCAAGGTTCTGGTTGCACGGCGGGCGTCTGGATCATTGATCTGGGGATTGTAGAAATTGAGAGTTCCTGGAATGGTGCCCGCCGGGAACTGGACACCGAACTTCGCGCCGGGCCCGGAGTTGTATTGCGAGAAAGCCTCTGTCGTGAACAGACGGGCGGTGAAGGATGTCTTCGGCGTCATGGCGAAGCGGGCGAAGTTTTGCGTGGCCGTGTTGCGGTAGCGGTCGGTGCCATCGATGCCATCGAGCACATTCAAGTGCATGGCGGCAGCTGACCATTGCAAACGATTGCGCCCGCCGCTGGCCTTGGCGAGGGATCGCAAGAGCCCGAGACCGCCACCTTCGAATTCGATCTGGCCATGCGTGGGTCCGCCACCGGAATCGGTGATGATGTTCAGGGTGCCGCCGATGGCGCTGGTGCCATAAAGGCTCGACTCACTGCCGCGGCAGGCTTCGAAGCGGTCGGAGTTCAGCACCAGCAGATCGGGCAGCAAGCCACCGGCATCGCCCTGGGTGGAGGTGGTGTCGCGGAAGCGAAAGCCGTCGATCAGGACGGATGTGTCGGCAGTGCGTAAACCGCGCGTGACGATGCGGGCGATGGCGCCCGGCCCGCCGATCTGTTGCACCTGCATCCCTGGCAGATTGCGGAGCGATTCGAGCAGAAAGATTTCGTTGCGACGCGAGACGGATTCCTGATCGAGAATGTCGAAGGCTTTGCCGGAATCCTCGATGGACACGGGGAGCGATTCCGCCGTGACCACGATCGAAGACCGTTCCGCTTGCGGCTCGATGCGAACGATGAGGTCGGAAGCAGGCTTGTCGAGTCGCAGTGCGGATCTGGTGGTGAGAGTCTTTGTCGATGCGCTGACCAGATAGCTGGATGCCGTTGGCACCTCAATCGAAAACTCACCGGTGCGGCCGGTGGAAACGCGAATGGGGGTGGCGCTACCGGCAAGGTAAATCTGAACCAGCGCACCTGAGACGGGCTGGCCCTGGGAATCGTCTACACGTCCGCCGATTTGCGGTGACGCGAAAGACCATAAGGATTGTGCGAGAAGAAAGAAAAGAATACGCGACATGGTCCGCGAGGCTCCCCTTCGGAGTTTCGGAAAGTGCGCACGCAGATTTGCGTGGCGGTCACAGGCAGGTATTCGGACTTACGGGCGAGGAATTTGGCCTACTGGGCGCGGCTTCCCAGACTCGAGTAGAGTCCAGTGCCATCGGTGCGCCGGTCGTTCCCGTTTACCGCTGCGGGGCAGTTCCGGATTCGAACCGGATTCCCTGAACCAGCGACTTTTGTTAGGGTAGCTTCAATCAAGCTACAGTGTCAAGGAAAAAATTTCAGTAAATATCAAGGTCTTTGCCAATGGCAAATGGGCCGGAATAGGTGGACCGAATCTCTTTGCTTAATTGATCTTCCGACACGCCCCAAAGAAGCAGATGAGTGAGTACGAGCATTTTGGGCTTGGCAATAGCGGCGATTCGGCCGACGTCCGGGCCGCTGGTGTGGGCGTTCTTATGATACTTCTGCCATTGCTCGGGACGCCGGGTTAGGCCCAGCTCGCTATACACTTCGTGCACCAGGACGTCGCAGCCGTTGCACAGCTTGGCGATGGCTTCGTTGTAGACGGTGTCGCCGGAAATGACGATTCGTTTGTCGGGTGTTTGAAAGTGGAATGCGAAGCTCTGGTCCCAGCCGGCGTGCTCGACGGTGATCGCCGTGACGGTGACGTTGGCGTCCTTGTAGATGACGCCAGGCCGTATCTCGGTGACGTCGATGCGGTAGGAGAGTGGATCGCCCTTCTCGAGCTTTTCGATCCGGTTTTCGATGTCGAGCTTGTAGGCGGCGCGGATGTGATTTGCCATCGACCGGGTGCCACGCGGACCAATCAACGTGAGCGGTGCGTGGCGATCGAGAACCGCGGGCATGAGATAGAAATCAGACAGGCCGGCGGTGTGATCGGAATGCAGGTGAGTGAGGAAGGCGGTTTTGAGGTTTGCCGGAGCGAGCGCTTTGACACCTTTTTCGGCAGCGGCGGCGGCGCGCCGCACAACGCCTGGCCCGAGATCCACCACATAGGATGCTCCATTCACCACAACGGCGGTGGAAGGCCCGGAACGCAGTGGGTCTGCATTTGGAGTTCCCGTTCCCAACAGTACGACCTGGGTTTGAGCCCATCCCAATAGCAACAAAGGAAGCATCCATCTAGACTATACGTAGTGGGACAAGGCGCAAAAGACCGTCGCAAGGAAACATTGGAGAAGGCCTGGATCGGCGACGCGGTGTTGTCGCTCTATGCACGGCGGAGAATTCTCAGCGAAGGAAACGGCATCGACAACGAGAAGGCGATCCGCATGACGTCGAATCGGTTTTTGCAGATTCTGGGAGAGTCGAGCGAGGTGGAAGCGAAAATCGGAGTGGTTTATGAGCAGCAAGGGCTGGCAGCTGCCTTTGCCTGGATCGAAGCGGAACTGATGCCGCTCCATGAAAAACAAGAGCGGAGGATGGCTCCTCCGCTCTCGTCAAAATCTCGCAGGTAAGAAACTACCAGCGCGGCTCGCGGCGTTCGCGGCCGTAGCCACCACCGCCACCAGGACGACCGCCGCCACCGCCACCGGGGCGGGGACCACGTTCTTCGCGGGGACGAGCTTCATTGACTTGAAGCGCGCGACCGCCAAGGTCCTTTCCATTCATTGACGCGATTGCGCGTTGTGCTTCTTCGGCGTTCGGCATTTCCACGAAACCAAAGCCGCGGCTACGGCCGGTTTCGCGCTCTTTCACGATCGTTGCTTTGTCGACCGCTCCGTAGGCGGCAAAGGCGGCCTCCAGATCCATCTCGGTCGTACGGAAGGAAAGGTTCCCCACGTAAATATTCGTCATCGTATCTCCTAAACTCTGTACTACTATTGATCGTTCATGAGGGAATCCGAGCCAGCCATCATCGACACACCGACAGGAGCCAACCTCAAAACTATACTCCTATATTACCCACAACTATGCCCAAACGTTTGTTACTGATTTTGACGGAATTTCCTCCGTCGTTTGGAGGCATGCAAACTCACGCGGTTGCGCTGTGCAATTGGCTGCATGGGAAGGGCTATGAGATCGAGGTGGCAACGTACCGGCTGGAGGATGGTCCGGCCGAAATCCCGGAGTTTTCCTTTCGAGTGCACCGCGTAATGTCGCGGGTGGCATATGAGGCGAATCTCAAGAAATTGACTTCCATTGCGAAGGAGATGCGGGCGGACCTCATCTACTCCTCTACCGTCTATTACGGTGAGTTGGCGCAACAAACTGGCCTGCCGGTGCTTTGCCGCAGCGCAGGCACTGACGTACTGCGACCCTGGATCGCTTGGCCATTCCGTTGGGGAAGCCGCTTGCTCGATATCCCCTGGGTGGAACGCCAACTGTATCGCAGATGGCGGCGCTGGGATTGGCCTCAACGGCTTGAGACATTTCTGATCCAGGCGCGTTCGATGAGGATGCGCGGGTCCGCTTGCAGCATGGAGAGGATCTTTGCAAACTCGGAATACACGACGCAGTTACTGGAGTCGGCACAAGTTTTGAAAGAAAGAGTGATCACACTGCTCGGCGGCGTAGATGCTGGATATTTCGCATCGCATCGTGGCGGCCGAAAAGAACTCGGGATGGATGCAAGTTCTTACTACGTGATCACGGCGTGCCGGCTTGTCGAAAGGAAGGGGCTCGATACTTTGCTCGAGGCCGTTGCAATGTTGCTGGAGCGCGGGCTTGTGCTTCAGGTTTTGATTGCAGGAGACGGCAGGGAGCGCCTTAGGATTGAAGGTCATCTGGCGAGGCTTGGATTGTGTGGAGCCGTTCGTCTGCTTGGCTACGTTTCGCACAATGAATTACGAGACTACCTGCATGCCTCAGATTTATTTGTGCTTTCAAGCAAAGAAGTAGTCGACCCGAAAACGGGATTACGAGACGTCGAAACCATGGGATGGGCAATTTGCGAGGCAGCGGCTTGTGGCTTGCCCGTCGTTGCTACAGCCAGCGGGGGAATCCCCAGCGTGATTCAAAATGGGTGAACGGACTCCTGGCGAGGCCAGGCGATGCCGCCGATTTAGCAGCACAGATCGAGAAGATTTACCGCGACCGCGGCCTTGCGTCACGTCTCTCTGAGGAAGCACTGCTGCGGGCGAAGGAACACTTCGATTGGCCGGTACTGTTTGAGGCGCATGAGCGTAAATTCAGCGCACTGACTCTTTCGCACTGCCCTCAACGCAAACTAGTAAGGCGTAACCCCTTCGAAGGTGACATCGGCATCGAAGCCTTCTTCTGCTGCCAGCTTGCGCCAATCTTCTTCGATGTTCGGCATGTCCACTTCAGGGCCTTCCCCGGTCAGCATCTTTACTTGCGCCTCGGTGAGCTCTCCGGCGAACCGCAGCTTACCGACAGTAAGATGAGCGAAAACATCGCACTGCACCCATTGCCCGCCGTAGAAGAACTTTACGGGGTTTTCGACAAAGTCCAAGCCCTCGTGTTCACCGGGAGCCAGGGGCAATTGGCCGTCGTTCCATCGGGCAAAGAATAGCTCGCGAATCTTGCCTTTAGCGGCGCCATTGGGGGAGTAGAGCAAGATCTCCATCAATTCATCTTGCGGATCGAGGGCGAAGGCATGTGTAGCCTTGATCTGGATCCTCACCTGATCTACTGTGGCCATTTCGCAAAGGGCGGTCATCACCTTTTATTGTCTCACCCCGGCTTAGAACTCAATCGAAGCCAATATTTCGGATGGCTTCTTTTCAAAGGCCTTGCAGATGGCTAGAAAGCTTTCGAGAGAGGGCAAATGAGCGCCGCGTTCGATCGAACTAATCTGGCTGACACTCAACTTCGTTGCCGAAGCCACGTCTTTCAAGCTCCAGTCTTTCTCAACCCGCAACAGCTTGATTCGATGCCCGAGACGTTCCCTCAATCGATCCTGAGCAGCCCGACCCAAGCCAAACGTTTCAATCGCATTGGCCAATGTCTGCCGCAATTGCGCAAGGCTAAATGGCTTTGTCAGGTAATCGAAGGCTTTCCGCTTCAATGCGGCGCGCATGTCATCAAGGGACGGGTATCCCGTGACGATAATCACGCAGAGCGTGGGCCAGCGGGTTAACAATTGATCCAGAACCTGTTCGCCCTGAAAATCGCCCATCTTCATGTCGAGTAACACGATGTCGGGCAACCTTTGCTCGGCCGCCAAAAACAGATCTTCGGGATGAGAGTACCCGCGAACCGCAAATTGCTGATCCTCCACCAGGACATCTTCCATATAATTGCGGAAGTCGTTGTCGTCGTCGAGAACGGCGACTTCAACGAGAGCCGGTGAAGGCTGAATTTCCATATCACTACTGTAAGACCAAAACCATGAGAAACCAAACTCGGCGCAGTATCCTTGCGGGACTGACGGGCGGCTTGCTCCGCGCTCAAACAAATCAGCCCAACATAGTTTTGATCCTGTTCGACGATCTGGGCTGGAGAGACTTCGCCTGTGATGGCAACGGGACGCACAAGACTCCAAACATCGACGCGATCGCGGCTGAGGGCGTTCGGTTCACGCAAGCCTATGCCGCTTGCCCGGTTTGCAGCCCTTCGCGAGCCGCCTTGCTCACCGGGAAATACCCGCCAAGGACCGGCGTAACCGATTGGATCGCCGGCCGCGCGCAATGGCCCACCGCCAAGGTGGTAACGCCTCGCACCAAAACGGAGCTGGCGCTTGAAGAAGTTACCGCGGCAGAGCACTTTCGCGGTTATGGGTATCGAACCGCCTCGATTGGCAAATGGCATTTAGGCGGTGCGAATGGATTCATGCCGGAAAACCAGGGCTTCGACGTGAATGTGGGCGGCAACCATCGTGGCTCGAGTCCTTACTTCGGACCTTTTGACATGCCCGGCCTTGAGGGCCGCACAAAACAGGATTACCTGACCCGAGAACTCGGCAAGGCTGCACGGCAATTTGTCTCTTCAACCAAGCAACCGTTCTTCCTCTACAGCCCCAACTACGCGGTCCATCTCCCGCTGCAGGCTCCAGGCTTTGAGGGGAGCAAGGGAACCTACGCCGAAATGCTCCGGATCGCAGACGAGGAGATCGGCTTCTTGCGCGAAACACTGACCAAAGCCGGCACCTACGACAACACGATTTTTGTGATCACTTCAGACAACGGAGGTTTGCGCTACGAAGGCAAGAGCCAATCTGCCATTACCTCTAATGCGCCACTTCGGGCTGGTAAGGGACACCTCTATGAGGGTGGAACTCGAGTTCCGCTGATCATCAAACCAGCGGGTGGCAAGCCACGTGTGAAAACGGTATCGGAGCGGGTTTGTGGTATCGACATCCTGCCCACCCTGCTGGACATGGCAGGCAAGCCAGCGGCAGGAGCCATCGATGGCCGGTCATTGAAACCGCTTCTTGAAGGAAAGGGCCTACCTAGCCGACCGTTGTTCTGGCATTACCCGCATTATTCGAATCAGGGAGGAGTGCCCGGCGGCTCTGTGATCGAGAAGAACTGGAAGTTAATTCACTTCTACGAAAATGACCGCAAGGAACTGTTCAACCTGACCAAAGACCCTTCCGAAAAAGACAATCTTGCTGTGAAGGAATCGGGGCGGGCAGACAGAATGCTAAAACAGTTGAATCAGTGGAAGCAGCAAGTCGGAGCGATTGATCCAAAGCCGAATCCTGCTTATGATCCGGTGAAATCCGAACAGGGCTTGTTCGGGAAAGAACTTCCTACCAAGGCCCGTTAGGGGACCAGGGCGGAGGCGAGCTCGATGAGCCGGGTAAACACGTTAGCGATGGACGGGACAATTCCTGTGGGAAATAATGCCCAAATCGCGATCACCATAAAGCCGCTGAGCATGGCGTATTCGATCAGATCCTGGCCGCGCTGATCTGAGATCAGTTTTTTTCAGGAAATGGCGTACGCTGATCAAACTTTCGTGAGGCATGTTCTAGTACTCCGTGCTCTTTGGTTACCTTTATACTCGGTCAAAACGGAAGCCGCTTCAACTAAGTAAAACATGTATCAGTACCCCTAATTGCCCCTAGTACTTTGGTCAGGATTCCTCAGAAACATCTAGGACCCACTTATTCGTAGCGGAGTGCTTCAACTGGGTCGAGACGAGCGGCCTTGATGGCCGGCCAGGTTCCAAAGAAAACCCCGGTGATGACACTGACCGTTAGCCCAGCGACTACAGCCCACAATGGGGTGCTGCTGGGGAGGGCAGGCACCAGTGCCGCCACGATCAACGTGACCAGCGCTGAGAACGCAATCCCTATGATTCCGCCCAGCACAGTGAGGCTGGAAGCTTCAAGCAGGAACTGGAAGATGATATCGGGCTTCCGCGCACCCAAAGCTTTGCGGATCCCAATCTCACGCGTTCGCTCCGTCACACTGACCAGCATGATGTTCATCACGCCAATCCCGCCGACAAGCAATCCAAGGCCCGAGATCGCGATCGACACGAGCACGATCAGGCCCGTAATCTTGTCGAACTGCTGGATGATCTGATCGGCAGTGGAAATATTGAAATCGTTCTCATCGCCCGGCTTCACGCTTCGGATGCGCCGCATCGCCGCCTGCATTTCTTCGAAGGCTTGTTCCCGCATCCCTTCCCGCGCCTGTCCAGTGAGAAAAACGTTTTCGGCGAACGGATACTTTTGCTGAGCGACGGCCAGGGGAATTTCAATGTTGCGGTCCAGACCGTTTTCACCGAAGAATCCGCCTTTTGCTTTTTCAAATACGCCAAGTACGCGATATTCTGAGCCATCTACCTGGATCATCCTGTCGACGGGCTGCCCGTCGGGGAAAAGCGCTTCGGCGACGCTGGCTCCAATGACACAAACGCGCAAGCCACGGCTGGCCTCGTCGGGAGTGAAAACACGCCCCGCCCTCAATTCTCTTGGCTGCACCAGATAGGCGTTCGGGCTACGACCCTGAAAGCCAATCGTGTCGCTTTCGAATCCGGGCACCTTGGCACTCAGCGCCTTTCCGCCCTGCACTGTCGGGATGAATATCGAAACGGAAACACGCTCAATGGCTACGCTGGTCTGCTCGATGAAGTCGGCGTAAGTCGCCTTGATGGGCCGACGTTTCTGTTCTTTCGGTGTTCCGCCCGAATTCGGGTCACCGGAAAACCTGGAGATGAAAATCGAGTTGGGACCGAACTCTTCGAAAAACGTCACGATGCCGGCACGCAATCCGGTAAGAAGGCTGGCGACAGTTACAACCGTCGTGATGCCGATGACAATGCCGAGAATGGTAAGACCAGATCGAAAGCGGTTTGCCCAAACCGATTCCGCCGCAAGTTTGATGGTTTCCGCTATCGGTACACTCATTGCCTTAGTCCGCCCTCAGTGCTTCGATCGGGTCTAACTTCGCCGCCTTCTGAGCTGGGTACCAACCCGAGATCAGCCCCACACCGCTCGAAACGAAAACGGCAAGGATCACATAGGGCGGCGTGATCTTCATCTTGATATCAAAGACTGAGGTGATGAACTCAACAAGGCCCCAGGCGATCGAAATGCCGAGTAGCCCGCCGAGAAGAGAGATCACAAAACTCTCTGCAAGAATTTGAACGAGGATATCGGAGTGCCGGGCCCCGAGCGATTTTCGGATGCCAATTTCCTTGGTGCGCTCCGTGACGCTCACCAGCATGATATTCATGATGACGATGCCGCCGACGACCAGTGAAATGAGTGTCACAGGTACGACGACCACACGGATCAGGCCGAGAATGTTATCCACAAAACCCCGAATTGAATCGGGAGTCAAGAAGTCGAAATTGTCTTCTTTCTTCGGGCCCAGATGGTTGCGGATCCGCATGGCACCGCGAGTTTCTTCAAGCGCTTCGTCGAGGGTCAAACCAGATCCTGGTTTGGCGCGGGCAAAAATACTCATCGACTTGGGTTGCCCATAGAGTTTTTCAAAGGTGGTGTCGGGAATATAAACCGAGTTGTCCTGGCTGCGGCCAAAGTTGGAACCCAGCTTTTCCTGCACGCCGATAATGAGGAAGTCGTATCCACGAACCTTGATCGTTTGTCCCAGCGGCGAAGCACCAGGAAAGAAGTAATTGCGAATGTCATCCCCAACCACAGCAACAAAAGCCTTGTTGCGCTCTTCCTGTTCGGTAAAGAAGCGGCCATCCACAACACCCACATCCCGGATTTCAGCCAGCACAGCGGCCACGCCAATTACGCTGCATGCCTCCAGCAGACGCTCGTCACGCTTCACATCTTCAATGCGCTGCGAATAAGGACTATAGAGCACTTCGTTGCCGGTGGACGCACGCAGAAATGTCAGGTCATCCCTTCGCAACTGCCGGTTATTTCGCAAACGGGCCGCACGCTGCTTGGGCGTCAATCTACCGACATTCGCAATCTGAGCGAGCAGATACGACTCAGCGCCGAAGGCCTTTGAAGTTGTTTCTTCTGCCGTGACGCCAAGCCCTTCGATTCCAGCCCCAACAAGAATCACACTGGCCACGCCGATCACGACGCCCAACAAGGTCAAGAAGCTACGCAGCCGGTGCGCTTTGATCGAATCTAGCGCCAGAGATAAGGAAGTTAATATTGAGGTGGACACGAGTCTGTTCGATTAGAGTCCGTGTTTCGCGAGAAGATCTTCAATCCTTTGAAAATCGCCGGGCTCTAATTCCAGAGTAGCTGACTTTACGACACCATCCAGCTGTCCGCGATTGCGAAGTCCAACGATCGCGGCGGTTACGGCCGGGTGCCGCAGCGCCCAGGAAATCGAGATCTCACCCACAGAACAGCCATACTTTTCTGCGATTTCTCCGAGGTCTTCGACCAAACTTAGCGTGGCCGTCAATCGTGGTTCCTGGAAGTAAGGGCTCCGGCGCCGGAAGTCATCCTCAGGGAAATTTTCGACTCTCGACTTGGTCATGCGGCCACTCAACAAACCATTCTTCATCGGGGAATACACGATGACACCAACATTGGTGGTCGCTGCGTGAGGCAGAATCGACTCTTCAATTTCGCGTTGCACCAAAGAGTATGGAGGCTGCAAAGAGGTGATGGGCGCAATTGCCTGAGCTCGCTTCATCTGTTCAGCGCTGAAGTTTGAGACTCCGATCCAGCGCACTTTTCCCTCGCGCTGTAATTCCGCCATTGTGGTCCAGCCCTCTTCGACATCTTCGTCGGGTTCCGGCCAATGCACCTGGTACAGGTCGATCACGTCGACCTTGAGCCTGCGCAGGCTGGCCTCAACTTCACGTCGAATTGAATCTGCCTTCAGGCTTTTGCCAATTTCACCCTTCTCATTCCAGATGCGAGCACACTTGGTGAACACGTACGGTTTCTTTGAAACCCCATCCAGTGCCTTTGCCACGATTTCCTCGGAGTGGCCGAGGCCGTAGACGGCCGCCGTGTCGATCCAGTTCATACCCGCATCGAGCGCTGCACGAATCGCGTCAACCGATTCATTGTCATCCTGCGGGCCCCAGCCAAACGCCCAGCCCCCGCCGCCAATCGCCCAGGCACCAACACCGAGAGGAGTGATCTCCAGATCACTATTTCCCAATTGCTTCGTTCGCATAGATTTGAGTTTAACGAAGCCCGATTTAGGGAAGTGTAGGAAAATACAGGACTTTGAAGACTTGCAAGATTAAGTTTACTTAAGTACCGGGACAATAGTTCTAGTAGCAAAACGGGTTTTCAAGCACCTGTACTGGATTGACTTCGCGAATCGATAAATCAAACTGGAGATAGATGGACTGTTGGAGGGAGAAAGCCGCCAGAATCATCAAGTTGGAGGGAAAAACTTGGCTACGATCAGTATTCCACAAGCAGTCGCATTTCCGTCGCGGGACCTGTCGAAAGATAGTGTTTGGCTCGACGGCAGCCAGGGTATTGTTGAACTCTCATGGCGCGCTGGCACGCTGCAACAAATTCGTACTTTCGTCGGCTCCACCTACATTAGTCGCAGCGGCAAGGGTGATGATGTCGGTGGCATTCTGCTGGGTCGCCGTGATGGCGACAATACCCAAGTGCTCACCTGGCGTCCGATTGTTCGGGGCAAGGACGCAACATCGCATTTTTATCTGAACAGCAAAGAGGAGCAGTCACTCTCAAAGCTTCTTCAGTCTGTGAAATCTGATTCCAGTCTCGAGAACATGGAAGTGCTCGGCTGGTTCCGTTCCCGTACCAAGGGGGAACCGATTCTCGAAGAGCACGATATCAAGTTCCACGAGCAATTCTTCGACAAACCAGCGCAGTTTGCGATGGTGGTCCGCCCGAGCCACCAGCGACCCGCCGCTGCTGCGCTGTTTGTTCGAAACAGCAAGAACGAATTCGACCGCCACAATCCGACTGCCAAGCTCAGCCTGAAGCCCGGCCCGGTCGCCCTGCCCGAGGAATCTGAACTTTCGGAATCCATTCCGGGTGTTCTGCTGGAAGAATCGCAAGCACCTTCGTCAAAGCCCTTCTCTTGGCTCGCTGCATTGGCATTAACTACAGCGGCAGCAATTGTCGCCGTCGGTTGCATCCTGATGCTGCAATGGACGGAGAAGCGCGCAACCGCCGCCAACACGCCTGAGTCTTTCGGCTTCGAGCTGGTTTTCGACGGTCAAGACCTCAAAGCACGCTGGAATCCAGCTGCCAACACTATCATGAGCGCTGACACCGCGCAATTGCTGTTGGGCGGTGAACGGCTGCAGCTTAGCCATTCTGAACTGGTTCAGGGCTTTCTTCGGGTCCCGCTCAAAGATGGCCTCGTCGCGGACACAGAAGTAACTCTCAAAGTCGGCAATCGCGAGGAAGTTGCGCAATTAATCGTTGCCGCAAGATAATTTAGCACCGCCACACTGAAACGCACATCCATCGTAGTGAAAGAAAAATCTTTCGTAAACGATTAGGAGAACTTCAATGAAGAAGGCGTTTCTTGCTACTTTTCTGCTTTTGACCTCTGCGAATTTCAGCTTTGCTGCTGACATCGTGGACACCGCTGTCGGTGCCGGCAGCTTTAAGACCCTGGTTGCCCTCGTCCAGAAGGCTGGCCTCGTCAACACTCTCAAGAGTGCTGGCCCGTTCACTGTCTTCGCCCCCACCGACGAAGCGTTTGCCAAGGTTCCGAAAGCCACCCTCGACATGCTCGGTGCGAACCCCGACAAGCTGAAGGCTGTTCTGACCTATCACGTGGTTGGCGCCAAGGCGATGGCTGCTGATGTGAAGACCGGCCCCGTCAAGACTGTCAATGGCCAATCCGCCAAGCTGACTGCCAAGGGCGGCAAAGTGATGATTGACAAAGCCAACGTTGTGAAGGCTGACATCGCTTGCGACAATGGCGTGATCCACGTCATCGACGCTGTGATCCTGCCCAAGTTGTAAGATTGCTTGGTAACGAAAAAAGGCCCACCCCTTGCGGGGTGGGCCTTTTTGCTTTTCGTTTACTGACGCAAACTAGATCCGGTCATCTCCGCCGGCTTCGGCAATTCGAGCAGGTCGAGAATCGTCGGAGCAAGATCGCGCAGGCTGCCACGCTCGTTAGCTACATCCGTGTGTAAAGGCTTCTCGTCACCGGACACAACAATCACCGGTACAGGGTTTGTCGTGTGGTAGGTGTGAATGCCTTTCGTCACGGGATCGATCATCGTTTCCGCATTGCCGTGATCCGCGGTAATGATCCAAGCGAAACTGCCGTGGGCACGCAGCGCGGCTTCGATTTTTCCAACGCATTCATCAGCGGTTTCAACAGCTTTCTTCGCTGCCTCAAACACACCAGAGTGCCCAACCATGTCAGGGTTAGCGAAGTTCACCACGATCACGCCATATTGCTTGCTCTCAATCCCACGCACCACGACATCGCAAACGCCTTCAGCAGACATCTGCGGCATCAGGTCATAGGTGGCAACCTTCGGCGAAGCAACCATTTCGCGAACCTCGCGAGTGTAGGGCTTTTCAACCCCGCCATTGAAGAAGAAGGTCACGTGAGGATACTTCTCGGTCTCGGCTACGCGGAGATTTGAAACCCCGTGCGCGGACAGCCATTCGCCCAAAACATTCTGATGCGATTCTGATTTGAATACAAATGGGTGAGTAAACGTGCGGTCATACTCGGTCATCATCGTGAACCGCAGGTTGCCTTCACGAGTCAGTCGCTCAGTAATCTGACGCGCCCGGTCCGCACGATAGTTGAAGAAGATACAGCTATCGCCCTCGCCGATCAGGCCAACAGGCTTTCCAGCTTCGTCAACGATGGTCACCGGCTCGACAAACTCATCGGTGACATTAGCCGCGTAACTTTCTTTCATCACTGCCATCGGAGAGGTGTGTGTCTTCGGCGCTCCTGTCGTCACAGCAACAGCCGCCTGCTCCACACGTTCCCACCGCTTATCGCGATCCATCGCGTAATAACGCCCCATCACCGAAGCGATTTTTGCGCTCCCGAGATGCTTCTCGAGATCCTCGATAAATCCAGCTCCCGATTGAGGAGGAGTATCACGACCATCCATAAAGCAGTGAACGAATACTTCCTTCACGCCCTCACGAGCCGCCATCTCGATCAGCGCGTAAAGGTGCGTATTCATTGAGTGAACACCACCGTCGCTGACCAGCCCCAGCAGATGCAGCCGCTTGGTCTGCATCGCTGCCTTTAACTCAGGCAATGCAAAGAAATCTCCGGTCTCGATCGCATGATCAATTCGCGAGACGTCCATTCGAATGATCCGGCCAGAGCCGATATTCAAATGCCCCACCTCGCTATTGCCCATCTGTCCCACCGGCAAACCCACCCAGGGCCCAGAAGCTTCAATCAGCGTATGCGGATTGGCCGCCCACAGCCGATCGAAATTCGGCTTGTGGGCGGCCATCACGGCATTGCCTTCACTTTCCTCGCGCCAGCCGAAGCCGTCGAGGATTGTCAGCACTACCAGTTCCGGCTTCGGCATTACTGTTTGAACGCCTTCTTGCCGGCATAACGCGCCGAAGAACCCAGTTCTTCTTCAATGCGCAGCAACTGGTTGTACTTGGCGATACGATCGGTGCGTGACGCCGATCCAGTCTTGATCTGTCCGCAGCCAGTGGCCACGGCGAGATCCGCAATAAACGTGTCTTCCGTCTCGCCAGAGCGGTGAGATGCCATCGATGTGTAGTTCGCACCGGCAGCCATTGCCATCGCCTCAAGCGTCTCGGTCAGCGTACCAATCTGGTTGACCTTGATCAGGATGGAGTTGGCCACGCCCTGTTCAATACCGCGCGACAGGATCGAGGTGTTCGTAACGAACAGGTCGTCGCCCACCAACTGAATCTTCTTGCCGAGCTTGTCGGTGATCAACTTCCAGCCAGCCCAGTCGTTTTCGTCAAGGCCGTCTTCGATGGAGATGATCGGATACTGCTTCACCCAGCTTTCCCAAAGCGCGACGATTTCCTCTGAGGTGTATTCGCTGTTGTCGCTTTTCTTGAAGACGTACTTGCCCTTGGCTTTGTCGTACATTTCCGAAGCAGCGCAATCCAGCGCAAGAGCGATCTGGTCACCAGGCGTGTAGCCGGCCTTCACAACCGCTTCGAGAATCACGTCCACGGCTTCTTGGTTTGATTTCAGTGAAGGAGCAAAGCCGCCCTCATCGCCAACTGACGTGGAGTAGCCCTTCTTCTTCAGCACGCCCTTGAGGGTGTGAAACACTTCGGCACCCATCCGCAGCGCTTCGCGGAAGCTCTGTGCGCCGACAGGCGCGATCATGAACTCCTGGGGATCCACGGAATTGTCTGCATGCGCGCCGCCGTTGAGGATGTTCATCATCGGCACTGGCAGAATCGATGCGTTGACGCCGCCGAGGTAGCGGTAAAGCGGTGTCATCAGGCTTGCCGCAGCGGCGCGGGCCGAGGCCATCGATACTGCTAGCAGCGCATTTGCGCCCAGGTTCGCCTTGTTGTGCGTCCCGTCGAGAGAGATCATCAGGCGATCGATCTCGGCCTGACGAGTCGCGTCAAGGCCGACAAGGTTCTTGCCCAGCACTTCATCGATGTTGGCGACGGCGCGCAAGGTGCCCTTGCCGAGGTAACGCTCTTTCTCGCCATCACGCAGTTCAACAGCTTCATGTTCACCGGTCGAAGCACCGCTCGGAACAGCAGCTCGGCCCAGCGAGCCATCCGCCAGAATCACATCGGCTTCAACAGTCGGATTGCCGCGCGAATCCAGAATTTCGCGGCCTACGATTTTCACAATTTCGGTCATTGTTCCTATTGTCGCGTATGTCCAGTCGAAATTTGATGAACTCGGCGCTAACACTTCCCAGGTTGGCTGCGACATGATCACCGTATACCGATGCTCGCGCTCCTGTTCCAGGCCACTGTAGTCATCACCGAACCCTCCACGATTCACGCCATCGAAGTTGCCGACCTCAATCACGATGGCTGGATCGATCTCGTCACTCAGAATTCCAAGGGATATACGATCCACCTCAACCGTAAGGGGTTTCACTTCGAAGTTGCCCAGGAAATCAGCCAGATCGGTATCGGGGAACCGGGCGGTCTTGCACTCGCCGATATTAACCATGACAGTCACATCGATTTGATCAGCGGCAGCCACGATAGCTACCGGGTTGCAGTGCTGTTGGGTGATGGAACTGGGCAATTCAAGCAGGCCGCTGGATCCCCATTTTTTCCGAAGCGCTACGGCAAACCTCACAACCATCGCATCGCTATTGGGGATCTCAACGGGGACAAGCATCCAGACATTGTTGCGGCCAACATCGGCGATGGCGATCTTTCGATTTTTCTTGGAGACGGCAAGGCGAGCTTTCTGCCTGCCGCTCAGTCTCCACTGGCGATGGGCCCCGGGCCATATGCCGTTCGCATTGCCGATATCAACCTCGATGGATCGGCTGACCTGATTGTTGCTAGTACCCATGATGTCGGGCCAGATCTTCAAGTCGCTTTGAACCGAGGGGATGGCACTTTCGCCAGAATCAACGCCGATGCTTCACGCAAGAAGGTGCGCTATGCAAATCTCGAACTCGTCGATTGGAATCGCGACGGCCACCTCGATGCACTGGTCGGGCCTGCCGAGGACGGAGGGCGTGACGTCTTGTTGGGCGACAGCAAGGGTGGCTTTCAGAAATCAGCGATTGCTGTCCCCGCCGCACGCGCCAATACGCGGCCCTCCGTGAAGGCGGATTTCAATCGCGACGGCAAAGTTGACGTCTTGAGCGTCATCAATGAAACGGGAAAAGTTCAGATCGACTGGCGCACCTAAGCGTTTAGATGCTTGTCGATTCTCTCGATGGCTTCATCGATTTCGGCTGTCGATTTGAACCCAATCGTCACCGCATCCACCTTGCCGAATTGCATCACAAACTTCACCGATGCATCCCTCTGCTCTGGCGTGATGAACTTGCCTTCGCCCATGATCTTCATACCCAACACACCAGTGCCCTGCGCGTGCACTTTCTCGATCGTCGGCAATACTTCTTCGCGAGCTCCAGGAACGTTGGCTTCGTCCTTCAAATTGTCCATGCGGGTCCCATCATGGTTCACACGCATCAGCACCACATCGAGCCAGGGGTTTCCTGCATAGGCCCGGATCGGCATCAGCCCGTGGCCGGAGCAGCCATGACAACGGATCAACTGCTTGTGCTTGGCCTCGGAAACCGCGTCGCGTAACCGCTCCAGATCTTTCGGCCAGGTGATCGTCTTGACGTTATGCAGCAGGAAGATATCGAAGTAATCGCTATTCATCTCCTTGCGGAAGCGCTCGATATCGTCCATCGGGTTGTATCCCTCACGGGCAAGATTCTGCCAGCGGAGCTTCGTCATCAGCCGGTAGTTCTCGCGTGGAATCCCCTTCAACGCCTCGGCCAGCATCTCATGCATCTGGTCGTAGTTGTCAGCTGATTCAAAGAATCGGATTCCTCGATCATACGCATGCCGAACCAGACGCGTGAACTCTTTTTGTCCCAGCTCCCGCTGAATCCTGCCTCCATGAGTGCCGGTGCCGAAGGCAAGGCGCGTCACGTTGACGTTGGTCTTGCCCAGCTTCACCCAATCCGTAGCGGAACGCTTGGCTGCGTGAAGCGGAACAACAGATGAGGCTATGGCTGCCCCTGCGGAAACCTTTAAGAAATCGCGGCGAGAGGAATTCGACATGCGGTCATTGCATGGCAAATCACCAGGCCGGTTCAGGGTCCTTGCCAGCCTCGTGCAGGGAAGGGCCCCACACCAGTGCTGAAAAGCCCAACGAGATGTTGGTCTTCTTGGGCTTGATCAACACCGTTTCCACCTCTGTATTCGCTGCATCCAACTTCGCAGTGATCGCCGCCACGGCAGCTTCCACTTCTTGCTCGAGAGCTGCCAGCTGCTCCTGCACTGCCTCGACAGTATCCGCAGCACGACCCACGTCTTTCTGCTCCTTCAACACCTTTCCGGCCTGCTTGGCAGCGCTCGCGGCTTTGCCGATGTTGGTCTTCGACAAGGCGCTACCCCGTCCAAACATCGCTCCGAGCACCCCCCCGAGAATGTTAATGCCAGCGCTCATCATTTCGCCGGATCGCTGCTCCTCCTGTACTTTGCGAGCCACCTCAGCCTTGCGCAGACGTTCTTCCATCGTTTCCAGCTTGGGCCTAAAGCGAGTCCGAATTTTTTCGATTTCGGCATCTCGCTCTTCGTGCAGCTCATGCGAGATGCGCGCTACAAAATCCGCCTTCGACTCGCCGGGATGCGAAAAGGCCTTCAGTGCTGGGGCCATAAAGATCTCAAGCGACTCATTGCTGTAAATGTGGGTCACAAGATCTTTCTGCCAACCGGCATAGCTCTTTAGCTTCGTTGCCGCACCAGCCAACTCGGCATAGCCAATCCCTTCAACTGGGGTGGTCTCCAGGTCGTCCGGGTGCAATTCCACGACTTGGCCCTCGGTCCACTCTACAGGCGTATTGTCATCCTTCACAGGAGTCAGATACACCTTCTCTACTGTTTCGTCGACGCCACTCTTGGTATCGTTGAAACGCACTTTTGCCGCAACACAGACGTGAGGGAAATACATGAGATCTTCACTGCTCGACCGCGCGGCAATGAACCGTTGTGTCACCTCCGGCGGCAACACCGGCCGGGCTGCGGCCTGAGGTAGGTTGGGAATCTTCGCAGCCGACTTCCCTGCTTCGCTGGCTTCGGGCCGCGGCCCTTTTGCAGTCAAACTCTTGACCTGCTCCCTTGTCAACGGGCCGCGCAGATAGCTCAAGGCCCACCGCGTCTGGAAGATCGTCGGCGTGTTCTTGTGCACGTTGTTCAAATAGAACACCCGCTTGCCCAGGCTCGATAAGATCTCATCTGTCTTTGCCGAATCGAAGGCAACGCCCGCCTGGGCGCTCGCGCCGCTTAATCCTTCCATCAACCGAGCCTTGTCCCGTTCGGTTTGCAGGCGCCCGATAAACCAGGTGCCGCAGTTGGCTAACCCCTTGTAATCGAGATCCACCGGATTCTGTGTCGCCAGTACCACACCAACGCCAAAGGCCCGCGCCTGCTTCAGCAGTGTCAGCAACGGCTTCTTCGTCGGCGGGTTCCCCAGCGGTGGGAAATAGCCGAAGATTTCGTCCATGTAGAGAATCGCCCGCAAACTCGAAGTCCCCGACTGCGTCCTGACCCAGCCAAGAAACTCGTTCAGCAGCAACGCCACAAAGAACATGCGCTCCTGATCGTTGAGGTGCGCGATTGAGATCACAGAAATGCGTGGCTTGCCTTGAGCGTTGCGCAACAGCTTTCCGATGTCGAGCCCTTCGCCTTCCATCCAGGCCTGAAACCCAGGGCTGGCCAACAGGTTGTTAACCTGCATCGCCAGAGCGAAACGGTCCTTGGCAGGGAAGAAGCTATCCACGTCGAGCACACCGATCTTCTTGAAGGGTGGCTCCTGAATCTGCCCAATGATCGCCGCCAGATCGAGGCTCTTACCCTCGGCCCAATTCGCTTGAAAAATCTGAGACAGCAGAATATGCTCACGGCTCTGCAAAGGGTCTGCATCAATCCCGAGTAGGCTCAACACCGCAGTGGCCGCATTGGAGATGCGATCCGTGAACATCTCGCGGTCTTCCATCACATCGTCCGTCGGAGCTTCGAAACTCTTCAGAATCGAGAGGGGGCGGCCCATACGTGAACCTGGGGTGAAGATTGCGAACTCCGCAGCCTCGCCCATTCGTCGGATTCGCTCGCCGTCCTGATGCCAATCTGCCAGACCCTTGGCCCATTGCTCAGCCTGTTGCTTGCCAAAGTCGGCCATGCTCATCTGCGCCTGCTGCGCCTCATCCGGATTCACCCACTCTTCAAAGTCGGTGGGCTTCAGATCAGGAAACTGCAGCAACAAGTTTCCGAGATCGCCCTTCGGGTCAATCACGATCGCGGGGATGCCATCGAGAGCGGCTTCTTCAAGCAGCGAAACGCATAGGCCCGTTTTGCCGCTGCCAGTCATGCCGACGCACACTGCGTGCGTTACGAGATGCTTCGATTCGTACAGGACAAGATTGCTCTTGCGTTGCTTGCTTGCGAGGTCGAATTCCTCGCCGAGGTAGAAAACCCCGAGTCCCTCAATGTTTGCCATCGAGCATAGTATCTCTTACCTGACGCCCGATGTAAGCCCAGCTCAGCACCGCCACTCCGTAAAGCCCCGCCATGACGTAGAGCGGCAATGACCAATCACCATACTTGGTCACCAACCAGGCCAGTACAATCGGGCTTAGCGTGCCCCCAACCTGGCCCGCAGTATTCATCGTTGCCGTCATCACTGCAGAGTTTTCTTTGCCGAAGTCGATACACAAAGAAAACGCGGCCCCAATCGTCAACATACTCGAGCCATAGCAAACAGCGATCAAGCCAGCGGCAATCTTCGGGTCCGGCACGCGGGCGACAAAGAACATCGACACCATGCAAATGCCGTACGCAGTTGCGGCAAGCCCGGCCCGCCCCCAGGCCAATCCAAACTTCCGGCAAAGGAAGTCAGTCAACAACCCGCCAGTCAAGGCCGCAGCCGCTGCACACATCATTGGCAAACCGGCGAAAACTTCCATCTCGGCCTTTGTCATGCCGCGGATTTCGATCAAATACGTTGGCAGCCAGGTGATGACGAAATACGTGCCCCACGTATTGGCGAAGTGGCAGATGCAAATTGGCCAAACAATTGGGATCTTGAACACGGCCTTCCAATCGCCGTGCCCTTCTACCAGGCGGCCACGTTCCCGCTCGATCAAAGCCACTTCTTCGGGCGATGTGCCAGCTTTGTCGCGCGGCTCGTCGCGGAACCAAAGCCACCAGGATAAGGACCACACCAACCCAATCAAGCCAAAAACCAGAAACACCCAACGCCAGGGCATTGCGGCACTCAGTAGCCCGACCAACTTCGGGGTAAATGCGCCCGCCAGAAAAGCGCCCATAAAGAAGATTCCTTGCGCCCTGCCCCGCTCACCGGCAGGGATCCATCGCGAAAAAACGCGGCCCACACAAGGCCATGCCCCCGCCTCGCCCACGCCGAAAAGGAAGCGAATCACCAGAAGCGACAAGTAGCTCCACGCCGCCGCCGTCGCCATCGTAAACGCACTCCACCAAATTACGATCCGAGTCACCACATTGCGGCAACCGATGCGATCGGCCCAGGCCGCAGTGGGGATTTCAAACACGCCATAGGCAACGGTGAACGCACTGAACACGTAGCCCATTTCAATCTTTGTCAGCCCCAGATCCTTGGTGATCTGTGGCGCAACAACACCGATGGCAATTCGGTCAAGATATGTGACGGCTGCAAGCAGCACGGTCATCGCGATCACTCGATGGCGCATGGCGATCATGATTAGCGATCCGCCTTCTTGTAACCAGCCGGCACAACGAATTCAGAAGCAGCAAGCGTCGCGGCAGAAAACGCGCTCGACACCGAGGTGATCTCCATCAGATACTTTCCGCCTCCACCGCCCATCGTGGCCAGCACTTTGTCGGCCATCTCGGCCTGCTTCCCGCCTGCTTTCTTGAGTGCTTCCATCTGAGCGCGCATCGCCGCCATTTGTTGTTTCAGTTGCTTGGCCATCGCATCATCTCCAGCTTTCATCCGCGTAGCTTGCAGCACTGGTATGCCATTCACTTTCGCCATTTGACGTTGCAGGTCCGCCATCATCTTGCGCGACTGCGGATCCCCGCCTCCAGTGAAAACACCTTTTTCGGACATCCTTACCCCGATCGCCTGCATCTCCGTGCCGCCGGGCACATCTGCTGAAACCCACATTTCGCTTTCAATCGTCATGTTGCCGTTAGCCGGCCCCATGGACATCGTCATCAATACTTGTCGGCAGGGGATTGCCGAGATCTGCTTCTTCTGCCCCGTTTCTCGAATGTCGGCCTTGAGCTCTGTGCCGACCTTGGCTGTTGGGCTACCCAAGTCGCTCAACCTCTTCACGGTGTATGTCTTCGCCCCGTGATTCAAGGTCGACATGGTCTGTGAGTCGAGATCAAATAAAGTCGTGTTGCCCGCCGTATCGAGACGCATCTTGTTGCCTTTGATCTTGTGCTTGGTAACGGTGCCAGCACCCGGCCCGCCAGACTTAATAGTTGTGATGTAGCTGAAGTCTGCACGGGCGGCCACAGCGAGTGTGCCCGCCAGCAGGAGTTGAAAAAGTCTCTGGCTCATGGTGAGGCTTGGGTTCCCATTGTATTCCCGAATGCCTTCTGGCGGCTTGTGCCATATACTAACGTTCTGGAGCCATTAGTGATGTTTCCTTCCGAACACAGACTTGGAGACACCATCGACGATTTTTGCGTCAAGTGCAAGCGTTTGACGAATCACAACATTGTGTCGCTAGTTGGTACAAGTCCAGCCAAGGTGCGCTGCTGCACCTGCTACAGCGACCATGATTTCCTGAATGAAGTCGCCCCACCGCCGAAGCCGCGCAAGGCTGCTGGCTGAGTTAGTTCTTGCCCAGCTCAGCGTTGAACTGCTTCACGATCGCTTCTTTGCCAGCCACATCAATTTCCTGATCGAGGCGGCGTAAGGCCAGCCCCACGATGTCGCGATGATGCAACCGGCTACCCAATTGTTCATCAGCCGATAGCTTGAGCCAGATGTCGTGCAAAAGGTCCACGTCCTCAGGCCACAACCGGGGCGGGTGTGGGCCAAGGTTCACGAATACGCTGGAACGTCCTTCGGCGATGATCTCAAGCGAAAACGGATGCTTCGGCTCTGGCAGATTTTCCCAGGCCAGTCCGATCCGCCTTGCCAACTCTTCGCTCGCCATCTTGGCACTCACGCCGGAAACCAGCCGCGAGGCCTTCAGCTTATGGGCGGTTTGGACCATCGCTTCGAATGGATTCACCGCAGGCACCACCAGCAAATCGACAGGCTTGCCTTGCTTCTCAGCCACAGCCACAACGTGCGAAAACAATTCCTGCTCGTAGCTGGTAAACAACTGCTCATCCGCAAGATCATGCTCTCCGGTGCCGATCGCTACCGGCCGCACAGTCATCACGACAATGTCATGCCGGCGCAGATTCGTCTTCTCAAGCACCTTCTTCAGATGCTCCATTTGCCGCCAGCCACGCACAGCCACCACAACGCAGCCTGGCCGCGCTTCGAGGACGTCTGAAGTCACCTCAACCTGATGCTCCAGATTGAACTGCTCAAGGCCCTTTTCTTTTCGCTTCTGCTTTTGTCGGTTCACGTACTCACTCACCGTGAACACAAGGAAGAGCAGGATCGTGAAGCCGATGCCATAAGCCGTCGCGACCTTCTTCGAAATCAGGTTCGCAATCGCAATCAGAAACAGCGACGAGGTCATCATCGCCAGACCGAACGGAAATTCACGGCCACCCAACGTGAAATTGAGTGGGAACTTATATTCCTGGTCATGCCGCTGGAACCGCAGTGCCAGCACTCCAAGAGCCTTTAGAAAGAAGCTCCACACCACACCAAACGCATACGCTTCGCCCAGCAGATAAACGTCACCGCGCGAGCCCAGAATCGTCAAAATCTGCAAGATCGTGATCAGGTGGATGATGCGCGCACTGGTGCCGAACTTGCTGTGGGGCTTGCGAAACCACTTCAGCAAAACGCCATCTTCCGCCACACGGTTCAAAACGCCGTTGGCTCCAATGATCGATGTATTCACCGCGCCACTCAAGATCAACGTGCCGACGATCACGACGAACACATGGAATGCATACTTCAAAAGCGGGTCGCCTTCGAGGCTCATCGCCATGCCGCCAATCAGGTTGTCGTAGTACTTTGGCCGAATCGAATCAGGAATGATCATCACGGCCAACAGAGAAATCAATCCGGTCGAAATCACTGCGTAGAAACAAACGATGTTTCCCGTGATCTTCAAATTCTTCATCTTCGGGTATGCGATTTCGCGATACACCTGCGCCAGAGTTTCAAAGCCACTCATCGCAAGCAAGCTATGACCAAAGGCGATCAATAGGCCTACGGCCGCGATGTTGGGCCAAAAAGTGCCTTCAAACCATCCCAACGATTCTTTAGTGAATCGCACGTTCTCAAGAACGGGCGCTGGAGGCAATGGTTCCCCGCCACGAACAATCAGCGTATAGGCACTCCACAGCAACAGCATCACCACCATCGCGGTGGTGATCTGCATAATTCTCAGCGCCTTGTGTGAACTCTCATGGATACCCTTAATGTTCGACCACCAGAAATACAACGTCACCACGACGCCGAACGCCGCCGCGAATGTCGGCGGATCGACGTGATACGGCTGATTCAGCTTTTCAAATGTCTCATTGAGCAAGTGGCCCAGATACTGCCCCGCCGACACGGATGAAATTGGCCCGGTAAGGATGTAATCCACAATCAGCGCACTCACGCTGATCTTTGCCATCATTGGCCCCAGCGCGTCGCGCACGACGACGTAGACGCCACCTCGCACAAACATGCTGCAGCTTTCCATGTAGACGCTGCGCACCGCAAAGCTGTAAAGCATCACGGCAAGGATGAACCATGGCGCACTTTTGCCGATAGCCTGCTCGGTAATGCCGCCGATGTAAAACATCGTCGAGGCCATATCGCTCA
>VFZU01000070.1 GCA_016870995.1 Acidobacteriota bacterium
ACTGGGTCGAGGCAATCCGGTATCTCAATATGACGCAACTCTCAGACCACAGAAAGGAGCAGTTGAGAAAACTCGAACAAGCCGCCTGACGGCGGTGGGACTCTACATTACTGGATGCAAAGGAGGGGCACATCCCCTCCTCTGCACTCCTCCCCTAAAAGCCCAGAAAGGCAGCATTGGCCAAATTCGTAATTGCAGAACTTGACATACACAACTCATGATGCCACCACGGGCCGCCCAGCGTGCTACCAACGGCCGGCGATCTTTCCATACGCGTCGGTCTAGTCACAAAGTGTAGATCTCTCGCACCTAAAAGAAGGGCAACTAGTCAATTGACGGATCGCCTGCGATCCACTCATTGCAGCGGCCCCGGCGAACGGCTTAGCAGGAAACGCCCGGTTAAATTCCTCGAACGGGACTTTGTGGCCAACTTCCGAGTAGCGTGCAATCCAGGAAGAACAGTTCTACACCGTGAGAGTCTTTGCGCAAATGTCCTCGACGTAGCTCGATGAGCTTGGTCAAGTCGATACCGGATACGGTATCATCGCCATGTGGCTTCCACGCAAAAAATGCTATCGAAAATGCGCCTGGTGCAGACGGGCTGGCGTATCGAAGAATTGCAATCAGTTGCCAGCGACAACCATTTAGAGTGGCGTCGGCCCGGTCGCGGTGGCAGCCACGTGATTTTCAGCTCACCCGGTGTGCGGGAGATCGTATCTGTACCGTCAAAGCGGCCCATCAAGCCCATCTACATCAAGCAATTCCTGGCCCTGGTCGACGCGGCAATCGAGGTAAAGCAAAATGAAATCTAAAAAGAAGCCGACTCCTGATGCTTATCAGTTCACGGTTCGCCCACTTTCAAAGGAAGAAGGCGGTGGCTATCTCGTTGAGTACCCCGACATTCCGGGCTGTATGTCCGATGGCGAGACGATCGAAGAGGCAATTGCCAACGGCCGGGAGGCACTGCGCGATTGCTTGGACGTCATCAGCGAGTCTGGGGGCAAAGTCCCCAAACCTGAAGTTGCGCCCGCCCAGTGGCGCCAGCGTCTGCCCCGCACTCTTTACTTGAAGTTGACCAAACAGGCGGAGCGCGAGGGAGTCAGCATCAACAGCTTGGTAACGGCAATCATTGCCGAGGCGATCGGCGCCAAATTGAGACTGCCACCACCGACCCGCTAGCCAACTTGAGAGAGTTGCCGAGAGAGATCTCTCGCCAGTCGCTCGGGGTGCGCCTGGATCGTCGATGCAAGCAGGTGGCCCGAAAGCGGAGTTCTGGAAGGTTAAGAGGTCCTGCAAGCATCTTTCGAGGCGAGGCTGCTCAACCCCAAGTCTTGATTCCAGCCAATCGGAAGCACTCAGCCTACCTATCGCGATAGGCAGTGACAAACAACTGGCCTCAGTCAGCGAGGGCACGTTATCGGCTCAGCCCCAATGCCGACAACGTGCCGTGAATCGGCCGTTAAATCCACCCCCTACCCCACACACGGATTCACCACCCTCACCCCCCTCATCCTCGTAAAATCCCGATCCGCCGACCACAGCTCCTCCACGCCATGACTCACACAAATCGCATGAATCCTCGCATCATGCACCTGCGCCCCCTTCAACCGCCCACCCAGCACCGTCCGCTTCAGCGCATCCCAATACCCCGCCGTCTCGCAAAGCATCTTCAACCCCGGCGACTCCATCCAGACCTCCACCTGCTCCACCGCCGCCTCCGCCGGGCTCGGCACAACAAAAATCCGCCCATCAGTCACGACTGACAAAAACTCATGCACACAAGCCCACGGAATCCCCCAACTCGCCCTCCCCTCCGCCAGCCTCCTCACCGCCGCCGCAGCCGCGGCATGGTCAGCCAGATCCTTCCGGTGCGCATAAACCAGAATGTTCGTATCCACAACGATCATCGGCCCTGCCACTCCTTCTCATCCGCATAGGCCCGCCGCGTCAGCTCACTCAAACTCAAGCCGCCCTGCAATCCACCGCCCCCAGCAAAACTCCCATCCCGCAGCCGAAAGGGCGTACCCGCCGCGCTCGACCGCGCACTGACCACACTCCGCAGCCCCTCCTCCACCAGGTCGCGAAAGCTCACTCCCTCCTCCTTCGCCAGCACCTTCACCTGATCAAACAGAGGATCCGCGATCTCGACAGTAGTCTTCATATACCCATACTGCCATAAATATAATATGGGTTATATGGGAATTTTCGTTCACAAGTTTTTTGAAAAAATCATCTCCAGTTAATTCAATAACTTAACACTCTGGCCAACCTCGCACCCCCCACCCCCACCCGCTATCCTGTCCTCGGAAGAAATTCCACAAAACTCATCCCGAAAGGCACCCAACCCAATGTCAACCAAAGCCCAGATCCTGGCCAACATTCAGAACGCACAGAAGTCCACCGGTCCCCGCACCGACCAGGGCAAACAGCAATCCGCAAAGAACTCCCTCCGCCACGGCCTCAACGCCTCGGCCGATTCCCTCTTCGCAGCCAACCCCCAGGAGCAAGCCCAATATAAAGCCCTCCGCGAGCAGCTCTTCCAGCAAATCGTCCCCTTTGGCCCCGCCGAGGAAGTCGTCTTCGAACAATACGCCTTCTCCACCTTCCAGGCACTACGCGCCCAACGCTTCGAAGCCGACGCGCAAGACCGCTGGCTCGCCAACCCCGAAAACCAAACCTTCTTCCTCCAAATGGAACGACTCATCAAACAAGGCGCCCTCTACGAACGCCGCGCCCACAAAGCCTTCAAGCAACTCTCCCAACTCCAACTCGACCGCTTCGCCGCCGTCGAAATGCACGCCGAACTCAAAGACGTCGAGCTCGACGAAAACATCTCCCCGGCCCTACCCGCTGCCCAACTCAGAAAACACGAACTCAAACAGGAAGAAGCCCTTTACCTCGGCCTCACCGTCCATCACGGCTTGAAACTGCAAAACGAAGAAACGAACCCAATCCACCCCGCGCCCATGCTCGATGCCGCCTGAACAAAACGAACCCAATCGCCCCTCAACGCATCACCCGGTCCAGCCACGCATAGCTCAACTGCCGCACCTCCGGCGGAAAATCATGCTCGCAATCCGGATGCTCCACGCGAATCCCGGCATGCCGCGAATCCCGCACCGCATCGTCCACCCCACTTGCGTCAAAATTCGCATCCCGCAACGGAGCACTCACAAACACAGGCCGCGGCGCGATCAAACGCAGTACATCCGCAAACTCAAACGGCATCTCCTCGGCTCGCCGGCCAGCGATCTTGGGCATGTACCCGCGATGCGACCACCCCTTCAAATCACCGCCCATATACTTCCGAAAACTCGTAAACCCGCAACTCGTAATCACGGCTCTTACCCGTCGATCAAACGAAGCCAAAAACAGCGAATTGTGCCCGCCCAGCGAGTGGCCACACACCGCCACACCACTCACACCCAATCCATCCAGCAGACTCACCGCGCGCATGTGGTTCACGATCCCCTTCATCGTTGCGCTCACATACCCACTGGCATAAGGATCATACCGGTACTCGCCAAAATTTGGATAATCCGGCGCGAGCGTCACGAACCCACGCAACGCCAGCTCCCGCGCATAATGCAGATTCGGCTTGCCCCCCAGCCCCGCCGGCTCGTCCTTGCCAATCCGCGTTGTCTGATGCAGACACAACACCGCCGGCCCCTTCCGTCTCAAAGCATCCGGCGGCAACAACAACCACGCCGGCACCTCGTCGTCATACGTCACATGCCGCCGCATCAGGCCCCCGTCCAGCCACTCGCCGTCCACCTTCCACACCGGCTTGCCATGCGCCACCCCCGGCAGCGGGCCCATGATTTCCTCAAGCTTGGCAACAGTCATATCCTAATAGTTTGGATCTATTCTTCTCCCGCCGCATTACCAACCTCACCAAGGTCGTGCTCGTCGAAAGCGGCCCCCGTTCATTGTTCGACGGTTTCATCGGTGATCTCTATGAGCTGCATGGCCAGGACATTCAGATCGATCTGGTCACCTGCTACACAGGCCACCCCCAGGGCTTCCGTCCACAAAACGGAGCCATTTACCGCGTTCAGGATTACCGTGGCTGGGGCGGAGCGAAAACTCTCGCTCGGCTCATTCGATCCAAGGGTCCCAGCGTGCTCGGTATCATCTGCGCCGGCGTCCCAGTCATGTCCAAGTGGAAGTGGCTGCTGCTGGTCGCCCTCCGCGCCAAAGTTTTCGTCATGAATGAAAACGGCGATTACTTCTGGATCGATTATTCTAACTGGAAGGTCATCCTCCACTTCATGGCCTTTCGCGCTGGCATGGCCGGCGACAACGGAGTCTGGCTGCCGCTGCGCATGCTGGTCTTCCCCTTCGGCCTGGCTTACTTCGCCGCCTACGCCGCCTGGCTGCACACAAGAAAATGGGTAAGGAACATATGAAAGCAATCCAAGTCTTCGAAACGGGTGGTCCCGAAAAACTCGTCTATTCCGACAAAGACATCCCTCAGCCCGCCAAGGGCCAGGCCCTCGTCAAGCTCGCCGCCAGCGGCGTCAACTTCATTGACGTCTATCACCGTACCGGCCTCTATCCACAACCCATGCCCTTCACTCCGGGCATGGAAGGCGCCGGCATCGTCGAAGCCATTGGCGAAGACGTCACCGATGTCCAGGTCGGCCAGCGCGTGGCCTACGCCATGACCATCGGCTCTTACTCCGAATACGCCGTCGTCCCCTCCTGGCAATTGGTCCCTGTCCCCGATGGCGTCACGCTCGAAGACGCCGCCGCCATCATGCTCCAGGGCATGACCGCCCATTACCTCGCCCACTCCACCTTCAAGCTCGAGCCCGGCCACTCCTGCGTCATCCACGCCTGCGGCGGTGGCGTCGGCCTCCTGCTCACTCAAATCGCCAAGATGCGCGGAGCCTTCGTCATCGGCACCACCTCGGCCGCCCCCGGCACACCCAAATACGAGCTCGCCATCAAAGCCGGCGTCGACATCATCTCCAGCTACGAACAGTTCAACGTCAAGGGCGCTCACGTCGTCTACGACAGCGTCGGTGCCTCCACCTTCGAGGCCAGTCTCAACTCCCTCCGCGCCCGCGGCATGATGGTCACCTACGGCAACGCCAGCGGACCCGTCCCCGACATCAGCCCCCTCAAGCTCAGCCAGAAGGGTAGCATCTTCCTCACCCGTCCCACCCTCGGTCACTACGCCGCCACCCGCGACGAAGTCACCTGGCGCAGCGGCGACCTCTTCAACTGGCTCAAGTCCGGCCAGCTCTGGCTCCACATCGAAAAGACCTACCCCATGTCCGACGCCGCCCAGGCCCACATCGACCTCGAAAGCCGCAGAACCTCCGGCAAACTCCTGCTAAAGAATTAGCATGCAGTCCCCATAGCTGAAGAACCGGTACCGCTCCGCAACCGCGTGGCGGTACGCCCGCATCGTCAGCTCATAGCCCGCAAACGCGGCCACCAGCATCATCAGGCTCGACCCCGGCAGGTGGAAGTTCGTCAACACCGCCCCAACCGCCTTGAACTCATAGCCCGGCGCGATCAACAGATTCGTGTCCCCAGTCCCAGGCTCCATCGTCGTCTCGATCGTCCGCACGCTTGTCGTCCCCACGCACACCCGCCGCCGCGCCGCCTTCAGCTTGGCCGAAGCCTCCGCGCTCACCTCATAGAACTCATGGTGCAGCGTCATCGTCTTCAGGTTCTCATCGCTCAACGGTTGAAACGTACCCAGGCCCACATGCAGCGTCACCTCGGCAATCTCGGCCGCAACCCGCGCCAGAATCTCAGCCGTAAAGTGCAGCCCCGCCGTTGGCGCCGCCGCGGCCCCGGCGTGCTTGGCGAACACAGTCTGATACCGCTCCTTGTCGCTAGCCTCATCTGGCCTGTCGATGTACGGCGGCAGCGGCACATGCCCGATCGCCTCAATCGATCCGCTTCCCTCCAGCTCAATCTCCCGCTCCCCATGCTCAAGGTGCGCCGTGATCGTCGCCATCAGATCCGGCGCAAGCTCCACCTTCTGCCCCACCGGCAACTTCTTGCCCGGCCTCACCAGCGCCCGCCATCGCGTCGCCTCTGCGTTCAGGCTCCGCAACAGAAAGATCTCGATCTTCCCCGTCGTCCCCGGCCGCTTGCCAAACAGCCGCGCCGGGATCACCCGCGTGTTGTTCAACACCAGGCAATCGCCCGGCTCGATGTAGCTCGGAAAGTTCTCAAACCGGTCATCGCGGATCGTCCCCGCCGCCCGGTCCAGCACGAGCATCCGCGAGCCAGAGCGCTCCGGCAAAGGCCGCCTCGCAATCAGCTCATCGGGCAGGTCATACAGGTAGTCTTCGATTTTCGGTGTCACGGTTAAACTAGAGGTTTGAGAATCCTTGGCATTGAATCCTCCTGCGACGAAACCGCCGCTGCAGTCGTCGAAGACGGAACCAGGATCCTATCTTCCAGCGTAGCGTCTCAGCTCGATGTCCACCAGAAGTACGGTGGCGTCGTCCCCGAACTCGCCAGCCGCGAGCACGTCCGCGCCATCGTCCCGATCGTCCGCGAAGCCCTCACCCAGGCCAACACCCGCCTCGAAGATCTCGATGCCATCGCCGTCACCCACGGCCCCGGCCTCGTCGGTAGCCTCCTCGTCGGCCTCACCTACGCCAAGGCGCTCTGCTTTGCCAGGAACATCCCCCTCATCGGCGTCCACCATCTCGAAGGCCACATCCGCGCCGCGCTGATCGGCGTCGAGATCGAGTACCCCGCCATGGCCCTCGTTGCCAGCGGCGGCCACACCCATTTATTCGAGTGCCTCGCTGAAGGCGAGTATCGCTTGGAGGGCCGCACCCGCGACGACGCCGCCGGCGAAGCTTACGACAAGGTCGCCAAGCTCCTCGGCCTCGGCTACCCCGGCGGACCCGTCATCGACGCCCTCGCCGCCAAAGGCAACCCCCGCGCCGTCCGCTTCACCTCGCCCAAACTCAAAGGCAACCTGAGCGACTTCAGCTTCAGCGGCCTCAAAACCGCCGTCCTCCGCTGGACCGAAGCTCGCCGCCTCCGCGGCTCCTTCGATCCCGCCACCGACCCCGAGACAATCGACATGCTCGCCAGCTTCCAGTTCACCGTCATCGAAGAGCTCCTCAACCGCGCCGGCAATGCCGCCGAACGCATCGGTGCGAAAGCCCTCGTCATCTCGGGCGGCGTCGCCTCCAACCGCGGCCTCCGCGAAGCCGTCAAAGCCCGCAACTGGCAAATCCCCGTCTACTTCCCCGAGCCCAAATGGAGCACCGACAACGGCGTCATGATCGCCGTCGCCGGCTGCTCGCTCTACCGCCAGGGCCGCTTTTCAACCTTGGATCTCAAAGCCCAGGCCAACCTCTCACTGGCCCGATGAGATACTATCGCCAAATATGGATCGTCGTACTTTTCTAGCCGCAACGGCGGCTGCTTCGCTCGCCCAAGGTGCCATCAAAAAGCCCATCGGCCTCGAGCTTTATAGTGTCCGCAAGGAGTTCGCCAAGGACATGGTCGCCACCATCAAGGCGGTCGGCAAAATGGGCTACGATGGCGTCGAACTCTACGGCCCCTACGCCGAATGGACTCCCGATCAGGCCAAAGAAGCCAAGAAGTTGATCACAGATTCTGGCATGAAGTGCTTCTCCGCTCACACCGGCGCCAAGTACTTCACCCCCGAACACCTCGATCGCGTCATCGAACTCAACGTCATCCTCGAGAGCCGCTTCATGATCATGTCGAGCGCCGGTAAGGTCGAAGGCCTCGACGGTTGGAAGGGCGTCGCCGCTAAACTCAATACCGCCTCTGAGAAGCTCGCCAAGCTCAACAAGGGTACTGGCTTCCACAACCACGCACTCGAATTCCGGCCCATTGATGGCACCAAACCCATCGAAGTTCTTGCGAAGGAGACCAGCAAAGACGTCGTTCTCCAACTCGATGTCGGCACCTGTATCGAAGCCGGCACCGATCCGATCGACTGGATTAAGGCCAACCCCGGCCGCATCAAGAGCCTTCATATGAAGGATTGGAAGCGCGGCCTTGAAAAGCCCCACGATGGCTACCGTGTCCTCCTCGGCGAAGGTGCCGCGGATTGGAAGGCTATCGTCAACGCCTGCATCAAGACCGGCGGTGTCGAACACCTGCTCGTCGAACAGGAAGGCAGCCAATACTCCGAACTCGAGACCGTCGAAAAGTGTCTCGCCAACTTCAAGAAGATCATGGCCTAACTATGAAAACCATCTCACTCCTCCTCCTCGCTACCGCCGCCTTCGCTCAGGAAGGCGTCACGGTGAACCTCAAGTCACTGATGGCTGATTACAAGAAGAAGGTGGTCGCCATCGCGGGCGCCTTCAAGCCAGAAGATCTCGACTTCAAGCCAACCCCCGAAGTGATGTCAGTCAGGCAAATCGTCACACACATGGGTGAAGCCAACTACTCCCTCTGCGCTCAACTCAAAGGGGAAGCCAAGCCCAAAGTGGCAGGTCTCGCCGAAAGCTTCGACTACTGCCTCGCCGCCATTGAAGCCGTCGACGGCAAGATGGCTCAGAAGACTACCGCGAAGAATCCCCGCGACAAAGGCTGGATCGCCCTCCACCTGCTCGAACACACCGCACTTCACTATGGCAACCTCATCACCTACATCCGCATGAAGGGGATGGCTCCGCCGAAAGGCTGATCAGGTTTTCTTCCAGAGTCCACGCGATGGCTGGGCGGCTTCAGGGTGTTTCGAATCGAACGCCTTGCGGCCGCCCAGCTTATTTGCGTAATAGGCTTCGATCGCCGCTTTCCCTTCGAGAATCACAACCCCGCCTCCCGGCTCAAACGCAATCACAGGCTCATCCTGATGCGATAGATAGCTCTCCTGCGCACCATGCTGAATCAACGGCAACCCGAAGTGCCGGTTCAGAAACACTTGCACATCGAGCAGCTCAGGCGTCCGCACATGCTTGTTTCCCAGTCGCTCTTCCATCACGAACTCATGCACTCCTGGCGCTTTCGCCGAGATCAGACCGTAGAGATCATAGTCGCTACAGATGTATTGCTTGTGAGTCGTTAATCCCGATTTGCAGAGATACAAGACCCCATAGTGTTTGTGGTTCGGGTCCATTTCCACCATGTAGTGCTTGCCGGCTGGCAGATACATTCTGCCCTCTCCGCTGTGGATGACGCTGAGCGACTCTTCCCAGTTCTTTTTCACCCCTTGCATGTCCCGTCCGCCGAACGCTCCGGGATGTATGTAGGGACTCACCACCAGACCACCGAGAACGTAACGGCCGACATCGATCTTCGCTGTCTTTGCCTTGATGTCAAGCCGCTTCGGATAGTAGCCCGGCTGGCCATAAAAACGGAAGGCAAGTGGGTTGGCGCCCCGCACCAGAATGTAAACCTGGAAGTGCTTGGCCGCCAATAAAAAAACCCGCGTATGACGCGGGTCGATGAGGTCTGCTGGCTGCATGTTACTTGCTCGGGCGTTCGCGCGAGGCGATGATGCGGTCGATGATTCCATACTCGATCGCTTGTGGCGCTTCGAGGATGTAGTCGCGTTCGGTGTCGCGCGCGATCTTGTCGATCGGCTGGCCCGTGGCGTCGCTCATGATGCCGTTCATCACTTCCTTCATCCGCAGGATCTCGCGGGCGTAGATGTCGATGTCGGTGGCCTGACCGCCGAGGTTCGACATGGAAGGCTGGTGGATCATGATGCGCGAGTGCGGCAGGGCGAAACGCTTGCCCTTGGTGCCGCAGGCGAGCAGTACTGCTGCCATCGAAGCAGCCTGGCCCACGCAGTAGGTAACGATATCGGGCTCGACCAGGTTCATGGTGTCGAGGATCGCAAGTCCCGCGGTGATCGAACCACCGGGGGAATTGATGTAGATGTTGATGTCCCGATCCGGATCTTCGCTAGCCAGGAAGAGGATCTGCGCAACAAGCAAGTTGGCGATCTGGTCGTCGATCGGGGTGCCGAGGAAGATGATGTTTTCCTTCAGCAGGCGCGAATAGATATCAAAGCTGCGCTCGCCGCGCGTCGTCTGCTCGATCACCATCGGGACGAGGACGGAGTTGTGATATTCGGGGGTATGGTTCTTCGGCATCAGTTTTGCTACTGCACTAATGCTAACGCGATTCTGTCGATAGCGGTCCTCACCTCTTGGGTAGGTGCGTTGTAATTGTTGGCCACAATCTGGAATGCGATCAGGCCGAAGCGTTTTGACTGAGCGTAGCCACCCAAGGCTGAGACGTGGGAAAGGCTGCCTGTCTTGGCCTGGATCAAGTTGGCTTGAGGCGACTTGTTGAAGCGGTTCCGCAGGGTTCCATCCTCGCCACCGACGGGTAGCGCATCGCGGAATAGTTCTAGTTGTCCCTGCTGCTCGATAAACCGCAGCAATTGCACTACTGCTTTGGGGCTCACCAGGTTCAGCCGCGACATCCCGGAACCATCTTCGAGGTTTACGTCCTTTTCGTCGATCCCCGCCTTCTTCAGAAACTCAGCGAACGGCATCTTCTGCTTGGCGGCACGCAGCAGCAGTTCGGCATGCAGATTCTGGCTCACTTTGTCGACGACCTGAATCACCTGTGCGAGCGGCGGCGAGTCGCGCCGGGCCAATTCCACTGTTTCGATTGCCGCAGGCGCCTTGTGGCGTGCGTCGGCTGCGCCATCCACCCGAATCCCCTCTTCTCGTAATACATGCCGAAAGGCCGTTGCCGCATACAAAGCTGGGTCGTCGACAGCAAGGTCATTCTCATAGTTTCTTGTGAGGCCACCGCTGATTCGCACCACGCGCGAGCCGGGGGCACGCTCGAGGCGGAGCCTTCTGGAATTTGAATCCACTTCGTTCAGAAAGGCGAAGTATTCGACTGGCGGGTCGAGCGTCAATCCGGCGGAGTTCAATTTGAGCGAGAAGATGTTGTCGTTGAAGGTGAGAGCGCTCACTGGGGCGCCGTATTCAAACAGGCCGTCGTCCGCGCTCCAGCCGTTCGGGATGAGGTCAAATTCCTGGGAAGTGTCATCGCCCAGGATTCTGCCGGAGACGTGGCGCACCCCGCGGTCTTTCAGTTGCTTGGCGAGTTGACGCAGAGGGAGCAACAGATCTTCTTCAAAGGCCTTCTCGCGTCGGTAGGGGTATTTTCTAGCCGAGAGACTTGGGTCGCCGCCGCCGTAAAGGACCAAATCTCCTTGGATGCGGCCGTCTTTGTCAGGGGCGCTTTGGGCAAGTACTTTAGTGCTGAAGCGATGATCGGCACCGAGAGCCGTGAGCGCGTAAGCCGTCGAGAAGAGCTTGGTGTTGGAGGCCGGAATAAAGAACTGATCTGCATTCACGCTTGCCAGCACACGGCCATTTTTGAGCTGAACGGCGTGGATTCCCCAATGAACCCGCGCATTCTGCTTGAGGATCGGCTTGAGCTTGCCCGCAAGCGGCTGGGCCGGGAGGACAGTGATCGACAGGAGTAGGATGAAGGTGATGCGGTGCATACGGCGAATTCTTATTGTGACGGCATTCGCAACTCTGTGGGGGCAAGGGGGAAGGCCTCAGGGCCTGCCACTCAAGTCGAAGCCCGCAGACTACGAAGTGTCGGGAGATGCCGGCAAGCTGCAAATCGGTGCGACCTACATGGGGCGGAGTTTTGGTGCCGGAGAGAAGGGAAGCCTTCACGACGCCGGGAATTTCATTGTGGTAGAAATCGGGGTCTTTGCCAGCAAGACCTTTCAGGATGAGCTTCGCACCGCGGACTTCCAGCTGAGGGTTGATGGGAAAAAGCTTGTTCTGCTTCCTGTTGCTCCCAATCTGGTGGCGCACACGTTACGTAACCGAGACTCCGACCCGCAACGACGACGCTTGATTCTGGGCGGTGGAATGGGAAATGGCGGGATTGTTGTTGGCGCGCCGACGCCTCCCGAGAACGTGATCAACAATCCCGACGGTCCGCAAAACTGGAATGCTGCGATTGAGAGCGGAATCCCCGAGGGGGCGATTCATGGCAGGGCAGGGAACCTGTTCTTTGACTACCCGGGTAAAATGACTAAGGTAAACTGTTTAATCTTGGCTTACGAAGGACTGGGCGGAAAACTGGAATTAAAGCTACGCTAAACGTATAATAGGAACTTGGCCTAATGCCCTCATTTTCTTTCCGCGTCCAAAGGCGGCTCGCCGCTTACCAGCGTCTGTTTCGTGAGCTCGGTCTCGTAGCCAAGGGGCTCGCGTCCACCGACCACGTTGTGCAGGCGCACATCGTGCCGATTCGCCGTTGCAATATCGATTGTGGCTATTGCAACGAGTACGACGACTTCTCGAAGCCCGTGCCGACGGACGTCATGTTGGAACGTGTCCGAAACCTGGGCCGGTTGGGTGCAACTCTGATCACGATTAGCGGCGGTGAGCCGCTGCTGCACCCAGACCTGGACGACATCATCCGAGAAATCAGGAAGGTCGGGGCCATTGCCGGGTTGATCACCAACGGGTATTTGTTGGTTGAAGATCGCATCAAACGATTGAATGCCGCCGGGCTCGATCACCTGCAGATTTCGATCGACAATCTGATGCCGGACGAGATTTCGAAGAAGAGTTTGAAGGTTCTCGACAAGAAGCTGCAGTGGCTGGCCGAGTTTGCAATGTTCCACGTGAACATCAACAGTGTGGTGGGCGCGGGAATCAAGAATCCTGAAGATGCCTATGTGATTGCGACTCGCGCGCATGAGCTGGGTTTGAGCTCCACGGTCGGGATCATTCACGACGGTAGCGGACAGTTGAAGCCGCTGGGACCGGTGGAGAAAGAAGTGTTTCACCGGATTCGCAACCTCTCAAAGAAGAGCTACGCACGTCTGAACCAGTTCCAGGACAAGATTGCTGATGGCGTACCGAATGACTGGCAGTGCCGTGCGGGTGCGCGGTATTTGTATGTTTGCGAAGAGGGTTTAGTCCACTACTGTTCGCAGCAGCGCGGTTATCCCGGCACTCCGGTTACGGAATACACGCTTGAAGATGTCCGCCGTGAATACAACACGAAAAAAGGCTGTGCGCCCCATTGCACAGTGAGCTGCGTCCACCAGACTTCCATGATGGATTACTGGCGTGACCCACAAACGCTTGAAGCCCCAGCACTCCCGAAGAAGGAAGTTGAGCTGGTTCAGATTCAAGCCTCCAGCCGTTAGAAGAAGGCAGTCGTCTTGATGCCCGAGATCTCAAAGGGTCGTCGGCAGCGCTGATTCTTGCAGGTCACCTTGTCGTCGAGCAGCACCATGTAGCTGAGCGACTTTTGAAACTTCGCTCGATCCCTGTCGTCGGCGTTGCCGGGAAGGCGGTCGCGCTTCTTGCGCACGAGCCAGCGCAGTTCATAGGTATCCACGGTTCGGCAGAAAGGGCAATTCAGGCTAGCGGGCTTTGTTGTCTGCGATTCAACAAAGAACTGCCGTTCATCAATAGGCACTACAAGTATTTTTGCAGTTGTGCGCGGTATTTTGTGTAGCCCCAGGACGCACCGATCAATAAAAGTCCCAAGACGATGAAGCTGAGGATGCGGGGAAGCGTATCGAGTTCCCCAAGGTCGTAGAAGAAGACCTTCAGGATGCTGAAGAGAAACAGGGCGATGCCGCCGAGGCGAATCGGCCGGCGTGCAAGGTAAAGCCCGGCGGCAATGGCACAGATGGCTTCGAGCGAAAGAACGATGGTGCCCGCGGTTTTCGGGATTGTGACGAGCGTGACAAGTGCCACTCCGATCAGCGCTGCCCAACTGGGCCAGGGCGTGGTGGTGAACCACCGGCCGGCGGCGAACAGACAAACGATCAAGGTCAGGGTCTGAGGCAAGGCGAGATGGATGCGGAGGAAGGGATACTCCTGCATTTTCGTTTCTGGAAAGACGACGTAGGTGATGAAGGTGAGGAGTGCAAGAATGCCCTCTGCCGTGAGGGTGAGGGCGACGGTGGGTTCCATGCGGTTGCGGGCCAAGCCCAGCATGGCAAGGGCGAGGATCAGCATGAGCAGCAAGAGTGGGTCGGAATCGGCATAGTGGGTAATGACCCAGATTGAGGCAGCGAGCAGCGTGAGCGCTTCGCTGGCTGCCTCATAGCGGACATTGAGGTAAGCGCGTGCTGCTGAGGCCACAACGCCCGCAATGGCGAGGATACCGAAGACAGCAGCGACGTGTTTGTTGTTCTCGAAACGTGTGGCGGAAAAGGTTGCGACGAGGAAAAGGCCATCGTTTGCAAGGATCCAAAGCGGATTGCGCAAGGAAAATTCGCGCATGCGTTCGCGGACTTCGAAGGCGGCGAATAGAGCGAGATTGAACCAGGCAATGGGATGGCCGATGAATTCGAACTCCCAATCGCGAGCCCCGGTTGAGATTTCACAGAACCAGGTATAAAGCAGGATGCCCCAGGGAAGATCGCGCCAGCTCATGCGATGGCTGAGCCAGAGCCCGCCAAGGGTGAGAGGGTAGGCCGCCCCATAGACGAAGGGCAGCGAAGGGCTGGCACCCAGCCCGATGTAGGCGGCGAGGAATCCGAGGGTGGCGGCGCGCTCGCTGCCGAACTGGACCGCCTGCCAGACCGCGACAACCGCGATGGCCGTTTGCAGAGCGACGCCCAGATAGAGGTTGTCGAAGACGCGGGATGCTTCAACGGCGTGGGCCGCGTAGGCAGTGGCGTAGAGGATGGCGAAGCCGCCGCCCAGCATCGCGAGGCTGAAGGGGCGGAAGTTGCCCCGGTGTTCATACCAATAGCCGGCGGCGAGCAGGGCCGAGCCGACTGAAATTCCGATCGCGATCTTGCCAGCTGGACCAAGGAAGGTCATGGCGTAGCCGAGGAAAAGCGTAATGCCAATAACGAGCAGGATGACGCCGATGCGGTTGAGCCAGTTGGTGCCGACAGCGGCTTCCCAGTCGGTGGCGACTGCGACTTTCCCTTCTGTTGCTGGTGGAGCCTCTGGAGGCGGTTCGGGTTGTTCGTTGATTAAGGGCGGCGGAGGCGCAGGGATGGGCTCGCCTGACTCGAGTTGATAGACGCGGCGTGTTAACGCTGCGACTTGCGACTCAAGGCGTTTGATGCGGTGCTGGAGGTCCTCAGTCACGGTTTAGTGATTTTACGCGAAAGAATGGCTTTGTTTTTTCGGCCGGGTCCATTGTGAATTCTTGTGAGGTCTTGGCGGGATCATATTCGCGCCAGAGCCAGGTGAGGGCAACCGGAACTTCGGCGTTGCCCTGAGCCGTGCTGTGCGGGCCGCTGCCCCACTTGAAGAGGAAGTCGTACTCCTTGAGCTTGAGGGAGTTGGCCATCTGGATGTTCTGCAGGGGCCAGGAGCCATGATTGTTCTCGAGGTCTTCGCTACCGTCGGAGAGGAAGACGCGGATGTTGCGCTTGGGCTGTTTGCGGATGGCAAAGGGGAAGATGTTGCCACCATCAAGCTCGCCGGGCTTCCACTGGATGCTGGTGAAGCTGCCGATGCGGGAGTAAACGCGAGCGAACTCCTCAGGATGCCACCAAGCTGCGTTGAAGGCACAGATGCCGCCGGAGCTTTCACCGGCGATGGCGCGGGAGTAGCCGTCGGTGCGGAGCCTCCACTTCTGCGAGACCTCGGCCAGGATCTCGTCGAGCGTGTAGCGTGTGTATTTGGCGGTGTAGGTGTCGTAGAGGATGCTGCGCATGGGGCGAGTGCCGACCTTGCCAGGGGAGATGAAGACGTGGATCATCATCGGGATGCGCTTCTGATGGGCGAGGTTGTCGAGTTGGATCTGGAGGCGGTTGGCTGCAACGCGGGTCGAGTATTTTTCGCCATCCTGCCAGACCATGACAGCCGCGGGGATGGAGCCGTCATATTGGGCTGGCGTGTAAACCCAGTAGTCGCTTGCCATGCCTTCATAGAGCTTGCTCATTGAGGTGAATTTCTCGCTGATCTTGCCCTGGGGAACTCCGGGTTGCTCATAGGCTTCCGGGCCGAAGGCGGACAGATCGAGGCGGCCGCCAAAGCGTTTGCCATCGACCATATAGTGATACGTGTGCGAGGTGTAGATTGCGAGCTTGGTGGAGCCGATGAAGTAAGGCCCGGCTTTCTTCATTGCAGAAGCAGGGGCGTCGTCAACTACGAGTTGGGGAAGCTTGGCGGCCTTGATGGCGAAAAGCGCATCGGGACCAACGGCAATGGCTGCTTCGCCTTTCTCGAGTTGTTGCGCTGAAAAGGTGGCTTCGATTGCCTGAATGAATTCTGGGGAGGAGGGCTTGGCGGCCAGCTTGAGGACGGACGCCGGGTCGGGTTTCTGGGCGCTCAGCAGAAGGGCCGCGCCAAAGAGGAGGATAATGGGTCGCATAAAGAGACCCTAAGATGCTATGGGATATAGCCGCGCTGCGCAATACGGTTACCGCTGGCGACAGAAGATTCTTCTTCGTTCCAGGCGACACCACTGCCGCTGACCCAGCGGTTGTAGAAGTTAAACAGGGCGCAGACGGTGATGGCGTCGTAAATGGCTTCGTCTGTCCAACCTGCTTTTCTGAGTTTCTTGACGTCTTTTTCTTCGATCTCGGCGGATTCAAGGTTGACCTGAACGACGAACTCGAGCAAGGCCCATTCTGCGTCGGTAAGGTCGGCATCGCCTTCAAGTACCGCCCCGATGAAATCGTGGCCTTTGCCTTTTTTGACGCGGCCTTCTTTTTCAAACAGAACTGCGGCGGCCTCGCCATGGGAGTCACGGCAGAAAGCGCACTCGTTGCCTTCGCTGGTGATCGTGGCGATGAGTTCGCGGAACGCGGGACTCAGTGGTGAATCGCCCCGCATGACTTCCTGCGTGAATTGATTTAACAAATCGGAGGCCTTCGGTTTGAAGGCCAGCAGGTGCATGATGCCAGGGATCTCTTTGCCGGCGGTGCGCAGGGCCTCAATGCTTTTGGCATAGTGGCCACCCGCTTTGCGCGGGTTTTCGATCTCTGGAAGAAAGGTATCCGCCATTGCTTCAGTTTAATGGATGAAATGGGGCAGTGGGGTCAGTTTCTGGCCAGCATCCACCTGAGCGAGCAATGCCAAGAGGTCTGCCTGCTTCAAAGGCTTAGGAAGGTAAGCATCCATGCCGGCGTCGAGACACTGCTCGGCGTCACCTTTGATGGCAAGAGCGGTAAGAGCAATGATGGGGAGCCTGCCGCCGGATTTCGCTTCCTCAGATCGCCATTTGCGGGTGGCATCGAGGCCATCCATTTCGGGCATATGGACATCCATCAGAACGACATCGAACTTACTGCTGGCGAGGGCGTCGAGGGCGAGCAGGCCATTGCCGACGCTTTGCACTTCATGGCCGCCCTTTGAGAGGATCTTCTGGATCAGTGTGCGGTTGACAGCGTTGTCTTCAGCGACAAGAACCTTGAGGGGGCGTGCCGGAGAAGTGGGCGTAGCTTCAACGGTCTGCGATGTGGGCTGCGCCTCGGGCAGAGGAAGGGTGAACTAAAAAGGGCTGCCCGCATTGGGCTTGGAATCGACAGTCAGCCTGCCGCCCATCATCCGCACCAGTTCTGATGAGATGGCCAAGCCAAGGCCGGTGCCGCCGAACTTGCGCGTTGTTGTGGCGTCGGCCTGTGTGAATGCGTCGAAGATCTGCTTTTGTTTTTCGGGTCGAATGCCGATGCCGGAATCGGTCACGGTGAACTGGATGTCATATTGACCGGATGAGGGAGAGCGGAAGGAAAGTTCAAGGCGGACAAACCCTTGCTCGGTGAATTTGACGGCATTGCCGAGCAGATTGACGAGCACTTGCTGGATGCGTCCCGGGTCCCCAGAGACGTGCTTTGGAATACCCGGCTGCATCTTAAATTCGAGATCCAGGTTTTTGGCCTGGGCCGCGAGGCGGAGGATTTGGACGGAGCGTTTGGCCGTGTCAGCGAGATCGAAGGGGATGGCCTCAAGGGTGAGCTTGCCGCTTTCGATGCGGCTAAAGTCGAGGATGTCGTCGAGGATTTCAAGCAGGCGGTGGGCGGAGTTTCTCGCCATGGTGAGGTTATCCCGCTGCTCTCCGGTGAGGTTGGACTCAAGCGTAAGCTCGGTCATGCCCAGGATCCCGTTCATCGGGGTGCGAATTTCGTGGCTCATGTTGGCAAGGAACTGACTGCGGGAGCGCGCACTGAGTTCGGCCATTTTGCGGGCGTTGGCCATTCTGGTGGCGAAGAGAATCACCAGGGCGAGAGCCAAGAGGGAACCCCAGAAGAGATTTTGAAGGAGTTTGTTCTTTTCGCGGGCGAGATTGAGCCAGAGGATGAAGGCGGAATCGGTGCGGTGCAGGAGGCGCCAGCGGATGGCGATGTCGATCATCTCACCCGATTCGACCATCGTATCGATGGCATCGCGGATCCGGTCCGCATCCTGCTGGAAGCCAAATTTGGCAGCCAGGGCGAAGATCCGTGACGAGTCTTCAGCAAAGAGAGTGCCCATGCGCATGGGCTGGCAGCTTGACGGGCGATTGACCATGACGCCGTCGGCAACCCGATAGTCGATCAGTGCGGCATCGACTTTGCCTGTGCACATGGCGTCGAGTGACTCCGCTCGACTAGAGAAGACTTCAATATGAGCTTTCCAATCGCGAGCAGCTTTGGGCAAGAAACGGCGCTGAGGCGAGGCGATGGCGAGGCGCTTGCCCTCGAGCTGAGAAACGTTGAGAATTGGCGCAGACTCGGGGAAGTGCAGAATGTTGCCGACGCGCCACCAGTCCCGAGTGAGGTACATGGTCTTGTGGCGTTCCTCATAATCGGTGGCGAAGGGCCAGAGATCTGCGATGTCTTTTTCAAAGGCTGCTTCAGGGCTGTCGGTCTTGATCCAGACCAGTTCGTAGCCGGCGATTTGAGCGGCGCGGTTGACCACTTCTACAGCAAATCCCGTTGGCTTGCCGGAATCGTCTCAGTAGTTAAATGGCTTGCTGTGACTCGAGCCAATGCGCAAGCGCTTTTCGCCGCCCAATGACTGGCAACTGGTGAGCCCCAGAACTAAAGACAGCAGTATGAGCCGAATCCCCATTTACCTTTCGGGCATATCGGCGGCCTGAGCCGAAGTGTTAGCGGAGAGACTTGCGGATGGAATCGAGCAGGACAGGTTCGGCGTCGGGACCGACGCGGGAGACAGCGCTGGTTTCGTAGCCCTGTTGCGGATAGGATACGGCTGTGCCGATGTACATGGGACTGTAGTCACCATAGGCAGCCATCGCCGTCCAATTACTGCTGTTTTCTTTGATCGCAGCAAGCTGATATTCAACGAACAGTTCGCCGGGCATATGGATGATTGCGGCACCGTCGAGTTGGAGGGACTGGATGGTGATGTTGGGGCCTGGAGTGAGGCAACGATTCCACCAGGCGAGGTAGCGTGCATGGCTGGCGCGGTCGCGAGGGGTAGCGTTCGGGTTATCGAGAGTGCGGCGGATGGCGGCTTCGTTGAAATCGGTCCCTTCTCGGTGAGCGAGGCGGATGGGCAGGGCTTTCCAATTGAGCCGACCGATGGGTCGGGGTGACTCGTTTGAGAGCGAGGCTTTCATCGCGCAGGTGATCTTGCTGGCGAGTACGGTGCGATTCTCAGGGGATCCGTCGTTATACTTGCCAGCACCGATATTGCCAGCGGCACCGGTGAAGTAGACGTGAAAGCCTGACAGAGATTCGCGGGCGATACCGACGAAGTCTGGGTTCACGACGCCTTTGCCGTAATAGGACATGGGGTGTGTGGCGTAGTAGTGGAGACTGGCGAGGCGGGTTTGATTTGAATAAAACGAGACTGTCTTCAGTGCGGGGTCAATGACGCCGTCGGGGGCGGCACAGTAAGGCGAGTTGCGGCAGGCCGTGAAGCGCTGAAAGACAAAAGTCTTGCCGTCGGGAGAGAGGATGCGGCGGTTGGAGGCGACGCCCTGGACATCCGCTGTGCCGGTAGCCCAATCGGTGACGGGAGTTGGCTTTGATTTGCGAATTGCGGCGGCGACGCGCGTGAGCGCATCGATGCAGAAGGCGGCTGGGGTAAGAGTGTCTTTGGGGGCGAACTTGAGTGCACCTCGGTCGTCGCCAGGTGCGTCGTGTTGGTGAACGGTTTGGACAGCAACACGGTCTGGAGTGGTTCGGGCTGCCTGGGCGAGGCGGGTGCGCCAGTCGAGATGCGAGTCGCCGCCGATGCCGAGCCAGTCGACGGCACACAGGACGATGGGCTTCTCGCCGGAAGGATACAGAACGACGCCTTTGGCGAGGAGCGGAGATTCCACGCGTTCGGCGGGGACTACCAGGGAATAGCAAAGAGGAGCGCCGATTGGGGGCGTAACGTCGACGGCGAAGGTCGAAATTTTTAGCTGAGGTTTGGCGGCCAGGGCGGGGGCGGCGAAGAACAAGTGACGTCTCGTCAACATGCTTAATATGATAGTCTTCTGGTGAAGTCCCGAGTTCCATTGAGAGGACATAATTATGTCGCGAACGAACACTCCGCTGCCGTCCTGCCATAACATACAACGCCGCCATTTTCTGAAGGCCGGCGCTGCGCTGATGGCGCTTGAAAACTTCCCTCATCACCTCTATGCAGGTACGCAGAAGAATGCTCAGGACCGTGTGTTGTTAGGCCCGGCGAAGGTGCCGGTATCGCGGCTCGCCATGGGCACTGGGACGAATGGTGTGGGTGGAAGTTCGAACCAGACGAAGAAGCTTGGGTTCAAGGGTGTGTCGGAGTTGTTCCGCGCAGCTTATGACCAGGGCGTGTTCTTTTGGGATTCGGCCGATCAGTATGGAAGCCATCCTCACTTGAAGGAAGCTCTGAAGACGGTGCCGCGGGACAAGGTAACGATTCTGTCCAAGTCGCGCGCAACCACAGCGGCGGACATGAGGGCGGATCTGGACCGGTTTCGCCGAGAGATTGGCACCGACTATATCGACATTGTACTGCTGCACTGCATGATGGACGAAGACTGGGACGTGCGCTTGAAGGGTTGCATGGATGTGTTGAGTGAGGCCAAAGAGAAACGCATCATCAAGACGAAAGGCGTGAGCTGCCATACGCTGAAAGCACTGAAGACGGCTGCCAAGAGCCCTTGGGTAGAAGTGGATCTGGCGCGGTTCAACCCGGCTGGTGCAGCGATGGATGACAAGCCGGAAGTCGTGGCCGATGTGTTGAAGCAGATGAAGGCGGCGGGTAAGGGTGTTATCGGGATGAAGGTATTGGGGGCAGGGAAGTTGCGGACGAAGGCCGATGAGGCCATCCAGTGGCATCTGGCCCAAGGATTGACGGACTGTTTCACGATCGGCAGCGAGAGCCGGGCCGAGATGGAAGACCTGTTGAGAAAGATTCCAGCCGCTTCGACGCGCGGCTAACTGATCACAATCAAGGAGAGTGAGCGAAATGATGAAAGCAAATTGGAAGACCATCGCGGCTGGCGTTGGTGTTTGCCTGTTGGGGACGATGATGGTGGCGCAGACGCCGAAGAAAAGTGGTTCTTCGATTCTGCAGCCGCAGATGACGGTTGCCGCCGATGGCGGTACCTATGACAAGCCGATGGGCAAGATTGGCGAGCCGGCGAAGGCTGGCGACGAATGGTCGGCAACGACCTTGGGCGCTTCTGTTGACGGCAAGCCGAACCCGGGCGCGAAGCCGATCACGATTGCGGGTGAGATCCTCGATTTCTCCTGCTACATGCAGATTGGCAAGCATGGCGACAAGCATCGGGCCTGTGCGCAGAAGTGTTTCAAGGCGGGGCAGCCGATCGGCCTGCTGGCCAAGGACGGCACGATGTACATGCTGATGGAAGAAGAGCATGACCTGCGGCGCGATGGACAGACGGATTTCCGCACTGCGGCGATCGACCATGCCGCTCACATCATGGAAGTGAACGGCACGCTGTGGCAGCACAACGGCGTGAAGGCGATCTATGTCCATGGCTTCGTGAAGAAGTAGGCAAGATATGAAGTCGAAGTACTTTCTCGGGCTGGCGCTGATTGCGCCAGCCTTCGTCCTCCCGGCTGCAGATCCGGCGCTTGAAGTTCCTCTCGGGTTATTGCCCGTGCGGTTCCCTGCCAATAACGCCTATACGGTGGAGAAGCGGGAGTTGGGACGGCTGCTTTATTACGACAAGAGGTTGAGCGCAGATGGGACGGTGGCTTGTGCTTCGTGCCATGCACCGGAGAACGCGTTTACCGATAACAAGCCGGTGAGCAGCGGGATTCGTGGACAAAAGGGCGGGCGGAGTGCACCAACAGTGTTTAACCGCGCTTATTCGCTGGCTCAGTTCTGGGATGGCCGTGCGGCGACCCTTGAGGCGCAGGCGGCTGGCCCGATGGCGAACCCGATTGAAATGGGAAATACCCATGAAGCCGTGATCGCGACGCTGAAGGGCATCCCGGGATATCGGGCGCGATTCAAGCAGGTCTTCGGGAGCGAAGAGTTCGGTATCGACGAAGTGACCAAGGCGATTGCGACCTATGAGCGCACGGTGCTGAGCGGGAACTCCCCCTACGATCGCTACAAGGCCGGCAACAAGAAGGCGATGACGGCATCGCAAGTTCGTGGCATGAGCGTTTACTTTGATAAAGCAAAGTGTGACCAGTGCCATGAGGGCATCAACCTGACGACGAATGCGTATCACAACCTGGGTGTCGGCATGGACAAGCCGAACCCCGATGAAGGACGGATGGCGGTGACGAAGAACGCGGCCGACTACGGCGCTTTCAAAACGCCGACGTTGCGTGAGATCGCCCGCACGGCTCCGTACATGCACGACGGCAGCCTGGCGACGCTTGAAGAAGTAGTTGACTACTACGACAAGGGTGGCATCGCGAACAAGAATCTCGATGAACGCATGAAGCCGCTGAAGCTAACAGGCGAGGAAAAGAAAGACCTCGTTGAGTTTTTGAAGGCATTGAGCGGTGAAGGCTGGCAGGCGAAGCTTGCGCCGCCCACCGTGTTTCCCAAGTAAGGACAATTCATGAATTCCAGACGGAATGTACTCGGTGGCCTCCTCGCGGGGGCCACCACTTTAGTTTTTGAGGCCGGATGTGGCGGCGAGAAGAAGCGAGTGATTGGCGTGGTGCCGAAGGGACGGGCGCATTTATTCTGGCAGAGTGTGCAGGCCGGGGCGATTGCGGCTTCGCGCGAGACCGGAGTAGACATCTCGTGGAATGGGCCGGCGACAGAGACGGATTTCAACGCGCAGTTGCAGATCGTCGATTCGATGATTAACCGGCGCGTGGATGCGATTTGTCTCGCTCCGATTGATAAGAAGGCGATGGTGAGCGTGGTGGAGCGCGCTGCGGCGCAGAAGATCCCGGTGATCATCTTCGACTCTGCAGTGGATACCGAGAAGTTTGTGAGTCAGGTGGCGACGGATAACTACGCCGCGGGTGCGATGGCGGCCGAGCGCATGGGCGAGTTGCTGGGGGGCAAGGGTGATGTGGTGATTGTCGCTGTGCAGCCCGGCGCGGCTTCAACGATGGCTCGCGAGAGCGGGTTTGAAGAAACGATCGCGAAGAAGTTTCCTGAGATCAAGATCGCGGACAAGCGGTTCGGGATGGCTGATTATGCCAAGAGTCTGGCGGTGGCCGAGAACATGTTGACGGCGCATCCGAATGCGGTTGGGCTGTTTGCTTCGAATGAATCGAGCGCGGCGGGCGCGGCGCAGGCGTTGCGCGGCCGGGCGAATTCAAAGGTGAAGATGGTGGGGTTTGATTCTTCCGCGCCGCTGGTGGAAGATCTGCGCAAGGGGCTCATCGATTCGCTTGTAGTGCAACAGCCATTCAAGATGGGCTACGAGAGCGTGATGGCGGCGCTGAATCATCTGGGTGGCAAGCCGGTTGTGAAGATCAACAACCTCGAGCCGAAGCTGGTGACGGCGAAGAATGTCGATACGCCTGAGATTCAGGCACTGGTGAATCCGGATCTGAAGAAATATCTGCCCTGAGCGTACTGAGACCTCTTTCTACGCAAATGAAGATTGGGATTCTCGCAGATGAATTTTTCGATGCTCGTGTTAAGGGCTTCGGCGGATTTGGGTGGGCTGCCTATCGGTTACTGCAATTACTGGAGAGCCGATATCAAGGCCAGGGTGAGAGGGTGTTTATTTCCGGTTTTCTCCATGAGTCTTTTCCCGGAGAGGAACTGCAGGTTCACGGCAAGCGCGTTATTTTGCGGGGCGCCACCACTCTACAGGATCTGCGCAAGCTGCGAGCCGAAAAGTTCGACCTGCTGGTAAGCATCGATTACAACGGGACGTACACCCGTTATCTTCGAGCGCTACCGCGAACACCGGCGATTGTGTGGATACGGGATCCACGAACGAGGGCGGATGTCGGGAAGATTTTGAGCTGCCGCATTCCCGGACAAGAGGATGTTGTGCCGCAAGGATTGGTTTCGACTGATGGCGAGTCGATGCTGGGTATCGAATGGGAGTCGCGAGTGCTGGGGCGCAAGCTGATGTTGGCTACACCAGCGCCACAACTGGTGATGAAGATGAGTGATTGCTACGGATTTGAGCCGGACCGGGTTGCGTTCTTGCCAAACCCCATCGAGTTGCGGACGGACGAAATAGAGAAGGGTGAAAGGCCGTCGGTCGTGTTTCTAGGGAGGCTTGATCCCATCAAGCGTCCCTGGTTGTTTGTCGAACTGGCAAGGCGAATTCCGCATGTGGAATTTGTGATGTTGGGGCAAGCTCACTTTCAAGGGAGCGGCGCTTATGCGGTGGAGGATGCACCACAAAACCTGACCGTGATGGGGCATCAGGGCGAGGAAGTAAAGCGGAAGGTTCTGGGGCGAGCTTGGGCGGCGATCAATACTTCAATTCATGAGGGCCTTGCGGTCAGTTTTTTAGAGTCGTTCGCCTGTGGAACCCCTGTAATCAGTTGTCAGGATCCTGAGTTCGTTGTCAGCCGCTTCGGCCGATTTACTGGTCGCTATGGAGGAAGTGGCTGGGAGGGGCTCACTGCTTTTCAGCAAGCGATTGAGGGAATGTTGTCTGCACCAGAGATCTGGTTTGAGCGAGGGCGGCAGGCAAGAAATTGGGTTCGCACACAGCATGGTGTGGAACAGTTCTGGCGCCACTGGGACGAATTGCTGGTGGAGGCAGGGCTGTGAAATACAGCGTGGTTATCACAACACGCAATCGTCGGGAGTTGCTCAGCGAAACGATCGCTTCCGTGCTGGGGAGTGTTGAGAAAGAGCTCGAGTTGATTGTTGTCGATGATGCCTCGACGGATGGGACGCGTGAGTATCTGACCACCATTAGGGATAGCCGGTTGGTGATTGAAAATCTGGATCCACATCGGGAACGATCTTTTGCGCGCAATGCCGGGCTGCGACTGGCGCGAGGAGAGTACATCATGTTTCTCGATGATGACGATCTCTTGCGGCCTGATGCGCTGCCGGTGCTGGCTCACCTGCTGGACCAGCATGACGATGTGGTGATGGCCGTCGGGGGAATGCGCTTCCTCGAGAGAAACGGCGACTCAACGCTTCGGCATATGGTAGACCGCGAAGTGATTTTGGAATTGTGGGAGTTGCTCATGCTCGGGTGGTGGAGTAATTCTGGACAGAATCTTTACCGGGTATCAGTGCTAGAGAAAGTGGGTGGATTTTCGGAAGAATACACTCCCTGTGAAGACCGGGAATTCCTGTTGCGAGTGAACCGGCAGGGTCGTGCCGCTCTGACCCCCAAAGTGGTGATGCACTACCGCATTCATGGAGGGCAAAGCAAGCCAGCGAATCTGAAGGAGTTGCGGGATCGTGTCTATGCGGAACAACTTGAGGGCCTCGATTCGGGGCAAAAGCGGGAAGCAATCAGACTGCGGCAGGCGGGGACCCAACTTGAAGAAGGGGGGCGAATGGCCTTGCTGCGGGCGATTGTGTCATGGCCGCGTATGATGGTTCACCCTGCGTTGCGCAGACAGGTCTGGTGGGCGATGCGCAACGGGCAGATGAACTTTTGAGAATGCTATGAAGACCGCCGTGTTCGTTGGGGAATATCCAGGCTATTCGTTGACTTTTGTCGATGCCCAGATTCGAGCGCTGCTTGAAGATGGCAATGACGTTGAGATCTATGCGGAACGGAAACCGGTGGGGCGGGTGCCGAAGCCGCCGGAGTTCCTAACGCAGGTGAAAGTGCATTATGAGTTGATGCCGGAGAGTTTTGTGGCCCGTCTAAAAGGACTTGTGGCTGGGTGGTCATGGCGATGGCCCGCTTTCCGTGCGCTGAACCCATGGAGCTTTGGTCGTGACGCAATTTCGCTGCGCTCGGTCTGGTCGGCACAGGCGTGGCCGTCAGGGCAATACGATTTTGTACTCTGTCATTTTGGGCCGCATGGGCGGAAGGCCGTTTTGGCCCGAGCGGCAGGGTTGATTGAGGGACCTGTGGTGACGGTGTTTCATGGCAACGATCTATACACATACCCCAAGCAATTCCGCTTTCCGATTTATAAGCCGTTGATCGAGAAGGGTGACCTTTTCTTTTGTATTTCAGAAAGGGGGCGAGAACAACTGCAAAAAATGGGTTGTCCTGGAGATCGCATCGAAGTGTTGCGGATGGGAGTGGATACAGAGTTGTTTTGTCCTGGTGACCGTAAGAGAGGGGAGCGGGTTCGCATACTGACTGTCGCCAGGCTGGTTGAGAGCAAGGGAATCTGCACGGCAATGAAGGCGATGGCAGGTATTGAATTTGACTATGAATGGCATCTGGTGGGCACCGGCCCGATGGAAGAGGAATTGCGCCAAGAGGCGAGCCAGTTGGGAGTTAGCGAGCGAGTGCGCTTTCGGGGTGCGCTGTCGGTGGCCGAAGTTAGAGAGGAATTGCAGTTGTCAGATCTGTTTGTGTTGACGCCCGAAGAAGATCGGAATGGGGAAATCGAGGGAATCCCGGTTGCCTTGATGGAAGCGATGGCGTGTGAGCTGGCCGTGGTGTCGACGCGTCACAGCGGTATCGAAGAGTTGATTGAGGATGGCTGTAGCGGGTTGCTGGCCATGGAAGGCGACATCGACTCAGTTCGCGCAGCGATTCAAATTGCATTGGCTGATCGGGGTCGGCGCGAAGCGCTGGGCCGAGCGGCCCGTCAGAAGGTGAAGCGAGATTTCGATCTTACTTTCTGGAATCGAAGACTCATTGACAGAGCGCGAGAAATCAGCAGGGAGTGGAGCAGTTGATCTCGGTTATCGTGCCAACCCGCAACCGCCCGGAGCAATTGCAGCAATGCCTCAACGCGTGTCTGAATTTGACGGAACCAGGCATGGAAGTGGAAGTAATTGTTGTTGACGATGGAAGCGACGAGCCAGCAGTGGCCCCAGAGGGAGTACGATTGCTGCGGCAACAGTGGCGTGGGCCAGCAGTAGCGCGGAATGCGGGAGCAAACGTAGCGCGCGGCGAGTATTTAGCCTTTATTGATGATGATTGCCGGCCAGAGTCCGGTTGGCTTGTTGGGATGGTCGAGGAACTGAGGCAGTGGCCCGATGCGCTTGTCGGCGGACTTACGAAAAACGGATGCCGCGAGAGCATTTTTTCAGAGGCATCACAAACCCTGGTTGACTATCTCTATGACTTTCTACAACGTCACCGGGAAGAGACGGCTTTCATCTGCTCGAATAACCTTGTGGTTCGCCGGGAATCGTTTTTGAAGGCAGGAGGATTTAACGAGCGCTTTACAAGTGCGGCTGCCGAAGATCGCGATCTCAGTGAACGATGGATGGTGAAACGGTACGTCTCTACCGCTGTGGTCTGGCACTTTCACGACTTGGCCCTGTGGAGATTTCTGCGCCAGCAATTTCAATATGGGGTGGGCGCAAGTCAGCTGGACAAGCTGCGTCAGGCACGCATGGGCGAGCCGCCGAAGCAGAAGGGCAATTTCCACCTGGGACTCGTTTGTTGGCCATACTCGAAATACGATTTCGGTAAGGCAACGGTGATGGCTTCGCTGTTACTGTTGAGCCAGTGTGCTCATGCAGCTGGCATAGTTGCGGGGAAGGCGGGTTTTAAGCTCTAGAGTTCTTTGAGGCGGACGGCGCGGAATGAGATCGGCTTGCCAGGATTGAACTGCAGGCCGATATGACCTTTGAGGCTGCGCGTGTTGCTGGTTTCGAGGACCTTGACGCCGTTCATGAAAACGGTGACCTTGGGGCCGATGTGGATGACGCGGATTTTGTTCCAGACGTTGGGGCGGATCTTGTTGGGTTTGGCTTCGGCGATGCCGACGAGGGAGCCGGTTTTGAAGTCTTTGCGGTCGTCGTAGATCTGGAGTTCGTAGCCAGTCTCATGGGGCTTGCTCAATGCGGCGCTGCGAAGGAAGACACCGCTGTTACCGTCAGCCGTGGTTTTGTATTCGAGCGTGAGTTCGTAGTTGGTGTATTCGACTTCTGTGCGGAGCCAGGAGTAGGGACCCTGATCGACGGTGATGACGCCGTTGACCACTTTGAAGTTCGCGCCGCCTTCGTTGACCCAGCCGGCGAGGTCTTTTCCGTTGAAGAGATCGAGTGCGGTGAGGAGGAGGAGCCTGGTGAGTGTCATGAGGCGTTGTGGTGCACCCGACAGGACTCGAACCTGTGACCCTTTGCTTAGAAGGCAAATGCTCTATCCACCTGAGCTACGGGTGCGTTTTGGTTCATGATAACGCCTCGGCTTGTGCGGCTGTGTTAGACTCGTAGCCAAATGAGAGCAGTTAAGCGTTTTGGGGTCTGTTTTGTTTTCTGCTTTTTGATGAGCAGCACTGTGTGGGGACAGGTTTCCTCTGGCACGGTTACCGGAACT
>VFZU01000071.1 GCA_016870995.1 Acidobacteriota bacterium
GATGCGCGCCGCAGAGGGGAGCCCCCATGGGGGCTCCCCTCTGCCTCCCTCAATAGAGCCAAATCTGCCAGACTAAGTGTTACCCATGTGACCGGATAGAAGTGTTACCTATGTGCCCGGTCGGACACCACCTCGTTGAACATCGAATGCGTGTCTGTATCCGGCCCTGCCTGAAAGCCATCGACACTCACATTGCTGCCATAGTTATTGCCCGCAATCAGCGTAACCAATGACACACTCACCCCATCCACACCCGGAATCGCTGCAAGCCGAGCCTCGAGCTGTTCAAAGAAGAGTCTCGATCTCTCCGGCGTGTATTGGTTCAATTCTGGGCCCAAACCAAAGCCCAACAGATTCTCAGTCCGCAACCCCAGGTTCACATTCAGTACGTTTACCAAGCTCTTCAAGAACATCCCGGCCGAAACCAGCAGTACGAGCGACAATGCGATCTGCGCCGTCACGAGGATCCGCCGGAATTGTCTGGCCGCTCCCGTCGAAGACACATTTCCTGCTTGATCCTTCATCGCTCCGGCCAGATCCATCCGCGTCGAGTGCATCGCGGGAAACAGCCCAAACAAGAATCCTGCCACTACTGATAAAACGAGAGCGAACACCGCTGTCTGAGGAGAGATCTGAGATTCAAAGATCTCCTCGCTTCCGCTCGGCAGCAACGATTGAATCCCCACACTTGTCGCATAAGCCACAAAAATGCCAGACACACCGGCTAACACCGCCATCACAATGGACTCCGTCAACACCTGCGCCATGACCTGCCCTCGTGTCGCCCCTAACGATAGACGAATCGAGAACTCCTTAGCCCGGTTTGCGCTTCGAGCCAACAGGAGGTTTGCGATATTCGCGCAAGCGATCAATAAAACGAAACCCGCAATCGCCAGCAACAACACAAGTGGGGTTTCTGCTTCCGCCAGAAGGGTTGTCTGGCCTCGGTCGCCCGGCTCAAGCTTCATTTGCTGCGATACAAAGCGAGTTTTTGTCTTTTCGCTCATCCCTTTTTGCAGCGGAAGCTCTACTGTTCGGATGATGTTCAGATACACACCGTTCATTTCAGCTTGCGCACGCTCGATTGTCACTCCCGGCTTTAGACGAGCGAACAGATATGCCCAATAGCTGCGCCGCTCCGCAAATCCCTTCCATCCGGGAGTCAACGCTTCTCTCATGCTGATTGGCACAAATACGTGCGCCAAAGATCCCAACGTAATCCCCCGAAACCCTTCCGGCCCGACCCCTACGATCGTCATTGCAACACCACTTATGACCATCGTCTTGCCCAGAACGGCTTCGCTCTGGTTGAACTTTTCTTTCCAATAGGCATGCGATAGCACCACCACCGGATGACCGCCAGGAACCTTGTCGTCTTCGTACGACAACAACCTGCCCGCAGCAGGTTTGATACCCAAAACCGGAAAGTACGATCCAGAAACAAAATATCCAGAGCCGCCAGAGGACTGCCCCTGGTAGGCCAAATTCGCTCCGAAACTCCGATGAGCGGCAAGGCCAGTAAACGAAGTCTGCTTCTGTTCAAGATCTCGGAACATCGCGTAGCTGAAGATCGAATCGATATGCCCGGAGTTATTCGTTGAGTTGCTCCCGCTCCGTGGCCCATTTGCCGTCAGGTTTACCAACTCTGCAGGAGCTGTTACCGGTAGACGCCGCAACAAAATCTGTTCGAACAACGAGAAGATGGCAGTGTTCGCCCCAATCCCCAAGGCTAGCGACAAAATCGCCACCAACGAAACGATTGGGCTCTTAGCCAGGGTCCTCACTGCGAAGCGGAGATTTTGCATACCTTGAACATACGTTTCAATCCAGGAAACGTTCGCTAAAATCTGTATGCCGATGCACAATTTCAGAATGATCGAGCTGGATTGGCCCACCACACCAACGCTCGAAGCCCCTCCTAAACTCCCATCAAGCCTTTTTCTCGACCGCATCACACGCCTCCGCTCGCTTATGGAGCGGAATGGTGTCTCCGTTGCCCTCATTTACGGAGACCGCGAGCACTTTGCCAACCTGCACTTCTTCACAAACTTCGACCCGCGTTTTGAAGAAGCGCTGCTGGTTGTCAACCTCCACTCAAAACCGTTGCTCTTGGTCGGCAATGAGTGCCTATCCTACCTACCGATTAGCCCGCTCTGGAAGGCCGGCGAACTGCGCGCTGAACTCTACCCGCATTTCTCTCTGGAAGACCAGCACCGCCCCACGCATCGTTCGCTCGACACGATCCTTCGAGAAGAGGGCTGCGCCTCTCAATCCAAAGTCGCCCTCATTGGCTCCAAGACTTACCCCAACCCACGCCACTCCGACATCCCCAGCTACATCGTCGATACAGCACGCGACCTCGCGGATTGCATCAATCACACGGCCTGGCTGGTGCATGCTGAACATGGCCTCCGCACGACTCTTTCAGCGGCCGACATCGCGATCTTTGAGATCAACAACGTCAAGGCCGGCGAAGCCATGCGACGCATGCATTACAACCTTCGCCCCGGCATTACCGATCACGAACTCATGGCCGAGTCCATCGAGTACGATGGCACCCCACTCAGTTGCCACATGACGTGCAAGACTGGCCCCAATCGCGTCAGCCTCGCTAGCGCATCGGGCAACCTCATTGAACGTGGGCATACCTGGTCTTCAAACGTCGCCTATTGGGGCTCCAACATTTGCCGCGCCAACTGGATCGCCGAGGGGCCTCAGGATCTTCCGCTTCCGGCCCAAGATTATCTGGCTGTATTTGCCGGCCCTTATTTCATTGCGATGGCGAGTTGGCTTGAATCCTTGCGCGAGGGCGCGCACTGTGGAGAGATCTACGATTCCATCCATCAACAATTGCCCCATGCCATGTTCCATGTCGATCTCAATCCCGGCCACCACATCGGTTACGACGAATGGCCCAGTGCCCCCGTTTACGAAGGTTCAAGCATCCGTCTCGCATCTGGCATGGTGCTGCAATCGGACGTCATCCCCAGCCACCCTGTGTACTTTTCCACTCGGATGGAAGAGGGTTACGCAATCGCTGACCAAACCTTGCGAAATGAACTAGCCAGGAACCATCCGCAAACCTGGGCTCGCATCGAGGCCCGTCGCGCATTTCTGGCCAATCAATTAAACATCCATCTCCATGAATCTGCGTTACCTTTGGCGAACACCTCAGGCCTCATCGCCCCATGGGGACTTTCGCCAAGAATGGTTTTAGCTCGCAGCTAGCGCCGTGGTCGGCTGATTGTCTTCTTCAAACTGTTTGGGCTGGGATTCTGGCAACTTCTCAAGCCACCAGCCCATCGCAGCATCCTCGCACCACTTTGGCAGATCTTTCAGCGCCCTCACTCGGCGGTGCAGTTCTTCCGCCGACTCGATCCGGTCCTCTGGCTTCTTTTCGAGCAGTTGCATGATAATCTTCTCGAGCCCTTCTGGAACCGTTACACCCAATTCGCTGGGCTTTCGCGGAGTCTTTTGCACATGAGCCAAAGCCATTGCTGTCGTTGTCGGCTCATCGAAGACAAGCTTGCCCGTCAACAGAAAATAAGCCACACACCCCAGCGAGTACAAATCTGCCCGGCCGTCGATTTTCTTTTCTCCCATCGCGATCTCTGGAGGAAGATAGGCCGGCGTTCCGGTCGCGGTTCCGTCCATCGTTTGCAGAGCATTAACAGCAGTCATGTACTTCGACTTAACCAAGCCAAAATCGAGCACCTTTACAAAGTCATACTGCAACCCAAGCTTGGCTAGAACGATGTTCTTTGGCTTGATGTCGCGATGTACCATCCCTGCCCGGTGCGCTTCGGCCAGCGATGACGCTACCCCAAGCAACACATTAGCCACACGGCCCGCATGCATCGGCCCATACTGATCGACAATCGTCTGAAGATCGATCCCGTTCAGCAACTCCATCACGTAGTAATAAGTGTTGTCCGCAGTCCTTCCAAAGTCGTACAGAGCGACAGTATGCGGGCTCAGCAAACTGGCGGTCGCATTGGCTTCTCTTTCAAAACGCTGCCGGATCATCGCCTCCTGGCGGCCACTTGCCCCGGCCAGAACATCCCCACGAATCAACTTCACGGCTGCATCGCGAGCCAGCATCGTGTGTTTCGCCCGCCACACCTCACCCATACCGCCTTTGCCAATCAGATAATCCAGCTTGTAGCTACCCAACTCTTCGGCTTTGAGCTGCTTCCACTGCATCGAGTAGATCCGCTTGTTGAGCACATACATCCACACAGCTACAAGCAACAGGGGCAAGATCCAAATCAGCAAACGGTTCCAAGGCAATGGCGTGAATCCATGCAGGTTCAAATTCAGGTAGTACGCTGCTGGCCAGGCCAGTGCGCTTAACACCGCAGCCAGCGCAGATTGAAGCGGCTCGTTCGGCAAAAGCAAGCCACACAATGCCAACCAGATCGCCACGCCGCTATGACCCAGGACAGGGATGCTCGGGTTCCATTCGAACGTCGTCTCGAACATTGCAATCGAAAACGCAATCGTCACCTGAAACAAGATTCCCAAGTCCAAGAGCCGGGGTTTACTCAACCAACCAAAACGTTGAATGACAAGTTACCCCAAGCTCATCGCGACCGTCAGTCCGATCGTTAACTGGATGGAGGCGAGTTGAAATGCTCTGCCAAACTCAGGCTGAAGAATACCTTCCGCAACCAACAAAGTCACCGTCATGACCGCGCAGAGAATCGAGATCCAGCACAACCGGCTCGCCGCCTTATCCAGCAACTCCGGCGGTAGCGATAAAGGAGTCTTTTGGCTCGGTTTCGATTCCGCTTTAACGACTTCCATTATGAATTAGATTGTCCCACCTGCCATTTGGTCGCAACTCAGATACGTGTCATTGCCGTTTCGGGATGTGTCCTGAAGCAAGTATTTTTTCGTTCGTCCGATACGCGAGCGCCTGAATCGTCAACGATGGATTAAACCCACCATTGGTCACATGTACACTTCCATCGGCGATGTAAAGGTTCTCCACATCCCAAACCCGGCAATCCGCATCGACCGCCTCAGATTTTGCGTCTTTCGACATGCGGGCCGTTCCTGCCTGATGTTGGCCTCCAGACACACCACGACCAGGCAAGGTCTCAAACACTTCGATTGCCCCGGCCGCCCGTAGCCAGGCCGCCGCCTTACCCGCCACAAACTTTCCCGTCTTGAGGTCCGAAGCATGTTTTGCCCCGCTCAGTCGAACCGTTGGAATGCCCCACGCATCTTTGACTCGCGGGTCAATCTCAACGCGGTTCTCCCATCGAGGCACTTCCTGCACTGGGCCTTTGATCCCCATGGATCGCTTGTACCACTTGCGTTGCCAGTCCTTGTGAGCCTTGCCCCAGCGAGCAGCTCCCGGAGGCCTCACGCTACGAGCGAACAAATAAGGCATCCGGATGAATTCATTCGCCAGCATGGCCCCGCCCACGATCCCCTCGTTGCCATGGTTGAAATCGCATGCTGCAATCCGAGCCGCCGGCCCCACGCCGTCCCAAACCTCCTGATCAAATAGCCCGAACGCCCCGGAATAGGCATGCCCTTGCAAATTCCGCCCGACCCAATCATGCCGATTTCCCAAACCATGCGGATGAAGTTTTGTTTTTGAATTCAATAACAGTCGGGCAGTCTCGGTTGCGCTGGCTGCCACTACAACCACTTTTGCTCCTTGCTCAACCAGCTTGCCTTCTCGGTCAAAGTAAGCCACACCACGCGCCCGTCCCTTTTCGTCGGTCAACACCTCACTCACCACACACTCTGTCCGCAACTCGCAATTCCCTGTCGCTAGTGCCCTGGGAATCACAGTGACAGCCGTAGATCCTTTCGCATCTACCTCACAGCTAAACCCAACACAATGCGGGCACTGGATGCATGCACCACGCCCTTCATAAGGCACAGAGTTGATCGCCATCGGGATTGGAAAGGGATGCATGCCGATCTTGCGTCCAGCTGGAGCCAGCACCGAAGCCTCCCGATTGAAAGGCAGCGGTGGCATCGGATAGCCCTTTCCGCGTGGACCTTCAAACGGATTTGCCCCAGCCTTGCCGCTCACCCCCAACTCCCACTCAGCCTTCTCATAGTAAGCTGCCAGATCCTCGTAACTCACCGGCCAGTCTTCAAGCGTCGACCCTGTCAAAGCTCCGTACGTAGACCGCATCCGGAAGTCCTTAGGCAAGAACCTCCACGCCATGGCCCCGTAGCTTAAAGTTCCACCCCCAACCACCGCAGCGATGTTGTTGTAGCCTCCATCACTCGGCAATACTTTCACCCACTCCCCGCCATCGGTTTGTCTCACACGCACATGCCGCTCATCGTCGGGCCCGAACGCATTGCCCAGGACAGTCGTTCGCTGCGAGCGAAGTTCATAGTGCCCTGTTTCCGAGAAGTTCTGGGTACGGCCCCGCTCTAGAAGCACGACTCGCCAACCGGCCTCTGCCAATTGCTTGGCAACAATCCCTCCTCCGCCGCCCGCTCCTACAATTACGACATCCACAGGATCAAGCGCCATGCCAATGCCCTCCCCCCATGTACTTCTCGATGCCCATCATTTTCCAACTCGCTTCGCCTCGATTCCCTCCATGCTCCGGGCTTCCATAGAAACCTTGCATCGTATGGTCAATGAGCATCTCAAAAAACGCGTTGCGCCCCATGCCTTCCAGCAAGCCAGTCTGATCGGCAAAACTCATCTCAAGAAACTTCGGATACTTCGATCGAAACTCCCGCAACCCTTGCTCGTAATCTAGAGCGAACCGCTTCAACGGACCTGCTAATTGCACTTCCAGATAGCTCAGGCACCCTGCCTTTTTCGCCCCAGCGACATCATCCTCTGGAACGATCTGCTCCATCAATGCTTCGATCCACCGAGCATCCTCTCCGTCGAACCGCGCCCCGAATGCGGGCGCCGCTGTTGCCAGCACTACAAATTCCCGTCGTCCAAGATCGCTCATACTGTGCATCATATCCTCAACAAAACGAAGAGCCCCGCTTCAACTTCAAGAATTCCATTGCTGATAAACTGTCGGGCAATGCAAACCAAAGTCTTCGCTTTGCTTCTTGCCGCTTCAGGGCTGCTACTGGCTCAAACAAGCACAATTCAAGGAACCCTTGTCGATCCCTCTGGAGCTGCCATCAAGGGTGGCAAGATCTCCGCCACAGACCAACGAAAGGCCGTCATGGTCCGAGAGGTAGTCAGCGGCGATGATGGCTCCTTCCAACTATCCAACATTCAACCCGGCCTCTACACGTTGAAGATCCAGTCCACGGGCTTCAAGGGTCTCACTCAAACCGATCTCCAACTCGATCAGAACCAGATCATGAACCTGGGCAACCTTGCCCTGCAACTCGGTTCCACCAGCGATTCGATTACTGTCGAAGCGGAAGTACCCGTCGTAGAGACCACAACAGCAAACAAGAGTTTCACCATCACGGGGAAGCAGGTTACCGACTTGTCTTTGAACGGTCGCGACTTCCAGTCGCTGATGCGAACTCTGCCGGGCGTTGTTTCAAACGACCGCACAGACTTCAGGCTTGCTTTCAACAACACCGACGCTTTTAACGTCAACGGTCTTCGCGGCTCCAACAATAACGTCTTTCTGGATGGTGCGATCAACACCGACGTCGGTGCCAACGATGGCCAGTACACGCAGATCTCTCTCGATGCCGTCGGCGAATTCAAGGTCGCCACTTCCACATTCAATGCCGAGTACGGCCGCAATCCCGGCATCATGATTTCGGTGAATACCAAATCCGGCACAAAAGATTTTCACGGCACTCTCTACGAGTTCGTTCGCAACAACGCGTTCGATGCCCGCCAGCCCTTTGATCGCACAGGAACGACTCAGAAACTTCGCTTCAATCAGTTTGGCGGCAACATTGGCGGCCCCCTTTGGGTACCCAAGCTTTCCTCACGTAAGGACCCGAAACTCTTCTTCTTCTTCAACTACGAAAAGACGCTCGCCACTCGTCCTTCCGGCGGCACTTTCGTCGATCTTCCTCACCCTGACATCTTGACTGGCGACCTGTCCCGTCTCTACCGCACCGGCAACATCATTACCGCTCAAGGCGTCGACACCGGCTTCCGGATCGGCCAGGTGTTCCAACCGAATTCAGTAGTCCGTGAAGCCGGCGGTCGCATCATCGGCGGAACTCCCTACCCCGGCAATATCGTTCCCCGCAGCCAGTGGGCTCAAAACTCCGCCGGCTTTCTGAGGGTGCTTCAAGGCGCCAACTATGCTGGAACAATTCCCACTCCTAACGTTCCTGAGACGGTGCGTTCCTTCTTCCAGGACACGTATCGCTTCAATAAGGAAGGCAAGGTCCTGCGCCTCGACTACACCATCAGCGACCGCGCCAACTTCTTCTTTCGTTGGGCCGACGACGCCAACCATGAAGAACAGGGCCTTGGTATCTTTGCCTCGACTCCTTATCCGGTCTTCCCGCAGTTCCGCCGCAAGCCCGGCAGTTCCTGGTCCTACAACCTGATCAATGTCATCTCGCCCACCACAACCAACGAATTCATATTCAGCTACAACCGGCTGACGCAGTTGGTGGACGTGCAGGAGAGTGCCCCGAAATCACGCTACGACCGCAGAGAGCTGGGCTTCACCTTCCCCGAATTCTTCCCTGAATCCAATCTCCGCAATCGCTTCCCCCGCTTCAACTGCGGCATCGGCTCTTGCAACTATCCCGGCTTCCCCGCTGGCTGGCTGAGCGAAGCCAAGCAGTTCACCTTTACCGACAACCTCACCAAGAATGTCGGCAAACACACGCTCAAGTTCGGCGCATTCTTCAACATGAATCTCAATGGCCAGCAACCCACTTGGGTTGACGTCATGAACTTCAATTTTGGAGATTCAGCAGACAATCCTCTTTCCACTGGCAATACGTTCGCCAACATGCTGCTCGGGAACTACACGAGTGTCACGCAAACCAATGCGCGCTTCTTTGGCACGTTCCGCTTCTTTGGTGTCGAAGGCTACGCTCAAGACAGCTGGCGCGTAAATCGCAAGCTGACCCTCGAATACGGTATACGCTGGGTCTACATGGGCCCAACTTATACCTACGGTAAGTTCCTACAGAATTACTTCGACCCGCGCAAGTACGATTCTGCGCAGGCAGCCCGGCTTGACCTCAACCCCGGCCTCACCCTTGGGACGATTGTCCCTGGACAAGGAAATCCCTTCAACGGCATGGTTGAAGAAGGCTCCCAAGGCTTCCCCAAGGGCGGCGTGAAAAACCGTTGGAACAACTTCGGCCCCCGTCTCGGCTTTGCCTATGATCCATTTGGCGACGGCAAGACTTCGGTGCGCGGTGGTTTTGGCATGTTCTATGAGCGGATCCGCCAGAACGCGAATAACTTCGATGGTCTGGGCAATCCTCCGCTCACGTTCCAACCCACCGTCTTCGTTGGCAACGTCGACCGCATCAACACCAACCTCATCACTGGTGGTCGCCGCTCGCCTGTTGGAATCGTGGCCATCGACTCGGAAGGGCAGATCCCAACCGTATACTCGTGGAGCTTCGGTGTGCAACGTTCGCTTGGCGCCAAGACCAGCCTCGACGTCAGCTACATCGGAAACCGCGGGCGCCATCTGCAGTATCGCCGCGATCTAAACCAGTTGCCGCTCGGCACCACCTTGCAACCTGGTGTTCTTGCGCGCGTGAATGGCGTAGCCAACGCTCTCCGCCCCTACCGTGGGTTTGTCGGCGTTAACTTCACGGAGTTCGGTTCCACATCGAACTACAATGGCCTCCAGGCACGCGTGAGTCGCCGCTTCGCCAAGAGCTTTACCGGCAACTTCAACTACACTTGGTCCAAAGCGCAAGGCGTGAACGAAGGCGACACCAACTTGTTGGCTTACACCTTTGATCGCCAGCGCGAATACGGTCTCCTCAACTTCGACCGCAAACAGATTGTAACGATCGACTTCATCTATGAGCTTCCAAAGTTTGCCAACAATAACGCCATCGCCAAGGGCGTCCTCAATGGCTGGCAGATTAACGGCATCGCCCGCTTCTGGGGCGGTACTCCGCTTACGATTACCTCGAACGGCAACGCTGGTACACTCGGCGGTGGGCCTCGGGCCAACTACAACGGCAGCGGCCCGATCACCAATCCGAACCCCAGCGAACTCGACTACTTCAACGTCTTTGCTTTCTCCCGTCCGCTGGAAGGTAGCCTCGGTAACACCGGAGAGGGCATTCTTCGTGGTCCCATGATCAACCAGTGGGATATCTCGATGATCAAGACGACCACGTTCTTCGATCGTGTTCGCGTCCAATTCCGCCTTGAGACGTTCAACTCGTTCAATCACACGCAGTGGGCCGGCATTAATACGGGCTTGAATGTCCCGAACCCCAACACGGCACCCACAGCCGCTACGCGCGGCACGTTTGGCCTTGTTAACTCCACGCGCGATCCGCGCACACTCCAGATGGGGATCAAGGTACTTTTCTAAGATCCCTTTCACACACTTGTATAGAAAGGGCCCCAGTCTTGACTGGGGCCTTTTTACTTCGATCGGCAGCGGGCGGCGATCTACTTGCGCATCAATGTCGCTTCCGCGCCGCGAGGCAAAGGAGTTCCAAAGACCTTCAGGGAGTCTCCAGTATCCTTCAGCCAGCCGTCCAACCGCGAACTCATTTGAGCCAGCGTGCTGGCATGCCGCGCTTCCCCAGCGAGGTTCACCAATTCGTCGGGGTCGCGCCGCAAGTCATATAGCTCTTCTGCTGGCCGATACTTGTAGGCTTCGACTAAAGCACGCGCCTTCGGGTCTGATTCGGCGGCACGCTCCCAACTGCGCCAATACTTTATGGCGGCAGCTGCGCCATTCCGATTTGTATGTGTGGCGTGTTGCAATTCTGGATGCAAGTTGCGAATGTACTTCCAATCCTCGGTACGCACGCTGCGAATCGGATACACATTCACATTGCCATCGCCGCTATGCGCGGTAAAGATCTCACGTCTATGTTGTTTGGCACGGCCCCGCAGAACGGGCGCAAAGGACTTTCCATCAATTCCACTCGGCGCGGCTCCGCCGGCAAAGTCCACGAGCGTCGGCAGGATATCGATCCATTGCACCATTGCATTGGTTCTTCGCCCTCCCGTGACAATGCCGGGTCCGCTGGCTATCATCGGTGTTCGAATCCCTGTATCGTACAAGTTCCACTTGCCAAAGGGCCATTGCGCCCCATGATCGCTGGTTTGCAGAAACACCATATTTCGGCCCAACTTGGCTCTTGCCGCGTCATAAACTTTTCCGAGTTCTGCATCCATATTGGCCACTGCGGCCAGGTATTGTTTCCGTGCTTCGTTACTCTCTGATGTGCCGACGGATTTCACCGGCAGTGTCACACGCGTTGATTCAAATTTCCCAACCTCAGTTGGCCAGGGAACATGCGGCCAATTCGAACCCACAAATAATGCAAGCGGCTTTGAAGCTTCGCGCTTGGCCAGAAACTCCAGGGCCGAGGAAATCGCTTCTGGGTCATGAATCGTATCGTGTCCGAACGAATCGAAGCCATAATCGGCCGTGTACTTGTAATGCGATACCTTTCCGAAGGCGGCCGTCTCGTATCCAAGCTCTTTCAAGTAAGAAGGCAACTTGCGAATCTCGGCTTTGGGGCGGGTGTGATTGGCCTCGGCCCCGTTGCGAGCAGGATATAGCCCTGTTAGGAATGCGGCACGGCTGGGGGCACAGCTCGGCGACGCAACAAAAGCGTTCGAAAAGACAAGCCCCATCTTTGAGATCCGATCCATATGCGGAGTCAAGGCATCCTTCGATCCATACACCGAAGAATCCAGATATCCATGGTCGTCGGCAAGAAACACGACCAGATTTGGCCTCGGTGTCGAACGCTGCGACCATGCGATGGCCGGCATCCCAGCCAGAAATTGACGGCGCGAAAACATGACTGACAGTTTGTCACAACCTCTGCGGCAAGTTCGCACTCGTCTTGTTCTACTCTGGAGGTTGATGCTCTCGCTGGCTCTTGCTCTCGCATTCTCCCAAGCCGAGCCCATTCCCACCCAGACTCTCTTTGAGCAAGCCACCCGCGCCCTCTCCTTATCGAATCTGACTCAAGCCGAATCTCTCTTCAAGCAAGTCCTAACCCGCGAGCCCAACAACCTCGGAGCGCTCGGTAACCTGGGCGTTGTCTATAGCCGTCAGAACCTTCCTGTCAAAGCAGTCGATACCTATCAACGAGCTCTCCGGCTTGCGCCAAACGAAGCGGGCCTTTTGCTGAACCTTGGCCTCGCCTACCTCAAGCTCGACAATCACTCGCAGGCCAAACCGCTGTTTGCCAAGCTCGCATCCACCAACACACAAGCCCGCGAGCTTCATGCCATCTGCCAGTTGCAGACTGGCGAGATTGCAGCCGCCCGCCAAACTCTCGAATCTCATCTTGACTCGCCTGCCTCTTACCACTTCCTTGCTCTTGCTTACGCCAAAGAGCAGAAGCTCGATCAGGCGCGCAGTGTCCTCGATCAACTCATGACACGTCTGCCGCAAGCACAGGCTCACTATCTCGAAGGTCGCGTTTGGTATGACGCCACGCTATTCGATAAAGCACTCGAAAGCTACCAGCTAGCTGCCGCGAAGGACTCCAGCCTCCCAGGGCTATTCCTCGAGCTCGCTAAAACCCAAATCAGCCTGCGCAATTACACAGAGGCCGAGCGTCACCTGCGGTCGGCTCTGGCTCAATCTCCCTCTGACATTGAAGCCAGCTATTTTCTCGGCGCGCTACTCGTGCAACAGAATCAATATGAGCCTGCCCAGCCGCTGCTTGAACAGGTTCGGACTGCACGCCCCGATCTCTGGGGTACGTGCTACTACCTCGGTAAAGCCCAACTGGCTCTTGGCAAGCCCGGTGCCGCGCTACCTCTACTGGAACAAGCCGCCAAACGCGCCCCGAACGAAGCGCCCGTTCAATACCAACTTGCTCGCGCTCTTCAGGCTCTCGGTCGACGAGCGCAGGCAAAGCAGGCATTTGCCCGCGTCGCAGCCCTTCAGGCACAAAGCAATAGCGAATCGATTGTTATGAAGTGATCGCACAGCTTCACTAATTCTTCTCAAGTGTCCAGGCAATCACCGAATCATCCGTAACCGGGTTGTTGAAGAAACCGCCTCCCGTCGCAGTGACCACCACATACTGTTTGCCGTCCCGTCCCTCGAATGTCATCGGCGTGGCCTCCGCAGCGCCCTTCAACTTCACAGTCCAAAGCTCCTTGCCGGTCTTGGCATCAAACGCGCGAAAGCGTTCATCATCGGTCGCCCCCACAAACACAAGCCCTCCGGCAGTCACAATCGTGCCACCATTCCCAGGCCTGCCTGTGTCCTGCTTGCCTTCCGGCAAGCTATCCGTAACGCCCAATCGAGTCCTCCAGGCAATTTCTCCCGTGTTCACATCCACGGCAACCAACTGGCCCCAAGGCGGTTGCTGACATGGGTATTGTTGCGAAGTCGGCCCCTTCACACTAAACCGTCCGCCACCACCAGGGAACCCCTCGTAGACTCCACCTGGATCCACTCGGTTGCCTTGTCCGCTTCCCATCGCCGGTCCCTTTTTCGGATCATGATCTTGCAACCCTGCCACCTGTCCCAGCTCATTTACATTTGCAAACAGGTAACCCAACTCGGGATGAAACGAAGTACCACCCCAGTTCACTCCGCCGTGATTGCCAGGGAACTGCACTCTCAAGCGGTTATAAGTTACCGGCAAGTAAGGGCCTCCCACAACCATGTCTTTCACAAAAGCCCGGCATGCTGCTTCAATCTCCGGCGTAACCGTTGCCACATCCTTCATCTCAAACTTCATCCGCGCCAAGGGCTCCGGCTTCAGCGGAAACGGTTGTGTCTTCGAAGTCCGTTCAAGTGGCACCTCGCTCTGCGCAACCGGCCTTTCCTCCACACCGTAAATCGGCTTTCCCGTCACCCGATCGAGCAGGAAAACAAGGCCGACCTTATTCACCGCGGCCACCGCCGGAATCACTTTGCCGCCTTGCTTCACATCTAACAACATCGGCGCACCCACCATGTCTGCATCCCAGATGTCGTGGTGGACCACCTGAAAGTGCCATAGATACTTACCGGTATTCGCATCCGCCGCCACCAGGCTTGTACCGAACAGATTGTCACCCGGTCGGTCGCCGCCATACTGATCCACCGAAGGTGCACCAAACGGCATGTACACAATCCCACGCTTCTCATCCACTGTCAGAAATCCCCACACGTTGACGCCCGTTCGGTTCTTCCAACTATTGCCACCCCAGGTCTCGTTAAACTTTTCTCCCGACTCGGGAATCGACCGGAACTTCCACACCAGTTTGCCCGTCCGCATGTCCCAGGCGCGTACGTCCCCTGCTGGACCCTGCGGAGGGTTTTCCTGCGTTGTTCCGCCGGTAATTACAAGGTTCTTATAAACCGTTGGCGGTGAGGTTAACATGTTCCTCCCGGGCAACCCTCTCATGATGTCATCGGTATTGAGATTTATAACCCCGTTGTCTCCGAAGGCAGCATTCGGCTTCCCAGTCCGCGCATCAACAGAAAATAGCTTGCCTTCGCTGGAGCCGAACACAACCTGCGCTGGAGTCTTCCCATCGCCAGGCCAGTACTCAAGTCCTCGCGTGGAAGGCACTCCTCCTGGCAAAGGGAAGTTCCACAATTCATCGCCGGTTACCGGGTCCAGCGCCGTGATTCGACCGTACGGAGATGTGATGTACATCACACCCCGGATCACGAGTGGCGTCACCTGGCTCGGTCGCATCCCAGATCCAAACATCGAACTTCTTCCCCGCCCTGTTTCTGGTTCATCCCCCACAGGCCCGCCGGGTCGCGCAGCCCGCGGAGCCGCCGCAGTAAATCCGCTTGGCTTCATGTGATGCACCCAAGCCACCTTCAATTTCTGCACATTCCCTGTGTGGATCTGCTGCAAAGGCGAAAAGCGCATCGCCCCGGCGTCGTGGCCATAAGTGCGCCACTCTTTGGCTGGGTCGATGTTCAAACCAGTGGTGGGCCATTGGCCCATTCTCGAACTACCAGTCACCTCCCTCGCCGCCGCTGCTGTTGGTGCCGCTTCAGCTCCCGCCTCTTCTTTCGCCCCATAGTGCTTCACTAGATAAAGCAGCACCTTCTCCAGTTCGCCATCACTTCCGGTGACACCAAGATTCACCATCTTGGTAATGGTCTCCGTCCAACCCGCCTTGCCCTGTCGAAGCGACACTGTCTGCTCCATGCCATGACACCGACTACAAAGCTTTTGTGTATCAGCCTTTCCGACGCCTTCCGGTAGATCGACAGCTGCCAGGCAAGTCGAGGCAAACCAAGTCAGCCACGCATTAACTTTCATTTCAAATCCATTCTATGGCACTGCTCACGAAGAGTAAAAAGCGTGCAACTCTCTCATGCTTCGCACCAAAGCGTAAGGGTTCGCAACGCACAGTCCTACCAACTCGCCTGGTCCGCTAGCCATCAAGTTTCGATTGCGACTTTCCCGTCTCCAGTTGGATACTGATTCCAATGCAATTCACCAGACGTGCCGCGTTGATGGGCTTCACCGCAGGTTCTCACTCTCGCATCCTTGGCGCGAATGACCGGATCAACTTGGGATTCATCGGTGTTGGGGAAAGAGGGAAGTTCTTGCTCGGCAAGTTTCTTGCCCAGCAGAAGGTCGAGGTCTCTGCGCTATGCGACGTCTTTGAACAACGCACGGCAGAAGCGCGTGCCCTGGCCTCCTCAGCCTCTACGTACAGCGATCACCGTTTGCTGCTCGAACGTAAAGATCTCGATGGCGTCGTCATCGCGACGCCCGATCATTGGCATGCATCGATCGCGATCGACTCTGCCAATGCAGGCAAAGACATCTATGTGGAAAAGCCGCTGACACTTCGCATCGAAGAGGGAATGCCGATCGTCAAGGCCGTTCGGCTCAATCAACGCGTCTGCCAAGTCGGGATGCAACGGCGCTCAGCGCCGCAAATCATCGAGGCTCGCCAACGTCTGCTCCCAAGGCTGGGCAAAGTCCTGTCCGTGCGCACCTGGTGGAACGGCAACACTGCCCATTTACGCAGAGCACCCGATTCCTGGCGAACTCAACCCTCGGGGCTCGATTGGGGGCGCTTCCTCGGGCCGGCCACTTGGCGCGAATGGGATCCTCAACAGTTCTTCAATTTCCGGGCCTTCCTTGATTTCGGGGGCGGCATGATCACTGATCTCTTCACCCATCTCATTGACGCCGCGCACATGCTTATCGGGGAGGATATTCCTCAAACTGCAGCTGCTTCGGGAGGTGTTTTCCACTACAAAGATGGCCGTACGGCTCCAGATACGATTCATGTTCTTCTGGGATATCCGAGCGGTTGGAATGCAACCTATGAGGGTATGCTCGCCCCTGGAGCTGCTGGAGCTGGCATTGAAATCAATGGCACCGAAGGTCGCCTCTCCGTAGGCCGAAAGGTAATCTTCACGCCTGCCGAAGGAGGTGGAAATCCGGAGAGCACCAGTTCGGATGGCGATCAGGTTCCCCTGCACGTCCAGAATTTCCTCGACTGCATGCGCTCCCGCCAGACTCCGAATGGGGACGTCCTGATTGGCCATAGGGCTGCCCAGGCTTCACATCTTGCAACTTTAGCCTACATGGAGAAGAGGCAAATCAACTTCAATCCGGCAACAGAACGGTTGAGGCTGTAACCGATCAGCCAACACGCACAGTAGACGGAGCAACGCTCCTTCACTGTTACTGCATCGCTCCCGGGGAGCGAAATATGCATAATTGCGTCAGCTCTTTAGAGACTGAATCAGGGAGTGAAAGAATCCCAAAAGTTTTCGTCCTACCGCGCTGATCCTGGCAATCCTCGCATCTTCTGCTCTCCAACTTTGGGCTCAAGGTCTCACAGGCCAAATCCCAGGCAACATTGTGGATCCGAGTGCAGCCTCCGTCGCCAGTGCGACGATTGAGGTTCGAAATAATTCCACTAGCCAGATCCGGCAAACAAAGACCGATGCTTACGGGCCTTCGATCATTTGCGATCTTCTCCCAGGAACTTTCAAAGCGCTCAACGCGAACGAGTTCTTCAACAACCAGCTTGGAGTGCGACGCCAACGCTACCGTTACGACAACCCTGGCTACTTCCTCGGTGGGCCCGTGATCATTCCGGGTGCTTGCAAGCGACGCGACAAGCCCTTCTTCTTCTGGTCGCAGCAATTCTTCCCGCGCAAGAACCCGACTAGCTTGCGCCGCATCAGTGTCCCCGCGGCCCTGGAACATCGAGGCGACTTCTCGCAGACTCGCGATACCATGGGCACTCTGAGTCCGATTCGCGATCCGCTCAACAACAGATCACCCCTTCCGGGCACGATTGTTCCAACCAGCCACATCGACCGTCGCGGCCGAGCGACTTTGAACTTTTTCCCGCAACCGAACACTCAAGACCCACACCGCTTACTGAGCTACCTGCTATCGGCTAGCTCTGGCGCTTTTCTGCTCTCCAGAGAACGCTCAAGATCACGCCCGCCAGCACTACAACGACACATCCGATCACGTTGTACCAAAGAAAGCCAACCTTACCCGTTGAGTGCGTGTAGAAAATCGCCGCTTCTCCGGCAAGCACACCCAAAAAGGCGGCCGTGCCTCCCACCCTGGGGAAGAAGAACGCCAGCAGAAATACGCCCAACAAGCCTCCGTAAAACAAGCTGCCCAACATGTTGACAGCTTCCACCAAACTCCCCAATCCACGCGCTAACTGAGCGCTGGCTACGGCGTAAACGCCCCAAAACACAGTCGCCGCCCGCGAGAACCACAAGTAATGCTGGTCACTCGAATCCTTCTTCACAAAACGCTGATAGAAGTCCACCATCGTCACTGTCGCAAGAGAGTTGATCTCGCCTGAACTCGCGGACATAGCGGCTCCGAAAATCACGGCAATCACCAATCCAACAAACCCGGCCGGCAGGTGCTGCGTCACGAATGTCATGAACACATAGTTCGTATCGTTGCCGCTGGCGGTTGCCTCCTTGTGCACCACATCCAGCTTCTTCTGTGCCTCAAGGAAAGCCGCCTGATGAGCCGAATCTCTTGTCTTCAACAACTCGTATGCGGCCTGTTGGCGCTCCACCACCGCTGCGTCGTGCCGCGCTGCGACAGCCGTGCCTTCTACCTTCTTGAGGTTTCCTGAATGGAACGTTACGGGCGGTGCCGTAAACACGTAGAACACGAACACCATCGCGCCAGTAAGCAGGATGAAGAACTGCATCGGGATCTTTGCCACCGCATTAAATAACAAACTCACGCGGCTCTGTTGCAAGTCTTTGCCGGTCAAATAACGCTGCACCTGGCTCTGGTCGCAGCCAAAGTATGCCAAGGCCAGGAAGGTCCCGCCCAACAAGCCGCTAAACAGGTTGTAGCGGTCATACCAGTCGAAGTTCGTCGTCACGGCGTTCAATTTGCCGGCACTCGCCGCCACCAGCAAGGCATCCCCAAAACCAACTCCATCCGGCAAACCCAATACCGCCACCAAGAGCGCCGCAAACAATCCCACCAGCATAATCACCATCTGCTGAAAGTCCGTCCAAGCCACAGCCCGAATGCCGCCCAGCATCGTGTACAGAATCACGATCGACCCCATCATCAGAGTCGTGCCTTGATCATTCCACCCAAGAATCACCGTCAGTACAACCGCTGGTGCATAAAGAATCATCCCCACGGCAAATCCGCGCTGAATCAAAAAGATCAAACTTACCAAAGCCCGCGTCTTGGCATCGAACCGCTTCTCCAGATACTCGTACGCCGTAAACACATTCGCGTTGCGAAACCGGGGTGCGAAGAACGCACTGACGATGATCATGGCGATCGGCAAGCCGAAATAGAACTGGATAAACCGCATCCCGTCTGCGTATGCCTGCCCGGTCGTCGAAATGAATGTCACTGCACTGGCCTGCGTCGCCATGATCGACAACGCAACCGTGTACCAGGGTAATGAGCGGTCAGCCAAGAGATAACCGCTGACCGTAGACGTCTTGCGGCTCTTCCAAAGTCCATAGAGGACGATGAAGCCGATCGTGGCCGCAAGTACAATCCAGTCGAGAAGCCTCATAGACGGAAGGATGCGGTAAACACCGCCAAAGCTGCAATCACAATCAAGAGATAAATCAGAACCGCCCCATAAATCCGCTTCCAACTTCCGAAGAACGGCGCGCTTTCACTTTCGGGCGGCAGCATCAGTTTTTACCCACACTCAGGAAATTAGCGAACAACCGGAATGCCCCTGGCACACCGGCCGGCAACTGCCGAAACATTGCCAAGCCAGTGAACACGTAATGACCTTTGCCGTACTTTGCGTAGAGCGTCCCACCCAAAAGCGGCTTCTCGCCAGGGTCTGCCGCCGAAAAGAGTGGCTCATACTTTTCATCCCATTTGTTCGCGTAATACAAGCCCCGCTCCTGCACCCATCCTTCAAAGTCCTTCGTGCCGATCTGGTTCGGATACTGCAACAATCGGTGGTCCGGTTTCGGCGCCTGCATCACAGCCAACTCGTCTGTCACCCGGTCGCGAGAGATTGTCATCGGATACGGGCCTACTTTACCCAAAAGCGATGGGTCTCCGCCGAAGAATCCACCTTCCTGCACGTTGTATTGCACAATATAGGTGCCGCCCTTGGCCACATATTCATCGAAGATTCGCTGGGCGTTCGCACGCAGATCAGGCCGCGTATTGTAGGCGCGAACTCCGGTCACAATGGCGTCGTACAGGCTCAAGTCACCAGTCGTCAGTTCTTGCTCACCAAGCAAAATCACTTCGCTGCCCAATTGACGCAATGCATCAGGAACTTCGTCCCCCGCTCCCATCACGTAGCCCACGCGCTTGGCCAAATTCTTACCCGTGAAGCGTACGAGCTTGGCCTTCGCCTCCGGCGCCAGTGTTTGCGGAGGAATGTGAGGATATTGAATCACCCGAGTTCCCTGCTTCACCTCACGACCACCCACAGTCGCAACTGCAGTCAGCGTGCCTGAACTTTCGCTGGACGGAGGAGTCACCACAAAACTCAATGTCTTTTCTTCTTCAACAGATTTGATCGCAAAGTCGACAGTCGAAGGTTCAGTCCTCCAACCTGCAGGAACAACCAGCTTCAAGCTCCCGGCGGAGTTCGCGAGATTGGCCTTCAAGATCACTTCTACCTTGCGCGCCTCGACACCAGGAAAGACCAGCGCATCGAGCGCCAGGCGAACCGATACCGGCGGCACGATCGTCACAGGGCGCGTCAACTCACCAACACCGCGATCGACGTACCGATGGGTCAATTCGCGGTAAAGCTCAATCGAAGTCCCGTCCACATTCAACTTCACCGTCGCAACCACCGGAGCCGGGCTTTGCGGCAAACCAAGCAGCCCCATATCGGAAACCTTGAACATTGCTTCGCCACGAGCCTCCATCATGTAATAAGGCTGTGTCAGAGGTGCATCGACAGCTACCTTCCAATCGAGCGGCACCGACACGGGCGCATTGTTGCCAAGCTTCATGGATGGCGTGACATCGGCCACCCCGCCAACTCCAGAAAACGCCACACCTTCGATCGAAGCCTTCACGCCACCGCGTTGAATCGCAGCCAGCTTGATCTTCGCCGTGGTTCCTTGCACCGCAATGTACTTGTCAGCCTGCAATTCCACCCACAGGCCCGCAACCATGGCAATCGCCTCGTCAAGGTCTTTGCGTTTCAGAACACTGTAATGATCCGTTCGTCCAGCCAACAACCTGCAGGCTTCAGTCAGATGCGGTAATACTGCTGCAGGCTTTGACCCGTCAAATTCTTTTGCAGCCTTCCCCAGCAACTCACCCACACGGGCTCCATCCGGAACTCGATTCCATGTAGTGTCGATCCCGTCAAATAGATCCTTTTCTGGCTTGTCGCCCTTGATGAGCGTGAAGTAGTTCACCTGAGAGCCCTTACGCTCGGCAGCGCCCATTGCCTGGCTCTTGTGCTGGCTCCGGCTCCAGCCCGCCACTTCGCCGTAGCTGTAGCCAAGGTAGCTATCGTATTGCCCCACATCCATAGCAACCCGATCCACCTTTTGTTCAGGGGCCGCCTCGATCTGCCGCATCGATCCAAACGAATTCCACACGATCCGTTTGGCCTGCCATGGTTCTACAAACTTCAATTGTTCCAGGAATTTTGTGGGATCCGCAGCAGCCGCAAAGGCCTCATCCGCAAGCAAGGCAGAGGTCTGATGATGACCATGCCCGTCTTCGGGGGTCCCTGAGAAACGGCGAATGATCACATCAGGACGGTACTTCCGGATCACCCAAACCATATCCCGCAGGACATTCTCGCGCCCCCACTTCTCCAGGGTTTCCTTAACCGTCTTCGAGAAGCCGAAATCAATCATCCGGGTAAAGAACTGCTCACCCCCGTCAATCCTCCGCGCCGCCAGCAACTCCTGAGTGCGAATCACCCCAATCTCGACACCCTGCTCAGATCCAATCAGATTCTGACCACCCTCGCCCCGATTCAACGACAGATATGCCGTCCTGACCTTCTTGCCCCGGGCCAAATACGCGATCACCGCAGTATTTTCATCATCAGGATGCGCCGCGATCATCAGCGCGCTCCCCACCACGGTCAGTTTATCGAGCGCCTGTTTCGTTTCAATGGCACCTCCGAAAGGACGCTGGGCCGCAACACACAGCACAAAAACAAAAAACAAAACGGCGGTACGCATACGTATCAGTGTATCGTTCCGCCGCCGTTCTGAAGACTAGGCGTTTTCTTTTTCGACCTGCACCACAAGGTAGTTCGGCAAGCCCATCTGTTCGATCATCGTCAACTGAGCTTCGATGAAATCGACATGTTCTTCTTCGTCCTTCAGAATTCGCTCAAACAGCTCGCGAGTTCCGTTATCACCCGCTGCAACGGCCGAGGCAATTGCGGCATTAAGCCGAGCCACAGCTTCATACTCCAGTGCAAGATCGTTCTCGTGAATCTGCTTCACGTTCTGGCCGATGCGGAGCTTATACAACTCCTGCATGTTCGGATTGCCATCGAGAAAAAGCATCCGTTCCAGCACGGCCTCGGCATGCTTCATTTCCCCAATTGCTTCCATTTTGGTGTACTTCCCCAAACCTAGGTAGCCCCAATTCTCCAGCATTTCGGCATGGAGGAAGTACTGGCTGATCGCCGTCAACTCGCCCCGCAGTACTTCTTGCAAATGATTTAAAACTTCTGGATTGCCCTGCATAAGCCTTAGTCTATCAGGTCATTTCCTTGAGCAATGCCGCTTTCATCACTTTCTCGGGCGCCGCCTTTCCTGTCCAAATTTCAAAGCCAATTACCCCCTGAAACACGAGCATCGAAAGCCCATCCAGCGTCTTCAACCCATAGGCCCGAGCAAGACGCAGCAACATCGTCTCGGCCGGGTTAAAGACTGCGTCGCAAACTACGATGTCCTTCGATGCTCCCCGTAATTCCACCGCGGGCATTGCTTCCACGTTCGGGTATAGACCTACACTCGTTGCGTTCACGAGCAGGTTCACCTCTGGCCCGATCTCGAGACAGGGTGACGGCCACTCCACAAAGCGCACTCTTGCCCCAGTCTTTTCCACCAATTCCTCTACCAGCTTTTGACCGCGATCCACACTACGATTCACTACGGTCAACTGTTCGAGTCCAGCCAGAATCAATTCGGTCGCGATGGCCCTCGCCGCACCTCCAGCCCCCATTAAAACTGCATTCAGGCCGCGAGGGTCCACACCGGCATCTTCCCGCAGGCCCCTGAGAAAGCCTCTACCATCAGTGTTCTCCCCGATCAACAACTTCCCTTCTCGCCTCACGGTGTTCACTGCCCCAATCAACTCCGCCTCTCGACTCAATTTGTCGAGAAAAGGAATCACAGCCACCTTGTGCGGGATGGTTAGATTCAACCCTTGGAAACCCATTGCCCTCACCCCATCCATCGCTTTGCCGAGATCCTCTGGCTGCACCTCGATCGTCAGGTACCGCCAGTTCAATCCCAGTGCTGCAAACGCAGCCTCCTGCATCACTCCGGTCGGGTTCTCAGCAACCGGAGTTCCCAGCACACCCGTCAACTCGGCTTGGTACATATTCATTTACCCGCCTTTAACCGCGCAGCATCCTTGGCCCAAAGTTCGAGAATCTTATAGGCCTGATCGTTCGGATTAAATCGACGGCCACCCTGATGCCCATCTTCCTTCCCACTTTGCACATTGAGAGGCTTACGCAAGATCTTCGATTGATCTACCGCCGACTCATTCACGCGCTCAAGCAAAGCCTTGTAATTCCCGTACAGGCCTTGCATTTTCACGTAGCCCAAATCGTCGTCCTTGTTCAGTTCCATCGAAGGCACGCGTCCAGGCACTCCGTGGCAACCGAGGCAGCTCATCTGGTCTTCGCGATTCGGCTTCGTCATCTCTGGGGCGACCCAATCCCGGAAGTACTCCCAATTCTTCTTCCAAGCCGGGCTCATCTTCTCAATGTCAGCAGGCTCCTTCTCGAAATACTGCGGGCTTGCCTTGGCCAGTACGGGTGCAATCTTTGGATGCTTTCTTACGATCGGATCCCCAGCCAGGCTTAGCGCGGCACGACGGGTTCGCCCGTCCGATTTGCCATCGATCGCCTTCAGAAACAAATCAATCGATTGATCGCGCGCCGCGGCGAATTCCTTCGGCAACTGCTGCTCGGCCCCGATTTCCGGCACCTCCTGACCAAACCGCAACATCCACTTCACCGCTGGCACCCAAAGCCGCTCCTGCATCGGCGTATCGAACGACTTCGGATAGTAGGCCAGCAACATCGGCGTTTGCAAATCCGGGTTGTTATGGAGAATGCTCGCGATCTGCTGCGAGACATACCAATCCACAGGATCTTTCTCCATCTGCAACAATTGCCGCGTATTTTCTTCGAGCTTGCCGCGCTCAGCGGCCCAGGTCGGAACCAGGATCTTGTAGAAAATCCGCTGCTGCTCTTCCGTCTTGGGTAGGTTCCACCTTGCCCGCTGGAATAACTTCACAATCGGTCCCACCAGTTCGGCCCGCCGCTCCGGCTCATGAGAGCCGCGTTGAAACTGTTCCATCAATGGCTCAACGAATTCCTGTGTTCCTGGCAAACTGATCAATCGCGGGTCGGCGAGCGATGTCGAAGCAAGGGTGCGCAAATCCTCTGGCCCGCTCGATGCATAGTCGAGCAGCTTCTTTTGCAGTGGATCGTAAATGATATTTGCTGATGCCTCGATCGCCAACTTCATCTTGAAGGCACTCTTCTCGGCCTCAGCCCCTTTCCAGAAGGCCAACACGGCTTTACCCATCATTGGTGCGGAATTCTCAGTGATGTAGCCCATCTGCCCGGGCCCGCCGTCTCCACCAGCCTGGCTGTAGTAAGTCGCCGCGATTGCGGTCAACCGATCCACCATCACTTGCGGCACCTGCGCATCGAGCCGTTTTGACACGGCCTCGAACAACTCGCTCAGCTCCAGATACTGATGCTCTTTGCTTGGGTTCGCGCGCTGCCCATTGGCAATAAAGAGAGCTTCCAGCTGATATCGCAAAGAGTTCTCGGCCAGCACACTCGGCTCATCCCGCTCGAGCGCTTTTATCACTGCGGCATTCACGGCCTTTCTTACCGGCGGATTGTAGATCCACCAATTCCAGGCCGCTCTTCCGGCCCAAGCTCTCACTGCTGGTGAGGCATCCCGGTTCATCATCCTGTCGAGATGAGAAGTCAATCGATCAAACCCAACACTCGACCGGCTCATCACCGCATCGGCTCGCATCACAAGCGCTCCCGCAATCGTCTCGCGAGTCAAATCGTCGCCATTCGCGGCCAGATCAAAGACATAATCCCAGCCTCGATCATCGAGCAGCGTCTGACGCAAGCCCCAGCGCGCCGCCTCACGGACCATCTTCGACGAGTCCCCGGCAGCCGCTAACTGCATGGTCACCCCACGGTCATCCCGCAGAGCGCCCAATGCAATCTGTGCGAAGTAACGCACCGCTGCCACTGGATGCTTCGTGCCTTCCAAAACCAACCCAAGGTATTGACGGTCTTCAGACTTCAGCCCCAACTGAGCCATCGCCCGAAAACGCGCCAGAGTATCCAATACACTTTCACCGGCTCGGCCTTCAAAATCAGCTCGACTCGGCGAAACAGCTTTCATCGGATAAAGCCGCGCCAGCGCATGCTCCACATAGGCCGTCGTCACAAATCCCGTCAACGCGCTCTTGTTCCAACGCCCATACGGGTCCTGCTGCGATAACAACCACGCCACCCCGCGAGCTACTGCCGAATCCCGGTCATCGAATCCGAGCGCTCCCAGCGCGGTTAGCGCCAGCGCCGTCGGAGCAGGTTCGCATTCACCCTTGGCATCAAACCCCCAACAACCCTCTTTCCGCTGCGATCCGCGCAAGCTCAATTCATCGGCTCGCAACTTCTCTAGAATTCGCGGCTCCAGTTTATGCCCCGCCATCGGGAAGATCTTCCGGAAGAACTCCACTCTGTTCGCCGGGTCATCCGTATATCGCGGCTTCAAGTCGAGCAGCTTCACAGCCTTCTCTTCAAGCGCTTCAAGATACTTAGGATTCTTCGTGTCGCGCCACGCCCTCTCCAGAATCGTCCCGGCAAATCGATACACCACCGCCTGCCCATAATTCGATCCCGGCCCGGCTGCGTTGATCCCGCTCGGGTCTGCCGATTGCAACATAAAGTTCGCCGTTCGAATCTGCTGCGCCGAATGCAGACGCTTCGGGTTCGTTAGCTGTTCGGCCATCACCAGATTGAACCCAGCCGCCCGCGTCCCCGCTGGCCCATCGCCCAGATCCAGTGGCGCAAGGCTCGTATTGTTCGCTGCTTCGGCCAGCACGTTGGTCGGCCGCAAACACTCATACATCGTATTGATCAACTGCCGCAAGTTGTGCGTCGTCTCCATCGGATATCCATTCAGCATCGGCACCGCCGGCCCCCAGATACTCGACTGCGTATGGCAGCTCATACAAATCGTCCCCAGCAACGACCCCGTGTCCCGAATCCTCCGGTCCACCGACGCTCCTCGTGGCCGGTTCAGCAACCAGGCATGCACCTGCGTCATGTGGTCATACATGGCCTGTTGCACTGCTTGCCGCGGATCCTTGTAAGGAGCCAGATCCCGCACCCGCAACTCCACTTCATAGCCAGGCGAATTCGATTCCACTGCTAGAAAATAAACACCACCTGGCATGAGCCGCCGTGTGATCGCCGTGCGATGTTCCTCAAGTTGTTGATGTACCCGCTCATTTGCATTTTGCCCGTCTTTGTACTCCTTGCCATCCGCCGTAAACACGCGAAGCCGAGCCACCACAAACGGGTCCGGCAACATCAAATTCGCCGTGAACAACTTCGGCGTGGTCCCGCTGAATTCGATCCGGAAGTAATCATCCCCCTTGCCCTTGGTTGCCTCGCCGTTGTCGAAGTATTCAAGGTCATCTGAGCTGCCCACAATGTGAAAATTACCGTTCGCATTCAACTGGATCAGCTGCGCCTCGCCGATCGAGTTGTTCGGCTCGACCTCGAGTGTCATCCCCCGCGCTGTTTTCCCCAGCACCACTTTTTCAATCGCTGCCCTCCACTCCACACTCAAACCCGCCGGCCACTTCGTCACCTTCGGATAGGGCTTCAACAAACCGACACTGCCAATCTCTCTCCACCGCGGCAAATTGAAGATCGGTTCCTCATCTTCAACAGCCTTCGCCGTCAACCGGTACACCCCATCCTTCGGAGCCCGATAGTAGGTAAAGAAATCCGGATCGAGCGCATGCACCACCTTGCGCATTCCCCCAAATTCAACTGCGATCCGCGCATTCGCTGGCAATCGAGAAGGAGCCGGCAACCCCGCCGAGACCTCCACCACCTCCCCAGCCTTCAAATTCACTGTCTTTTCAAACTGGCCATTAAAACTACCTTGTGCATAAACAGCCAGGGTCGAAACGAAAAAAAGATACCGCATAATGGAGTTGGAGTCTATCTTTTCATACAGCGCCATGCTTTGGGAAGTCATACTGCTGATCCTCTCGGTAACGCTCCTCTGCTGTTATTCGATCCTGCGGGAATTCCTGAGCAATCGCCGCACCCAGCGCCGGGCCAACGCGATTGGCAGCGAGCTCAGCCAACTCCCTGGCAAGATGGCCTGGGAAGCCGAACAGGTCTTCGGCCCCCCCACTGAAATCGTCGAAGGCACCTCCGGCCGCCACCTCTACATCTGGAAATCCCTCGACCTTCCCCGCATCCCGCACGGCAACAGCCTTCTCGTCGTCACGCTCACCATCAACGCCGATGGCTCCGTCGCCGAAACCCACTGGCAGCAACGTGGCCGCGATTAGCTTATCGACATCAATTTAGTCGATTGTCCTCGAAAGCACGAGCGACACTTCCATGAGTTCGATCGATCTTAATCGGCCCCCCGGAATTTCATCCACTTTCCCCCATGGAAATACCAAACCACAGATGCTTTTTCGAGAAACGCATCTTCAATCCCCTGATGGTCCATTGGCGGGGACTTCGGGCCCCCGGAATCCTGTTGGTACCCGAGGATCGTCGCCGAGTTCTGAGCCCAAATCTCTCGAGAAAATCCGATTCATATGGCACGCCGTCCGTATCGCTGCGAAACACCAACAACGTCGAATTACCTTTGCGCGAACACAACACCGCCCAACCCATCTGGTTAAGTATTAAGAGTTCTGCAAAAAGGAAATGGGTCATGCTAAACCTTTCACAAATCCGTTAGCGGCGGAGAAAGAGGAAAGGCAGATGACCCGAAAGCAGAATAGCGCAAAAGCGGACTGGAAGGCAGTGATGGGCCAGGACG
>VFZU01000072.1 GCA_016870995.1 Acidobacteriota bacterium
TGGCTGGTGGTGAGAGATGCGGTGGGGCCGATTGGATTGGGGCTGGTGGGTGGCGTGGCGATGGGGGTGGGGTTGCTGGAGATGGCTGCGGGGGTGTTGTATGGCGTGAGTAGCAGGGATGGGTTCGTTGGGTTGGCAACGGCGGTGGTGGTGGGGTTGAATGGAGTGGGAGCGAGTGTGGCACCGGCGAAGAAGGCGATGGGGATTGCGCCGGCGGAGGCGTTGCGGGGGAGTAGGCGCTTCTGAGGCGAGGAGCCTGGCGATTCAGGTGGCAGTGAGTGGAAGCCTAGTTGCCGGAAGATCATTGAAGATGGCTGTTCTTACTGTAGAAGGTCTGAATCGGGATCAGATCGCGCAAGAATGATGTGTACACTGTCATTAGACTATACACATCATGAGAACCAACATCGTGATTGACGACAAGCTGATGCGAGATGCGCTGCGGGCCACTGGCATCAAGACGAAACGTGAAGCCGTGGAAGAGGGTCTTCGAACGTTGCTGCGTCTCAAGCGCCAGGAGGAGATCCGAAAGGTTCGCGGCAAGTTGGTGTGGACTGGTGACCTCGAGAAGATGAGGACGGATCGGTGATCCTGGTCGATTCGAGTGTTTGGGTCGATTACTTCAGGGGAACAGTCACGGCACAGACAGATCATTTGGATCGGCTCTTGGGCCGCGAACCATTGGCCATCGGTGATCTCATTCTTGCCGAGGTTCTGCAGGGATTCGAGAGCGATCAAGATTTCAAGGTGGCGAAGAGGCTGCTGACGACACTAGAGATCGTGGAAATCGGCGGTCGGGATAGAGCGATACAAGCAGCAAAGAACTACCGCCGCTTGCGAGGACATGGCGTAACGGTTCGAAAGACGATCGACACCCTGATTGCGACCTTTTGCATCGAGAGTGGATTTGATTTGCTACACAGCGACCGGGATTTCGATGCGTTTGTGAAGTACCTGGGACTCAAGGTTGTTTTGTGAGCTTTGATGGAGCGACTCAGGGGGCCGACGACGGTGGGGTGGGGTTGAGTTGGTTCCAATCTGGTGGGGTGATGGCGAGGAGTTCGCGGACGAAGAAGTCGGCGCGCTTGCGGTCCCAGTAGTCGCCCCAGCCGCCGTGGTTCTGGCCGGGGAGGAATAACAGGTCGAAAATCTTGTTGGCTTTGATGAGGGCGTTGACGACTTGCATTGTCGAAGCCGGGTCAACGTTGGTGTCGAGTTCGCCGACGGCGAGGAGGAGCTTGCCTTTGAGTTTGTGGGCATGCTCGACGTTGGATGACGCCGTGTACTCGGGGCCGACGGGCCAGCCCATCCATTGCTCGTTCCAGGAGATCTTGTCCATGCGGTTGTCGTGGCAGCCGGCGGAGGAGACGGCAGCTTTATAGAAATCAGGATGGAAGAGGAGTGCGCCGAGGGAGTTCTGACCGCCGGCGGAGTGGCCGTAGATGCCGATGCGTGTGAGGTCATAGTAGTTGTACTTGGCGGCGACGGCTTTGTGCCAGAGGATGCGGTCTGGGAAGCCGGCGTCGGCGATGTTGCGCCATGCGACATCGTGGAAAGCCTTGGAGCGATTGGAGGTGCCCATACCGTCCATCTGAACGACGATGAAGCCGAGTTCGGCCATGGCTTGCATGGGGCTGGCGGCGCTGAAGGTCTTGGGGACGAAGGAATCGTGGGGGCCGGCGTAAATGTATTCGAGGATGGGGTACTTAATGTTGGGGTTGAAGTTGGAGGGGCGGAAGATAAGGCCCCAAATGTCGGTCGCGTTGTCGCGGCCTTTGGCGGTGAAGGGTTCGGGGGCTGTGAAGTCTTTGGGAGCGGTTTGTGTGGCGATGGTGAATTGGTCTTTGCCTTTGTAGAGCGTCATGACGGGTGGAGTGGTGGGGCTTGAGGTGGTGTCGACGAAGCTCTGGGTGTCGTCGGCAAGGGCGAGGCTGTGGTTGAGATCGGGGTTGTTGGTGATGGGGGTGAGGTTGGTGCCGTCGAAGTTGATGCGGAACCAGTGGAGGTAGTAGGGATCTTTGCCGGGGTGCATGCCACTGGCGGCGAACCAGATGGTGCGGGTCTTATCGTCGACCTTGGCGACTTCGCGGACGACCCAATTGCCTTTGGTGATCTGCTGCCTGGGCTGGCCGGTTTTGCCGTCGTAGAGGTAGAGGTGGTTGAAGCCGTCACGCTCGCTCATCCAGATGTGTTCGTTACCGTCGTCGACGTGGTGGAGGAAGTACTTCGAGTAGTAGCAGAAGAAAGTGTTTGATTGCTCGTCGATCAAGAGGCGGGGCTTGGCGGTGGATGCGTTGACTTCGATGAGGCGGTAGGTCTGGTGGCCGCGCTGGTTGTATTCGAAGGTGAAGGCGCGGGAGTCCTTCCGCCACTGGAGATTCCGGATGAAGTAGGGGTTTGCGAAGAGGGTGTTGTCGATCGAATGTTGCTTGCGATTGATGGCATCGAAGAGGACGGGTTGAGGGATGTCGAGGGTGTCGCCGGGCTTGGCGTATTCGACTTGCTTGTACTTGGGTTGGACTTGATCAGTGGGAGAGGATTCGATGTAGGTGAGTTGGCGGTGTTGGCCGAGGCGGAGGCGGTAGGCGACGAGCTTGGTCGAGTCTGGAGACCAGGCGGCGAAAGTGATTCTGTATGGGTTGCCTTCGGAGCCGTCGAAGCTGAGTGGGGTGTCAGCTTGTCCTGGCTGCTTGAGCCAGACGTTGTGATTGCGGATGAAGGCTTCGAATTTGTTGTCGGGAGACTTAAGGGGAGTGGCGAGGCCCTGGATGGTGGGGCCGGCGAGGGCGACAGGGTAGCGAGGGACGGCGTTGAGTTTTTGGACGTTGTAGGTCTCGAGATGAATCCGGTAGCGGGCTTGATTGGCTACCACTTCGACGGAGGTGTTGTCGCTGGTGAAGTTGATGGTTGGGAAGGGGACACGGTCGGGCTTGATGTCGGTGTTGGTGGCTTTGGAGAGGGCGGCGGCGAGTTTAGTGTGGTCGAACGCGGGGGTGGACTTGGCAGTGGCGGCGTCGATGACGTAGAAAGTGCCGGCCTGGCGGTACCAATAGCGGGGGAGCTTATGGATCGGCGTGGCGGAGCCGAGGGCTTCGCGATTGCGCTCTGAAAACGTGAGATAGCGCTGGTAGTCGGCGAGGGTGCCTTGGGCTAACAGGAGGGTGGGTAGAAAGAGGAGAGCCAGCTTGCGCATGGCCTAAATTTTATCGGACCGCACGGGCCCGGAGCGTTAGCGCGCTCAAGTGAAGCGGCCGCCGGGGCCACAGCCGGCAGGCATCGAGTTGCCGCCACCGCCGCCAGCAATGGACATGCAGCAGACCGAGAGTTCTTTCTTGGCTACGGTGTTGCCGCAACGTGGGCAGTCTGTGGGCTGCTCGGCTTCGCGCATGGGGCGGAGCTTTTCAAAGGCAGTGTGGCAGGATTCGCAGCGGTACTCGTAAATGGGCATCTGTTTTTATTTTAGCGGTTTGATCTGGAGATTGCGAAATTCGACGGTGCCGTCGTGGATCTGGAGGGCGATCGGAGAGGAGCGTTTCTCTTGCTTGCGGAGCATGTGTCTCGATTTGCGGGGGCTGAGATTGAAGGATTGTTCAGCTTCGGTGGAGTCGAGGTCGGTATTGATGACGCGTTCGCCGTCGAGCCAGTGTTCGATGTGGAGGCCGCGGGCGAGAATGCGAGAGGTGTGCCAGGTGTTGGGCGTGGCGGGCTTCGATTTAGTGGGGGCGATGTAGTCGTAAAGAGCACCGGCGGAGTGGCGCGGCGTGGAGAGGGAATCGGGATTGGCGAGGTCGTCGGTGATCTGGTATTCGAGGCCGGTGGGCTCGAGGCGGCGGCTTGATTCGCCGTAAGACTGGATGCGGTATTTGATGCCGGAGTTGGCGCCGGGAGAGGCGCGCCATTCCAAGGTGAGATCGAAATCTTCGAAGGCTTGCCTGGTGATGAGGTAGACCTCTTTACCTTCTCCGGGGGTGGTGATGAGAGTGCCGTTGCGAGCGGCCCAGGAGGGTTGTGGCGGGTTGGGATCGTGAGACCACATCCAGCCGTCGAGGTTCTTGCCGTTAAAGAGGGATTGAGCGAGGAGGAAGAAGAGAAATGTGGTTTGCATTAGTAGCCGACGAGAGGGGTTCTATGTAGCCAGCGGTTGCTGGTGAGTTGATCGAGGGTGAAGGCAGCGACGTCTTGGCGCGAGATGGATGAGATCGTAACGCCTTCGAGCTGATCGGTGGCGCGGAGGCGGTCGCCGAGAGGACCGTTGGTGAAGGAGGCGGGGCGGACAATGACCCATTCGAGATTGCTCTCGCGGATGAGGCGTTGCTGAATGTCTTTGTCAGCGTAGATCTTCTCCGTGAAAAGCGGATAGATGATATTGTCGTAAACGCTGCCGTGGCCTTTGCTATCGCCCGCGCCGATGCCGGTGATAGCGATGAGGCGAGGGACATTGTGGCGGCGCATGGCTTCGATGAGGAGTTGTGTCGAGGTGGAGAAGAAGGCGGGCTGGGAGAGGGTCCCGAGAGCGTAGATGACGGCTTGTTGACCTTCGAGGGCTTTGTCGATTGCAACGGGATCGAGGGCATCGCCGACGATCACCCGGGTGGGTTTGTACTTTAACTTGCTGGGGTCGCGGACGAGGACTGTGACTTCATGGCCCAGAAGCTGCGCTTGTGGCAAGAGGAATTTGCCGATGGTGCCGGAGGCACCGAGAATGAGAAGCCTCATGGCAACACCTTTCCCTTTCACAGTACACCTTCGGAGCAGAGACGAACAGACCTTGAGCCGCCAATTTGATGTTGATATGATCGACGAAGTTTTTGCTCAAACTTTACTCAGGGAACAAGTTATGAATCGCATCGTTGTGCTTTTTTTGTTGAGTGTGGTGACAGGGTTTGGTCAGGATTACCGGGCCACGATCCTGGGACAAGTGATGGATCCGGGTGGGGCTTCGATTCCCAAAGCGACGGTCAAGGTGACGAAGAAGGACACGGGGGTGAGCCGCGAGACAGTAACCAACGAAACAGGGTTCTACACGATCACCGCATTGGATCCAGGGGTTTACAACGTGGTCGTCACCGCTTCGGGATTCAGCGTGTTGCGGCGCAATGAGATCACGCTGCTGACCGGCGACAAGCTGAACTTGAATTTGAATCTTGAGATCGGGCAAGTGAGCCAGGAAGTGATCGTGGTTGGGCAGCAGGAGTTGATCAACACGGCGACAGCGTCGCGAGGATTGGTGATCGATCCGATCAAGATGACCGAGATTCCGCTGAATGGGCGGCAATCGTACATGTTGATGAATCTCGTGCCGGGGGTGAGGTTCACGCAGAGGCAGTTTGGGTCGTCTGGGTTCTCGGGGACGCGCGGATGGGATGTGAACGGGAGCTTCACGATGAATGGGGGCCGGACGGGGACAAATCAGTTTTTGCTGAATGGTGCGCCGATTTCCACGAATGGGACGTTTAACCTTGCGCCAAACGTGGAGGCGATTCAAGAGTTCAAGGTGATGGTGAATACGTACGATTCCCAGTTTGGACGCTCCGGTGGCGGGCACGTGAACACAACGCTGAAGGCGGGGACGAATGAGTGGCATGGATCGGTGTTCGAGTTCTGGCGGAACCGGATTCTCGATGCGAATGCGCGACAGAATAATGCGGCGGGACAACGGCGTGGGTTCCGAAACCAGCATCAGTATGGCGGGATCATTGGTGGCCCGATCCGGAAGAATAAGGACTTTGTATTTTTCTCGTTTGAAGGATGGCAGGAGAGAACGCCTTTTCCGGTGGTGTCGTCGATTCCACCGAGTGTGATGCGTGATGGAAGCGGGTTCACGCAATTGGGCGTGCGCGTGTATGATCCGATGACGTCGCAAGCTTGCACTGCGGCGTTGAACTGCATCACGGGCGGAGTGTTTGTGAGGCAGCAGTTTCCGAACAACGTGATCCCGGCGAGCCGGATCTCGCCCGTGGCGCGGAACCTTCTGAGGCTGTATCCGCAGGAGAATTTTGTTGGCCCGAACCCGTTGAATCAAAATTTCCTAAGGCCGGACCAATTGGGTAAGTACCGTTATGAGCAGCCGATGGCGCGGTATGACCGTGTGATCAACGATAACAACCGATTCAACTTTGTGTTCACGTTTCAGGATGGATCGGAGTTCCGAGACCAGAATGGATTGCCAGCGCCATTGTCGACGGGGAACATGCCGGGCACGGTGCGGCGAGATCAAAACTACATTGCCAACTGGCAGCGAGTGATGTCGCCGACGCGGCTGCTGACGGTGCAAGGATCGTTCAACCGATTTGAGCAGAACTTCCCCGATGTGTCTGATTCCACCTTTACTCTGGATAAGTTGGGGATCAAATCGTTGCCGCAGGTAGGGACATTCCCATCGCGGCTGGCACCGAGGTTTGAACTGGACACGTTCAACACGGTGATTGGAAACCAGTTCCGCAACTACAGCAACCGGCAGCAGGGGAACCTGCAGATCAGCATGGCGCAGACGTCGGGGCGACATAGTTTGAAATATGGATTTGAAGGAGCAAGGCTGTTACGGGCTAACGCGGCCTCTGGAAGGCCGACGGGGTTATTCAACTTCAACGATGGGTGGACGAGGCAGTATTCGGGACGGCGGCAGAATGCGTTTGACGGCTCGTCGATCGCATCGCTGTTGCTGGGAACGCCGAACTCCGGCTCCATCAACTTCAACGATACGTTCTTCCGGCGGGAGCCTTACCTCGCGTGGTTCTTCCAAGACGATTGGAAGGTGAACAACCGGCTGACGCTGAATCTGGGATTGCGCTACGACGTGCAATTTCCTTTCACGGAATTGCATAACCGGGTGTGGGCCGGTTTTGACTTTACGACGAAGAGCCCAGTGTCGGACGCGGTGCTGGCGAATTGGAATCAGCGGGCAGCGGCGGATCCGAGTTTTCCACGAGCACCGCAGGCGCTGCTGGGAGGACCGATTTTCGCAGGTGTTGGAGGCAGTCCGCGCAGAGCTTATGAATTCGATTGGTCCAACATCCAACCCAGGATCGGAGTGGCATATCGTGTTTTGAATGCGACCGTGATCCGAACGGGATTCGGGATCTTTCACCGAACAGCGACACAGGACGGGCTGACGAGTGGGTTCTCTCAATCGACGCCCTACATCAATTCGTTAAACGCGGGATTGACACCATCTGCTGGACTAACGGGACGATACTCTCTCGAGGAGCCGTTCCCGGATGGGATTGTGGCCCCGTCGGGATCGAGCCTCGGCATCCTTACGAACATCGGGCGCGATGCGAATTTTGACGGCCGGCAACGTGTGATCCCGAGGACGTTTCAATGGTCCTTTGGACTTGAACATCAACTGCCACTTGGCTTTGTGGTGGATGTATCGTACATCGGGAGCCAGACGAATAAAGAGCCGCTAACGATACAGCTATCGAGGCCGGGAGAGGATACGTATGCGGCAGCGCAGGCGAACCCAACGTTCTGGCAATCGCGCGTTCCGAACCCTTTCTTTGGTGTGTTGCCAACGAATACCGGACTGGGCGCATCGCCTGATATTGCCCGGTTCGATTTGTTCCGCAGAGTGCCGCAGTTCACCGGGATCCAGCAATTCACGAATCCGTGGCGCAAGACCTGGTATCACGGATTTCAAGCGAAGCTTGAGAAGCGAATGCTGCCTGGAAGCAGACTGGCGGGCTTCACATACGTGTTGAACTATACGTGGTCGAAGCAGCTTGAGAACTTTTTGCGCGAGGAATTCGCATTTGATTTCAAGAGATTCCAGAATTTCGGCAATCAGCTGACGGATATCGATGTGCGGCAGCAGATGACGATGGCGGTGGTGTATGAGGTGCCGATTGGAAGGGGCCGCGCGGTTGGCGGGAATATGAGCCGATTGATGGATCTATTGGTTGGCGGCTGGAATACGAACATGATGATGGACTGGAATTCCGGTGTGCCGACGGGTTTGAACACGGCATGGGACTTCTCGTGCGCGGATTACCAGAACCCAAATCAGTCGCAGACTGCGTGGTTCAACAACACGCGATCCTGCTACACGCAGCGGGCACCCTTCACGTTCCGTCAACTGACGGCGCGGCATGGGAACATTACAGATCCGACGGCGGTGCAGTTCAATCTGGCAATCGCCAAGAAGGTTCGATTCTCGGAACGGATCTCGATGGAGATTCGGGGAGAGGCGTTTAATGCCTTCAACACACCGATCCTGCAGGGACCCAATACGGACCCGAACAATACACAGTTCGGAATCGTGCCGGTGGCGCAGTTTAACTTCCCACGCAACATTCAGCTGGGAGCTAGAGTGCGGTTCTAGTTGCGAGAGATTCTGGTTGAAGGGTGGTAGAGCTGCCAGTCGAACCAGTAGTCTTTGACGATGCGGATGGGGGCGAGGCACTTTCCCTCAAGTGAGCCGGAGACGGCGCAGCCGAGGAAGTTCCATTCGCCTCCCGTGATGCTGTCGCGAAGAAGGCCGCCGCCGAGTTGCTCGTTGCGATAGAAGTCCGGGACTTCCGTTGAGCCGGGAAGTTCGGCGAGGAAGGCGCGGATGGATTTGTTGTCGAGGTTGGTGACGAGGATGATCGGCCGTCCACCAACGCGATCTTGAACCAGCTTGTGCGTTAGAAGATGCGAGTGGAGATAGGCGCGGGAATCGCCATTGATCTCGACGCCGACGATGAGCTCGCGGGGTGGGAGATCTTTGGTGTCCATGATGGAAGGGCGCCGGGCCATCTTTTGCTCCCAATCTTTCGCGGCGTATTTGGCGGAGTATTTGCCGACAGGCATAAGGACTTTGCCGGTGGGATTTTCGTCTTGCCAGGTGGCGAAGCTGAGCTCGTCCCAATGGATCATGGCGAGTTGCTTTCCTCTGAGCGGGCCTGAGATCGCGCGGCCGGAGATCTGTTGCCAGTAAGAGCCGGTTTGCTCGTCGCGCATGAGGAAGTTCTGGTTGTTGATGCCCGCAAGGCGGAAGGTGAGAACCTGGCCGTCGACTTCCCTGCCCCACACCAGACCGGTGTGACAGAGCGTTCAATAGGTGGCTAGGATGGGTACGTTGCCAGCTGTGTCGTTGATGAGGTGATGGTAGGCGAGGGTTCTGACTGGGTAGGCGCGAGATTCGCCGCCAAGCTTGATGGCGAGGAGCATGTCATCGTCATCGAGATTGGCGTCGGAGGAGTTGGCGAAGGTGGCCTGATCGATGGGAGCGAACATCATTTCAAATTGATTGATGAAGCTGAGGGTGCCGGCGGCGAAGGTTAGGACCGTGGCGAGGTAGGCGGGCCAGCGGCGAATGCGACGCGAGAGCGTGAGGCTGGCGATGGCGCTGAGGGCGGCCAGCAATGGGGCCCAGCGCTTGAGCTCTAGAGTGACGAGGAGAATATCTTGATGTTGGGCCTTGCCGGGTTGGAGAACCTGGAAGGGGACCAGGAAGACGGTGAGGGCGATGAGTGGGAAGCCAATGGCGAGGAGCCAGAGATGTGGCTTGGGTTTGATTGGCATTGCTCTCAGTCTATTACCAGGCGGCGCGATAGATGGCTTCGATCTCGCTTACCGTAGGGATGCGCGGGTTGTTGGCAGGAGAGCCGGAGGCGAGCGCGTCGAGAGCCATCTTGGGGATGAGTTGCTCGAAGCGTTCCTGCTTGTGCTGGCAGCAATCGCGGAGGCGTGGGACTTCAAGATCGGCGTTGAGCGATTGCAGGTATTCGAGGAGAGATTCGAGGGTGGGCGAAATACCCAGGAGTCGGGCGACTTCGTTGTATCTGGTTTCGTCGCCAACGTAGGAGAATCGCGTGACTTCGGGCAGGAGGACGGCGTTTGAAAGGCCGTGGGGGATGTGGAAGAGCGCGCCGAGGGGGCGGGACATGCCGTGAACGAGGGCGACGCTGGAGTTGCCAAAGGCGAGGCCGCCGTGGAGTGCGGCGAGGGCCATCGATTCGCGGGCTGCCATGTTTGTGCCGTCCTGCCAGGCGAGGCGGAGGTGCTGGTGGCAACGCTCGATGCAGGTGATGGCGTGGAGGTTCGAGAGAGTGTGACGCTTTTTGGAAACGAAGGCTTCGATGCCGTGGGTGAGCGTGTCGACGCCGACGTGGGCCGTGAGAGGACGCGGCATGGTGGAGCTGAGTTCGGCGTCGATGATGGCGATGTCGGGCATGAGGCTTGTGTCGCGTGTCATGCGTTTGATGCCAGCCGATTCGTCGGTGATGACCATGACGGGAGTGGCTTCGCTGCCAGTGCCGGCAGTGGTGGGGATGACGATGAGGGGAACGGGTTTGTAGGCGTGACGGATGGCCTTGGCGCAGTCGATGGGGCTGCCGCCGCCGAAGGCGACGATCGTGTCGATCGCGTTTTCATTGGCGATGGCGAGGCCGGCGGTGACGTTGGCTTCGGTGGGGTCGGGTTGGACGTTGGCGAAGATGTGGGCGTTAGGGAGTTGTGGGAGCTGACCAGACTTGAGCAGGTAGTGATCGGTGACGATCAGGATGCTCGATGACTGCTTGACAAAGTTGACGAGCTCGTGGCGGGTGCCCTGGCCGTGGAGGATCGTGCGAGGGGAATCGAAGCGCATGGGTTAGAACTTTCTCGACCATTCTTTAGGCCAACGCTCGACGACGACCTTCTCGTTGGTGAAAAAGCGAATGGCGTCTTCGCCTTGGCCGTGGAGGTCACCGAAGAAGCTTTCGCGTGCGCCGGAGAACGGGAAGTAGGACATGGGGGCAGCGACGCCGACGTTGATGCCGACATTGCCGACTTCGGCTTCGGTGCGGAATCGTCGGGCGGCTTCGCCGCTGCGCGTGAAGAGGCAGGCCATGTTGCCGTAAGCGCCGGAGTTGACGAATTCGAGAGCGGCTTCGATGGTCGGCTTTTCGATGAGGGTGAGGACGGGGCCGAAGATTTCGGTGCGGAGAATTGGGTTGGTGTCGTCGAGGTTTTCGAGGATCGTGGGCTTTACGAAATAGCCTTTGTCGAGGTCGTGCTTGCGGCCATCGATCGAGACGTTTTCGTTGACCGAGTTAAGGAGGGATTCGATACGGTGCCTGGAGGCTTCTGAAATGACTGGCCCCATTTGCACGTCGTCGAAGCCGTTGCCGGTTTTGCGGGTGGCGGCGGCATCGCGGAGGGATTCAGCGAATGGCTTGTTTGCTTCGCCGACGAGGATGGCGATGCTTGAAGCGAGGCAGCGTTGGCCGGCGCAACCGAAGGCGGAATCGGCGATGACAGCAGTGGAGGTTTCGATGTCGGCGTCGGGCAGGATGACGACGGGATTCTTGGCGCCGCCCTGGCATTGGACGCGCTTGCCGTGGGTGGCGGCTTGGAGGTAGACGTTTCTTGCGGCTGCGCTGGAGCCGACGAAGCTGATGGATTTTACGAGAGGGTGAGCGATGAGTTGTTCGCTGGTGTGGCGACCGCCGTTGATGACGTTGACAACGCCTTGCGGGAGGCCCGATTCCTGCATGAGTTGCATGAGCATCTGCATGGTGAGGGGGACGCGTTCGCTGGGTTTGATGACGACTGTTGAGCCGACGGCGATGGCGTAGGGCAGGAACCAGAAGGGGATCATACCTGGGAAGTTGAAGGGGCAAAGGAGAGCGGCGACGCCGAGGGGTTGGCGGATGGAGAATTCATCAATGCCGGGGGCAATGGATTCGTTGAAGGCGGACTGGATGAGGTAGGGAGTGCCGCAGGCGGTCTCGACGTTTTCGATGGCGCGGCGCATTTCGCCGCGGCTCTCGGCGAGGGTCTTGCCGCACTCGAGAGTAATGGTACGGGTGAGGGCCTCGAAGTCGCGCTCGAGGATGGCCTTGAGGCGGAAGAGCGGTTGGACACGCTCGGTGACGGGGACCCTTCGCCAGGATTGGAAGGCAGTGTGGGCAGCTTCAACGGCGGCGTTGACTTCCTGTTCGGTGGCGAGATTGAGAGTTGCTATGGTTTGACCGAGAGCGGGATCGTGGACTTCGATTGTCTCGGTGCCGAGTGGTTTCTGCCACTGGCCTCCCCAGTAGTGATAAACATCCTGCATCTCCATACGCTAATACATCTACACTGGGAATTTGCGATTTTTACCAACAGCAGTAGGGATGTTTTTGTTTGGCCATCTGTGCGGGATGGCTGTCTTGAATGGCTATATCCAGAGCCGGAGCGGGTTGACGCTGCCTGAGTTTGGGTTGGTGTTGTCGACCGGGGCGGTGACGGCGTTGCTGGTGAATGTGGTGTTGCGTCGCAAGGGATGGAAGGTGTCGGGGGCGACGGGGTTGGTGCTGCTGGCGTTCGCAGTTTGGCTGCCCGTGCTGGCGCAGGGGCTGCCCGCATTGTTGCTCGCGTATTCGATGCAGGGGGCAGCGTCGCGGATTGCGCTGTCGGGACTGTATCGAGCGATCACGGCGACGCAGCGACAATGGATGGGCGCCGGGAACCCGACGCTGGTGCTTGAGTCGATGGCAGGGTTTGGATTGGGGGAGTCGTTTTTCGTAAATGCGATGGCGACGCATTGGCTGGGAGATGCGATGTGGGCGGCGGGCCTGGCGTTGGCGCTGGGGATCCCGGCGGGGCTGTGGCTGCGCGGGAAGTTGCCGGATTGGGATGTGATGCCAGCTAGTGCGAGTGTGGCGCGGGCGGGAGGCGGGCCGCTCGTTGTGGCGTTTACGGCTTACTGCGCTGAGGTGTTTACGATTACGCAGGCGACGGCGTGGTCGGGGGTGCTCGCGAAGTCGATGCGATTGGGGAGTGTTGAGTTGCCGCCGCTAGTGGCTGCGGGCGTGTTGTCGGGTGTGTTCTGGATGGTGGTGGGCAGCGTGCGTTATCTGTGTGGGCAGTGGGAGACGATTGATCTGAGGCGGGTCGTGGTGGTGGGGAATGTGCTTTGTTTACTGGCTGTGGTGGGGGCGATGACGAGCAGCGGGGCTGTAGTGTTGACGATTTGCTACGCACTATTAGGAGCCGGGATTGCGTGCTTTGTGCCGTTTGCTCTGCAGATCATTTCGATGCATCCGAGGGCTGGGGAGATGGCGGATCATCTGGCGTTGCTGGGGCCAGTGATGAGTGTGGGGGTTCACATGATTACTGGAAACTTCGCGGGGCAGCATCACTGGTTTGTGCTGGTCGCGTTGGGTGTGGCGCTGGTGAGTGGGCTGAGGGGCGGGAAATAAAAATCCCTGCCTGGACATTAATGGTCACAGGCAGGGTCTCTTACCGGAGGGGAGTAAATTGAGAAAATTTACCGCTTAAAACTACTTCTTCTTCGGCGGCACGATGGCGTCTTTGACGGCCTTGGCGACGCGGAATTTGACGACCTTCTTGGCCGGGATCTTGATGGTGGCGCCGGTGGCAGGGTTGCGGCCGGTACGAGCCTTGCGCTCCTGACGAACCAGCTTGCCAATGCCAGGAAGGGTGGCTTCGCCAACCTTCTTGGTTTCACGAACCATGATTTCGGCATAGGTGGTGATGAATTCCTTGGACTGCTTGCTGGTGAGGCCGAGCTTCTCGGCGAGTTCTTTAATCAACTGGGATTGCGTCATGCGATCAGCCATTGAAGTGCTCCTTGAGTTACGTAAATATGCCTGTGCTGCTCAAAACATTTCCAGGTACAAATGTTTCAGCTTCAAGCGCACCCTCATCATAAGGCAGATTTTACGGGGTTGTAAAGAAGAAAAAATAAAAAAAGGCCCTAAAAAGGGCCTTTTGAGGAGTTTTGAGGCGCGGAGAGCCTATTTTTATTGGTGCTGGATTACTTTTTGGCCTTGGCAGGCGCATCAGCAGGGGCTTCGGTGGCTGGAGCGAGGCCAAGAATGCGGCGCAATTCGACGTCGATCGAAGCGTAAGCGTCGGGATGATCCTTGAGGAACTGGCGGGCGTTTTCGCGCCCCTGGCCAATGCGTTCGCCTTTGTAGGAGTACCAACTGCCGGACTTTTCGATGATGTTCTGCGCGACACCGATGTCGATCATGTCGCCCTCGACGCTGATGCCTTGGCCATAGAGGATGTCGAACTCCGCTTCGCGGAATGGCGGTGCGACCTTGTTCTTGACGACCTTAACCTTGGTGCGGTTGCCGGAGACGACTTCGCCGTCCTTGATGGCCGAGATGCGGCGGATGTCGAGGCGGACGCTTGAGTAGAACTTGAGGGCGCGACCGCCGGAGGTGGTTTCGGGATTGCCGAACATGACGCCGATCTTTTCGCGGATCTGGTTGATGAAGATCAAGCAGGTATTGGACTTGGAGGCGATGCCGGTGAGTTTGCGCATGGCCTGAGACATGAGGCGGGCCTGGACGCCGACGAAGGTGTCGCCCATTTCGCCATCGAGTTCGGCCTTGGGTACGAGAGCAGCGACAGAGTCGACGACAACGATGTCGACAGAGCCGGATTGCACGAGGGTGCTGGCAATCTCAAGGGCCTGCTCGGCGTAATCGGGCTGAGAGACGAGGAGGTTTTCGGTATCGACGCCCAGGGCGCTCGCGTAGATCGGATCGAGGGCGTGCTCAACGTCGATGAAGGCGGCAATGCCACCCATCTTCTGGGCCTGAGCGACGGCCTGGAGGGCGACGGTGGTCTTACCGGAAGATTCAGGGCCAAAGATTTCAATGATGCGACCCCGTGGGAGGCCGCCGATGCCGAGCGCGTAGTCGAGCGAGATGGAACCAGTAGGAATGGCCTGGACCTGGACCATGGCCTCGCTGGAGCCGAGGCGGGTGATGGAGCCCTTGCCGAATTGCTTTTCGATTGCGCCGAGGGTGGCGGCTAGAGCCTTGAACTTCTCGTTTTCTGCCATAGGAATTCAGATTATAGCCTAGAAAACCGCGTTAGGCGATTAAAAAGCGAAGATGTTTTTCAACGGCCTTACGAATTCCGATGCGCGGAGTGATTACAACATTTTCGTCAGGAATGTTTTGGGCATTTTGGAGGGTGATTGGTCCGATGGTGAGGTCTGCTCCGTAGTGGGACAGGTTGATGCCGAGGCCTTTCGTGAGCCGGCCTGGCCCTTTGAGGTTGCCGGCGGCGCGGATAAGGACGCAGCCCGGGATGCCTTCGGGCTCGGTGACGATGTTGAGCATGAAGTGGATGCCGTAGTTGAGATAGACGTAGGCATGGGCAGGGGGACCGAAGATGACGCGGGTGCGCTTGGTGAGGCCAGCGGCGGCATGGGCGGCGGGATCGTCGAAGGGGAGGTAGGCTTCTGTCTCGGAGATGGTGGCTTGAAGATCGCCATGAACGATGACTTTGCCGAGCAAATCGCGGGCGACGATGGTTGTGGGGCGCGAAAAGAAGTTACGATTTAGGATTGTACCGAACATGCTGAGGCTATTTACCGGGCTGGCTTTGGAATATCCTGTGCGCCGGAATGTGGAACTGGTGTTTGAGCACTTGCGCCCGCTGGCTCCGCTTGCGTGGAGCCCGACGGACAACTTTCACATTACGACGAAGTTTATCGGGGCGTGGGAAGAAGCGCGGCTGGATGAGTTGAAGGCAGCGCTGGCCGAGGTGAAGAAGGTGGGGCCGGTGACGGTGAAAGTGGGCGGGTTTGGCTGGTATCCGAATCCACATCATCCGCGGGTGCTGTTTGCGGGTGTCAGAGCGCCAGAGGCTTTGTATGAACTGGAGCGGGGGCTTGAAGACTGTATTGTGAAACTTGGGGTTGTGAGCGAGAGACGAGAGTACGTGCCGCACATGACGCTGGCGAGAGTGAAGGGAACGGTAGAACTGGCCGGGCTGCGACAGGCAATTGCGCAGTTGCCGAGCGCGGATTTTGGAGAGAGCAAGGCGGCGAAGTTTTTGCTTTATAAGAGTGAGGGCGGGGTGTATCAAGTGATCGGAGAATTCGTGCTGTGATGACGACGATGCTTTGGCTGGTGCCGCTGTGCTTCTTGATGGGGAGCCTGCCGTTTGGGGCCTGGATTGTGAAATGGAAGACCGGGCAGGACGTGACGAAGCTGGGAAGCGGAAACATTGGGGCGACAAATGTTTTGAGGACGACGGGGCGAATGGCTGGGGTGCTGACGCTGCTGCTTGATATTGGCAAGGGGATGGTGGCGGTGTACATTGCAGACCGGGCGTCGGAAGGGAATGCGTTGGTGATGTCAGCAGCGGCGCTGGCAGTTTTGTTTGGACATGCGTTCTCTCCGTTTATGGGGTTCAAGGGAGGCAAGGCTGTGGCCAGTTTTGCGGGAGCTTTTGCGTATCTGACGCCGTTGCCGTTTGCCGCGATCGCGGTGTTGTTTGTGGCGACGGTGGCCTATAGCCGTTACATCTCGTTGGGATCGATTTGCGGGGCGATGCTGTTTCCGTTCGCCGTTTGGTTGATTCTGCATCCGGCCTGGCCAGTGTTGCTCGCCGCGGTAGTGGCTGGGTTGTTTATAACGTGGCGGCACTCTTCGAATCTTGAGAGACTGCGCGCGGGAACGGAAAATCGGTTCGAGTGGCGCAAGAAGTAATCAGCATATTAGGTGGCGGGAGTTGGGGCACCGCGCTGGCGCTGGCGCTGGCGGGCCGGTTTGAACGCATATACTTGTGGGTTCATAACGTGGAGCTTGCCGAGAGAATGGAAGCGACGCGGGTGAACGATGTGTACCTAGATGGGTTTGCGCTGCCAGCGAATGTTGTGGTGTCGCACGAGATGGTGATTGCGCCCTGGATGATGAGCGTCGTGCCATCAAAGCACTTGCGGGGAGTGATGCGGGAAGCGGCTGAGCGCGGTGGCCGGGAGGCGCGGTGGATTAGCGCAACCAAGGGGATTGAAGCAGGGACATTTTTGCGAATGTCCGAAATTGTGCGGGAGTGCGTTGGCGGAGTGCCGGCGGTGTTGACGGGGCCGACGTTTGCGAGGGAAGTTGCGGCGGGTGAGCCGGCGGCGGTGGTGCTGGCGAGTGAAGATGACTTGTTTGCGCAGGAGTTGCAAACGGCGTTTGCTGGTGGGAACTTGAGGTTCTATACGAATGGGGATGTGATGGGTGTGGAGTTAGCGGGGGCGTTGAAGAATGTGATTGCAATTGCAGCAGGCGCGGTGGAAGGGTTGCATCTGGGGTCGAACTCGATGGCAGCTCTGATCACAAGGGGGCTGGCGGAGATGGGAAGACTGGTGGTGGCTTGTGGCGGCAAGACGGAAACGGTTGCCGGGCTGGCGGGACTGGGAGATCTGGTTTTGACTTGCACGGGGCAATTGAGCAGGAATCGCAGGGTGGGTGTCGAATTGGCCAAGGGGCGTAAGATTGCTGAGGTGCTTGGAGATACGCGAATGGTTGCAGAGGGAGTGGAGACTACGTTTGTGGCTTTGGACCTAGCGCGACGACATGAGGTGGAAATGCCGATTGCGCAGGCGGTGGCGGGAATGATGGAGGGAAAGGCGGCGATTGAAATGCTGCGGGGCTTGATTGCGCGAGCCCCGCGAGCGGAAGGCTGAAGGCTAGAGCTTTCTTGAGAATCGACCGTGAATCAGTATAAGGGCAGTGACGCCCGCGCCGAATAGCAAGAAGATTGTGATCTGGTTGTCCAGTTACTTTTTCCTCGACTTGCGGTTCTTGGCGAGAGCGAGAGCGCCGATGCCGGCGACCATCATCAGGTAGGTGCTGGGCTCGGGAACTTCAGGAACGGTTTCGCCGCCAGCAGCGAGCGTTGAGGCGAGGCCGAGGATCACCAGAGTGGGGTTTTTCATGACGGGAATATTTCTTCCGAGCTGAATTTGATCGCGACTCTTTTTTTTTGACTTGCGGTAGCGAGCGAAGGCGAGCGCACTGACTCCCGCAGCCATCATCAGGTAAGTGCTGGGCTCAGGGACTCCGGAAACGGTATCAGTAGGAACAGAATTGCCTGCAAACAGTGAAGATGCAAAAAAGCGCGATGGAGAATAAGGTCTTGTGCATGTGGTGGTTTTTACACCGGACAAGAGACTTACCAATAGCTTGCGGTACCGGTTGTGAGGGAAAAGTACTAGCGGCGGGGGCGCTCGTTCCAGGGGAGTTGGATGAGGGCGAAATAGGGATGCATTGTGTCTTTGGGAGGAATCCCGGGAAGGCCGACCTGGGGGTTGATGGCGGGAAGTTTGAATGTTCTGAAGAGGCGGTCCCAGAGGGTTAGGGTGATGCCATAGTTGGCGTTTTGATGTTGCAGATCCTGGGCGTGGTGGGAGCGATGGAGGCTGGGGGTGACGATGAACAGGCTCAGAAGACGGTCGAGACCTTGAGGGAATCTTGTGTTGGAGTGGACCCAGAAGTTGTGAGCGATCGAAATGAACTGAGTTGCGAGAACTGCTGAGACAGAGGGTTGGAGAAAGTAGACCAGCAACAGATGACAGGACTGATCGAGGATCGTCTCGACAGGGTGGAAGCGGAAGCCGGTGGAGGCGTCCATGTCGGGGTCTGAGTGGTGAGTAGAATGCCAGGGCCAGAGCCAGCCGAAGCGATGGAGCGAGAAGTGAATCAGCCAGAGCGCGAAGTCATCGATCAGAAAGAACAGAAGACCGGGGCAGAGGGGATTTGTAGTTGCGGCATAGTTGACAGAGCTGATTCGCAGAGCGAGGACCAACAAGTAGCTGGTGGCAATCCAAATGGCGAGGTGGAATGTCCAGCGGCGGAGGAATGGCAGGGTGAGTGTTGTGAGGGGTTGGAAAGTTTCAAGAGCGCCAAACAGGACAAAAGAAATTACGGTGAAGGGGCCGAGGAACTGCTGGAAGTCCATGGAGGATGCTCAAGACGATTGTAGCGGCAGAGCGTGGATCGTTATGGTCAGGCCTAAGTCTGCTCCGCGGAATCGATTGGCGAAACGAAAACGAGGAAGGCTTGTTGAGGGACACTGAATCTGCGGGACTCAATGATGGCGAACTGAAATTGGGTGTTGGTGCGGTGGTTAGAAGAGGAGATCACGGCTTGTCGAAGAGTTTGATAAGCAGGGATGCGGATGAATTCGCGAGTTGGAATGAAGGATCCAACCAGTTGCCGCGAAAGGGTGTCGAGTGCCATTTGGATCTGGCGGTTTTTGCTGGGGATGTTCAGCTCGCGCCAATCCGAGAAAGTGCCGCCGTCGAAACAGGAGCGGAACATGAGGCGGTAGTTGCGATGTAGCTGCAGGATTCGGATGAGAGGGAGAAGCATGGTCCTGCGGCTTTGGTGAATGCGGTGCTATTGAGCGCGGTGGATGAACAGAGGGTTGTTTGTGGAGGAGGCGCCAACGGGATCGAGATGACAAAAGGTGAGCTTGTTGTATCGGGAGTTGGGTAGGGTTGGCATGGAATTTCTCTACCTGATGAGCGATAAAGGAGCGGAGGCCCGATCATGCGACGAAGAAAAAACTGAGTGGGCTGGATTGGGGTGTTGAAATTGCTTCGAGGAGGGTGTTTGGAAGGGTTGGAGGCGGGCTAAAGCCAAACGAAGGGGAAAGCTCCCCTTCGTTTGGGTTGGTGAACTGCTATTTCTTGTTGAATCGGTTGCGGACGTAAATGAGCGCTCCGAGGCCAGCACCCATCATGAGGTAAGTGCTGGGTTCGGGGACGGGAGAGAGCTGAGTGCCCCCGGCTGAGAGCATCATTGTGGCCGAGAACAAGGCCAATGCGATCTTTTTCATTCTCAAAATCCTCCTATTTGGAATTGATTATGAGAAGGGTACTACAACTTTAGTACCAGTACAAGCTAAAAGCCGAGCTTGAGGCCGAATTGTAGGCGGCGGGGGTCGCGAGTGGAGATGACCTGGCCGAAATTGGTGTTGCCGAGGCCAGTGCCGACGCTGGCCCAGTTGGTGTGGTTGAAGGTGTTGAAGCTCTCGATGCGGAGTTGGGCGGTGCGGCCTTTTTCCCAGCGGAAGTTCTTGAACATGGATACGTTCCAGATGTTGATGCCGGGGCCGATGACGAAGGTGGCGGGGGCGTTGCCGAGGCGGGTTTCCCCGTTCGGGACAGCTTGGAAACTGGCGGTGTTGAAGAACTGGAAGCGGTCGCGGGGAGCGCCCTGGTTGGGATCGGAAACCATGTCGGGACGGATGGGGGCGGCAGAGCCGCCGACGGTGCCGAGGCCGGCCCAATCTACGCCGAGAGCGCTGGTGATTCGTTGGGGAAGGCCGGTGTTGAGAGTGGTGATGCCAGAGACCTGCCAGCCAGCGAGGGCGTATTTGACGAGGCCTTTCGATTGCCTGAAGTAAGGCAGGACGTGATAGTAGCTGGCCGTGAAGACGTGCGTTCGATCGAAAGTGGCGCGAGAGTATTCGCAGGCGCGGCAGTAGACGTTTTGTGGAGCAGTGGAACGGTCGGAAGGGCTGTCAGTAAGGGCTTTGGACCAGGTGTAGGCGATGCGAAGGCTGGAGCTGCCGGAGAAGTAACGCTGGGCCCCAACCTGGAGGGAATGATAGTTGGAGTTGTAATCGGTGTTGACGCCATTGATGTACTGGAAGCCGCGGTAGGGGCGGAGGGCATTGAGCCGTGGGAGGTTGGCGGAGTTGACATGGCCGTTCTCGTTGAGGAGGCCGGCTTGTTGGGCGACTCCGGGGCGGAGAGAGTTTTGATCCTGCAGGCCGAGAAGGTGAGTGCCTTTGGAGCCGTAGTAGCCAACCATGATTACGAAGCGGCGCATTTGACGTTGGACATCAAGGCTCCATTGCTGCGTGTAGGGGATGCGGAAGGGAGAAGGAACGAAGCGCAGATTGCGGGGTGCGGCGGAAATGGAAACCACGCCGGCGGTGGGATTGTCGAGGCGGGTGTTGTTGATGGCGATGTTGTTGACGAAGGGCGGATTCTGACCGACGACTTGCTGGTAGATGCCGACGAGGACGGAATCGTAGCTGATGCCGTAGCCGCCGCGGATAGCGGTCTTCTGATCCTTGAAAGGATCCCAGGCGAAGCCGATGCGGGGCGCCCATTTGACGCCCGGGTTGGCGAGGACGCGCTCGCCGTATGGGGAGTTCTGATTGTTGATGATGATGCCGTTGAGGAGATCGCCGGTGTTGGGAATGATGTTGCCGTTGACGGGATTGATTTGCGGGGCCCTGGCGGGGTCGTATTTGGCGGGGTCGAAGTTGGTGAGCAGGTTGTTCTTGTCGTCGACGCTGGGGAAGTAGGAGAAGCGGACGCCGAGGTTGAGGGTGAGGTTGGATTTGATGCGCCAGTCGTCTTGGAGGTAGCCTTCCCACTGGTTTTGACGAAGGTCGGGAGTGAGGTCGTTGGAGGCTTGCTGGAAGGTGGCAACGTTGCCGAGCAGGAAGTTGGCCCAAGCCTGGTTGGCAATGCTGGTGCCAGTGGGGCGAGGCGTTGTGAGGAAGCTAAAGCTGCCTGCATTGAGACCGGTGAGGTGGTTCTCCTGCTTGCGGTAAAGGTTGAGGGTGATGCCCGTCTTGAGGGTGTGCTTGCCCAGGATGGCCGTGAAGTTATCGAAGTAGTTCTGGTTGATGTTGAAGTTCTCGTAGGGACCGTAGCCGGTGATGCCGCTGAAGCCAGAAATCGACAAGGAGGGAACGCGTTCGAGGGTGACGGGGAACGGCATGTTGGCGACCTTGATATTGGGGGATTGGTCCTGACCGATGAGGCCGATGGGGCGGCTGGAGATTGCGCCGTAGGACCAGGCGTAGCCGCCTTCGTTATAGAAGCGGGGAGAGATGGTGCGAGTGAAGCGGGCGGTGACGCTGCGGCCAGGAGCGTTGGTGCGGGTTTGCGGAACGAGGGGGACTGGGCTGCTAGTGAAGAGGCCGCCTGGTTCTTCGGTGGGGATGGTGTCGTTGATCCAGCGGATGGAGAAGTTGAAGCGCTCTGAGAAGCGATGGTCGATTTTGAGAAGCTCCTGGCGGGCGTTGAAGATGGAGCGGATGGGGAAGAATACGTTGAAGTTGCCGGGGTCGCCATTGGGGAGCTTCGAGAAGATGTCCTGAATGTAGGCGCGGGCGACGGGGTTGATGGTGGAATACTTGTACCGACTTGAACGCAAGTTGGGCCGGAGATCTCGACGCAGACGGGTTGGGCGAACTCACCGCGCTTGAGCTCGGCGGTGGGGAGGAGGGAGTTGAAGGTGTTGTAGGTGATGACGCGGCGATATTCTTGCGACCAGAAGAAGAAAGTTTTGTTTTTCACAATGGGGCCGGAGAAGGTGTAGCCAGCGTTGTTCCAACGCAGGGGTGGACGGCGGATGTTGCGCAGGTTGTTGAAGAAGTTATTAGCGGAGTAAGCGTCGTTGCGATTGAACCAGTAGATGCCGCCGTGGAACTTGTTGGCACCGGAGCGGGTGATGACGTTGATCTGGCCGGAAGCGCCGCGGCCGAACTCGGCCGAGTAAGCGCCGCGGTGGGCCTTGAACTCGGCGATGGCGTCGACGCTGGGGAAGGTCAGCAGGGTGAGGTTGGAGCCGCGATCGAGATTGTCGGCGCCGTCGACCATGTAGGCGCTGCCGGAGGTGCGGCCACCGTTGAGCGAGAAGGGGATGACGTTGGTGCCGCCGTTGGGATTTTGGAGGCCGATGTAGAGTTCGTCGGTGGTGGCGGTGGACGTGACGCCGGGCAAGAGTTGGAGCAGCTGGATGTAGTTGCGATTGTTGAGGGAGAGCTCGCGGACTTCCTTGCCGGAGACGAGGCCTTCGGAGGCGGCGTTCTGGAGTTGGACCTGGGCGGCGTCGGCTTCGACGGTGATTTGTTGGGCCAGATCGCCGACTTCAAGCTTGATCTGAAAGGTGAGTTTTTCGGCGACGTGGAGTTCAATGCCGGATTGGGTGTAGCGCTTGAAGCCGGGAGCTTCGACTTCGATGGAGTAGAAGCCGATGGGGAGGAGAGTGGCGACACAGGCGCCGTTTGAGTCTGTTGAGAGAGCGCGGATGACTGCGCCTCGTTCGGTGGAGCGGACGCGGACGGTGGCACCGGCGATGGGCGATGCGGCGGAGTCGATGACGTTGCCGACGATGGAGCCGGTGACTTCTTGCGAATAGAGGCTGAGGGTGGTGAGAAAGAGAAGGGCGAGCAATCCGCGCATCTCTAGATTATCGGCCTTCGAGTAGGGACCCACAAGTGCTGCCAGGAGAGTTTCAGCTTGTCGATCATTTCGAGGCCATACTCGGAGCGGCGCAAGTCGCTTGAGGTGCTGTTGCCCGTACCGAGGGTGAATTTGCAGCCGGCTTGCTTGGCGAGTTCAAGGAAGCGCAGGGATGGAAGGCGATAGCGGTCGCTCATCTCGATGGCGACCTTATGTTTGACCGCGGCTTCGATGATGCGGAGCATCCGCGGCTCGGTCCAGAGGGCGGCGTGGTCTTTCATCAACGATTCGGGCAGGAAAGTGGGGATGGCGAGGATGTCCATGGGGGTGCTGGTGAGCAGGTGGACGGTTCGATCGATGAGTTCGTCGATGAAGGCCTGGGGGTTGGAGATGGGGCCGATGTCCTGGGGACGATAGATGCGGGTCCAACGGCCCTTGTCGTCGGTCCAGATGAGGCCGTCGTTGAAGATGTAGTCGACGCGGTCGGTGGTGTGGCGGGTGAAGATCTTTTGCCAATCGGCACCTTCGGCCTGCATGCCGACGAAGGCAGCGTTGCCTTTGACGCCATCAATGAATGCGGATAATTCGGCGTCGGACTTGTATTGACTCTGGCGGCCGCAGTTGGCGGAGATGCCGTAGTAGATGCCGTCGCGACGTGAGCGCTCGAGTGCTTCTTTGAGGCCGAGGCCTGGCTTGAGGTGGACGTGCCAATCGACAAGGGGGAAATTTTTGGCGCCGAGATCGATGATCTTGCGATAGGTGTCGTCAACCGGAGGCAGGTCGCCGGGCGTGGGTTCGTTGTCTGGAAGAGGGCGAACACGGAGATGGCGGAATTGGACGACGGAGTTGGGATCGTGGCACTGGAGTGCGAAGAGGCCATCCGAGAGATTGCGGCCCGTTTCTTGAGTGGGGGGCATGACGGGGGTGGCGGGTTCTGTGTAGTCGACCGTGAGAAGGCCGTTGACGCGGACCTGGATGTTCTTGCCGCGCACAGAGAAGGCGAGGCGGGACCATTCTTCATCATTGGCAAGTTGTTGGGGGACGTTGCGCATGGAGTAGAGCGAGCCTGTGCGCTTTTGTTCGCGATAGGTGCCTTCGCCGAGTGCGGTGTTGTTGATCTGGACTTCGAAGCCTTTTTTGGGGAAGCCGGAATCCTGGAAGGCGGTGTGGAAGTAGATGCCGGAATTGCAGCCGGGGCGGGTGAAGACTTCGGCTTCGAATTCGAAATTCTTGAAGGAACGCTCTGTGTAGAAGAGATGCGAGACGGGACCCGAGGCAGTAAGAAGGCCTTCCCGGACTTTCCAAGAAGCGGGATTCGAGTTAGCCTTCCAACCCTGGAGGGACTGGCCGTCGAAGAGATCGAGCCAACCCGTAGTGGCTTGGGCGGCAAAGGCGGCGGAGGCTGCGAGGAAAGAGCGACGGTGCATCATGCTTCCACGGTATACTAACGAATTCCCGCTTGATCAACGTAAGTTCTGTATCCATGCGCTTCGGCGCCAAAATTCTGTTTGAAGACGTCACAACTGCTTTTCTGCCTGGAAGGCGGTATGGCTTGACTGGGCCCAATGGTGCCGGCAAGTCGACGTTTATGAAGATTCTCACTGGCGAAATTGAGCCGACCAAGGGTGCAATCGTGCGTCCCGAGAAGTATGGCGTGCTGCGGCAAGACCAGTTTGCTTTTGACCAATATCGCGTCATCGACACAGTGATTATGGGGAACGCAACGCTGTGGGCAGCGCTGACGGAACGCGACAAATTGTATGAAAAAGATCCGTCGGAGTTGACGGATGAGGACGGAATGCGGCTAGGGGAGCTTGAGGGGATTGTCGGCGAAGAAGGTGGATATACGGCCGAGCCGGATGCCGCCATTTTGCTGGATGGACTGGACATCGGCGCTGATCTGCATGAGCGGAAGATGAGCGAGTTGCAGGGCGGACAAAAGGTGCGCGTGCTGCTTGCACAGGCTTTGTTTGGAAGCCCAACTGCTTTGCTGCTGGACGAACCGACAAACCATCTTGACCTCGATAGCGTTCACTGGCTGGAAGAGTATTTGAATGAGTTCGACGGAACGCTGATCACGATCTCGCACGACCGTCACTTTCTGAACAACATCTGCACGCATACGGCGGATATCGACTACAACACGATCATCACCTACACGGGCGGGTATGACGATATGCTGCTGGCCAAGACGCAGATCCGGTCGCGGATCGAAGCGGATAACGCCGAGCGGCAAAAGAAAATTGCGCAGTTGAACGAGTTCATCGCGCGGTTCTCGGCTGGTACGCGATCGGCGCAGACGACGTCGAGGAAGAAAGAAGTGGAACGGCTGCAGAGCTCGGAGTTGGCACGCTCGAACATTCAGCGGCCGTATATCCGGTTTCAGATGAAGCGGCCTTCGGGCAGGACTCCGCTGGAGTTCAAAGGCCTGACGAAGAGCTACGACGGCGTAAAGGTATTTGAGAACTTTGAGGCGTTAATTAGCCGTGGCGACAAGGTCGGCATGATGGGCAGGAACGGCGCGGGTAAGACGACTCTGTTGCGTTCATTGCTTGCCAATGGGCCGATTCTAGCTGGACATAACGAAGACAAGTTCGAAATCGACAGCGGCAATGTGATCTGGGGACACGAAACAAGTATTGGTCATTTCGCGCAGGATCATAGCGAGACGATTGAGCATGGATTGAATTGCATCGACTGGTTGCGCCAATACGATACGCAGGCTTCAAACGAGGAACTACGTGGGCTGCTTGGGCAGATGCTGTTCTCTGGCGAGGATGCGCTGAAGCCGACCAAGGCATTGTCTGGAGGCGAGGCGGCGCGATTGATCTTCTGCCGGCTGATGTTGATGAAGCCGAATGTGTTGATCTTTGATGAACCGACGAACCATTTGGATCTTGAGTCGATCAGTGCGCTGAATCAAGCGATCCAAAAATTTGAAGGTACGGTGATCTTTGTCACGCACGACGAAGACTTGCTTGATGAGGCGGCCACTCGAATCTGGAATGTAGCCGATGGGAAGATCGAAGATTACAAGGGGGCGTACGCTGAGTTTATCGCGCAGCGGAAGAAGTGATTCAAGGCTTCAGCGATCTAGATTGTACAGGTAAATCGACTTGCCTGCAATCTCTGTTAGAGTTCGGTCGACCAACCAGCCGTAGGAACCGTCTTTTGCGAACTCGTGAGTGAGATAACGAACGCTTACCGCGACGTAGCCTGATTCAGGGGGGGGGATTTGGGAGATAGAGGGGTAAATGGCGGCAAGCCAACTTTGTCGAGTCGGGTTGGCCCGAAGTAGGCCAAGGCCAGCCGTTCCACACGAAGTTGCTTGAGCCTGGCGCTGAGACGGTAAAGGTCTTGACCCCAGTCGAAATCGGAATCGCCAAAAAGTTTCTCTGGATGGGCACCTGCGAACTGATTGGAATACGCCAGGTGGTTGTCCCGGCTGCGCCATGTTTCTGCAATCGTCCAGGCCATGAGAAGCAATGGCACTAGCGCGACCAGACGATGAGATCGCTTTGAGTATTCGAGTAGTTTTGCGATGGCAAAGCCTCCGAAAATTGCAAAGAGTGGGTACATCGACAATGCGTGCCGCAGACCGATATTGATTCTTGAACTCATGCAGACCAGAAGGATGGCAAAGGGAAACATGAGAGTGAGTTGGCGTTGCCAGGCGGCACCTTTGATTTGGCGTAGAGTCAGGAGAATCCCCGTCGCGACAACGATCAAGAATCCGATTGGGGTTTTGAGTAGGAAGACTAGCGGGAAAAAGTACCACCAGCCATCCGTGCGATATTCGCCAAGTAAAAAGGATTCGTGACCATGGGCGTTGTGTCTTCGAATATCAAGAATGCCGAGGAAAAACTCCGGGAACGGCACTGAAATTCCGAACTTGAAGGGCCCAAAGGAAAAGCGGTATCCCGCCCATAAAACCAAGAAGCCAACCAGAAGGCATACGCTGAAGCCGAAGAACAGTGAACGCCACGGGATTGGCCGAAATGCGGGGCACCTTTCGCCGAAAAAAACATGCGAGACCAAGAGCGAAGCACAGCCCGAGGAAAGCGGGGCTCGAGAGTTTGGCAAGAAATGCGAGCGCCACCGCAAAGCCTAAAAAAGCGAAGTTTCGCCATGACGGATTTTCGAGACAGAGAACAAAGAAATACAGTGCCAAGTTGACTGTTGCTGCGCAGGCCATGTCGAGTGCGGCAACGCCTGCATGGGCAAGCACTGATGGAAGATTGAGGAATAAAAGAACCGCCCAGTATGCCGCAGCGGTGGAGAACCAGCGACGAGTCCACAGGAAAATCGAGAGACAAGCGAGGGCAAGAAATGGCAGATTGCCTTTGCGTGCCGACGCTAGCGTGTTGACGTGGTCTTCGCTTGCATGCAGAATGTACAGGCCCTCGAGGCCCAAGGGTTGCTTTGAGAAAGAGCGGATTCCCTTGAGATATGGCCCTAGGGCGACGGCAACACGCACTAGCGGCGGATGCTTTGGTTCATAAATGAATCGCCCCTTATCCAACCACTCCATACCGGCGGCAATGTGAGCAGGCTCGTCTATTGTGGACGAGAGTTGCGTCCAGCTCTGAACTACATAAGAAAATGAAAGCCCAATCAAGAGAATGAAGGAGATTCTCATCAGCCAGACCAGAGGAACCGGGACCGGATTTTGCAAATGCTGGCTTGCCTCTTGATCAGACACAAGACCCATTATGCATCTCGGTCAAGGGAGAGCTTGAGGCGGCAATAAAGAAGCCTGGAACGTTGGGGGGTCCGAACCGGGCACATGGGTAACGGAATAAACCGGGCACATAGGTAACACTTTTGGCTGGAGGGGGAAGCACCCGATGGCCTGGAAAGAGACTTGTGTGATCGAGCAA
>VFZU01000073.1 GCA_016870995.1 Acidobacteriota bacterium
CAGCCGCTTCACCGCCGCTACCTTAAAATCCCGCGTGAACTTCCTTCGCGTTTCAGACATGACTCAAATTCTCCTCGTTGGAATTTTCTGAGTCTAGTCTCGTGTCTCACTTTTGGGGACAACTCCACTTCATATCATCCAGACTCTTGCAGGAAGATTGCCAAATCGAGTGGTTCCAAAATTGCAATGAAATCGGAAGGAGCACATCATGTTACCTCTCAGGCAAATCTTGTTCCCTGTCGATTTCTCCGCACCTTGCCGTGCCATGGCCCCTGCTGTCACAACGCTGGCAAGCCACTACAATTGCCCCATTACTCTTCTGCACGCCTTCGAACTCCCTGTGGCGTTCTACGGAGATCTCGGGCCGCTCGATATGGTGATTCCCTCGGACTCAGCTCGCGCCCATGAGTCCCAACTTCGCCAATTCGCTGCGGAGGTGATGCCTGGAGTGCCTCATGAACAAATCGTGGTGCAAGGAGAGCCCAGCGAGGCGATTCGCGAATACGTCCAACGTAACGGTGCGGATCTCGTCATGATGCCTACCAGTGGGCGTGGTCCTCTGCGCCGCTTGTTGCTTGGCTCGGTGGTAGCCAAGGTGCTCCACGACGTTTCCTGCCCGGTGTGGACCGGGGCACATGAACTCGAAGCGGAAGGCCAAACGCATTGGCCAATCAAATCGATTCTCTGCGCCGTCAGTCTGGAAGAAGAGTCTGTTGCTGTCGCAAAAGCTGCCGCGGCTCTGGCCGCATCATTCGGCGCTAGCTTGACGCTCTATCACGCTTCAGCATTTCCCAAGCCAGTCATCGATATCGACTACGAGCATTACCGCAAGCAAATGATGGACGATGCTACGCAGAAGTTGCAGTCCCTGCGATGGGACAACCAGATCGAAGCTTCTGTGACTATGGTGGAAGGCAGCGCCGTTCAATCGATCCGCTCCCAGGCCATCGCCGCCAAGGCAGATCTCGTCGTCGTTGGGCGCGGTCACTCTCAGGGAATGGTCAGCCGTCTCTGGTCTGATCTTTACGACGTCATTCGCGAAGCTCCTTGTCCTGTCTTGAGCATCTAGAACACGTTCAGATGTCACACTGTCATTAGTGATCCCCGTTCTTGCCATTGCTCTGTTAGCCCAAACTGGCAGAATCGCCCCAGTCAGTGATGCCGCAAGAACTCCTGGGTTTCCTGCCTTCCTTGTAAAACTCAAAGCCGCCGTCGGCAAGCGCGACGCAAAAGCGCTTCGAAAGCTCACCGACGAAGACGTCATCCTAGGCGGTTTCACGGAGAAAGACGAGAAAGGCTGGGCCAAATTCGCCTTGCGATGGCAAGTTGACGACAAACAAAGCGAGATATGGGATATTCTTGGCGACCTGCTCGATCTTGGCTTTTTCCGCCAAGCTCCGGGCACCCTGGTTTCACCTTACTTAGCCTGGAAGTTTCCACGTGATCTCGATCCGGCCGCCCACTTGGTGGTACTTCGCGACGCACTTCCACTGCGCACAAAGCCAGATCGCAATGCCCCGGCTGCCGCGACCTTATCGTTCGATGTCGTTCGCCTCATCGAACCCTATCGACCACAGGCAGCCTTCGAGTGGATCGAGGTGGAAACTCTATCGGGCATCCACGGCTTCGTTCAGTCGGTAAATGTTCGCAGCCCCTTGATGCCTCGCGCACAATTCAGCGAGCGCGATGGCCAATGGAAGCTATTCGTCCTCGACAAAGGCCGCTTCTAAGTCGAATCCATAACGAACTTGGGGGCGCTACTCGAATCCGAGTGCGCCCCCAAACCTTCTGATTGTTATGCAGTGTTAGCTGCCGATGGTCCCGCGACCCCAGGACTTCTTCACAAATACAACTCCTGGCCGCGGAATGTCATTTCCGCCATACGGCCAACGTGAACTTGGCCTGGCGAATGTGCTTCCTTCGCCGGGATGCTGCACTGCGAGAAAGAACGTTTCGTTATCGGGCGTAAAGGTCGGTCCGCAGGTTTCCGCTCCAATCGGCATGGTCATAAACGGCATCAGCGTACCGCGGTCAGGCCCTTCAGTCACACACGCGTAAACCGCATCATGCCAGCCGAGTGCAGCTTCCATGCCATCCGTACCGATCCAAAGGTTGCCCTGATTGTCGAAAGCAATATTGTCGGGGGCTCCGATGGGAGAAACCTTTTCCCTCGGCGCACCAGCGAAGTATGTACCCTGTGCCGGGTCGTCCGGGTTGCCGCACAACATGAAGATCTGCCAGTTGAAAGTGGTACGCGTGTGGTCGTTGCCGGCTTCGACCATCTCGATGATATGTCCGGAACGATTGTTCGCTCGCGGGTTCGCCGCATCCGTTGCCGGGTTCGATCCGACACCGCGTTGCGTGTTGTTGGTGCAAACCAAGTACACAGCGCCCGTGACCGGGTTCACTTCAACGTCTTCCGGACGGTCCATTCTCGTCGCGCCCAGCGCGTCGCCAGCCTGCCGGAGCCGGATCAGTACATCGGCTTGATTCCGCCAGCCATTGGTGGCCGTCAGAGGTCCAGTGCCAAACACAACTGGCAACCACTCTCCCGTGCCATCGGCATTGTAACGGGCAACATACAGCGTCCCGTTATCCAATAGGTCCATGTTTGCCGCGCGGTTGTCGCGATTGAACACTCCAGCCGTCACAAACTTGTACACGTAATCGAAGCGTTCGTCGTCGCCCGAATACACCACAACTTGGCCGTTCTTGGCGATCGTCGTTGTGGCGCATTCATGCTTGCAGCGGCCCATGGAAGTGCGCTTCTTCGGCATCGAGTTCGGATCATACGGATCGATTTCGACAATCCATCCGAAGCGGTTTGCCTCATTCGGCTCCTTCGCCTGATCGAAGCGGTCATAGAAACTCTCCCATCGCCGTGAACTCACTCCCGTGATCGTTCCGAGCCGGGCCATGTTGTCCCGATTCACTCCCGCTGGCATGCCGTTGCGGTTAGCAAAGTATTGATTGAAGTTCTCTTCAGCGGTCAGCATCGTGCCCCAGGGAGTTTGCCCGCCGGCACAGTTGTTCAGAGTCCCCCTCACGCGCGTGCCCGTCCGGTCGGCCGAAGTCTGCATCAAAGGGTCGCCAGCGGCCGGTCCGGTGATCATCATTTCCGTCTCGCCCGTAATCCGCCAGTTGAAAGCAGAGTTCGCGTTGTATTGCCACACTCCGAAAAACTCTTCCACTTCCACAACGCTCACTCCGTGCGCCGCAATCTCCGCGTCCACTTGGTCCTTTGTCGGCGTCGTTGAGTAATTCGGAAACATCGCCGTCGGGTCAGTGTACTCGTGATTCACACACATCAAGCCGCGCCGGGAATTCGTCGAATTCCACATCGGCAGCGAATGATATGTGACCATGTCGCAGTTGTAGCCAAACTGCTGCGATTGCGTCGGACCATTCTGACGATTCGGGTCGAAATCGGGTGCGTCGGCGGTCACAGGGTTCCCCCAAGCGATCACAAGCCCCGCGTCATAGCCTTCCGGCACGTCGATATAGTCGTTACCTTGCGAGAGTTTGATCGGCTTGAAGGTCAATCCGGTCAAAGAGCTCGCTTCCGCTGAAGGGGCGGTGATCGCGCCGGTTGCAGCCATCGCTGCCCCGGTGAACAGCGTCTTGATCAACTCGCGCCGTTCCAATCCCGCTTCAACCACTTCTTTGAAGTCAGGGGAACTGTTTTCCCCTCGAACTGTAGCTGCGTTCTCGGCTTCTTTGTCGAGCCAGGGTAGGTTTTGCTTCGGATTCTCAGTATTCATGGAGGTAACTTTCGAGGTACTCCTTAAGTTATCTCCGGCTAATAAAAATGCGATTGCAATACTGTGAATTCCCAAACTCAGTCGGATGACAATTTTGTGGCGATTCGCTACTGCTGAAACCCAGGGCCACGAAGTACAGTCCCAGGCTTCGCTCCGGTATGCGTGCCATCCCGCACTACCACCACCCCATTCACAACCACTTGGCGAATACCCTTGGTTAGCCGATGAGGGTTCTCAAAGGTTGCCTCGTCCTTCACTGTCGCGGGATCAAACACCACTAGGTCTGCCGCCATCCCAGGACGCAAAATTCCCCGGTTATGCAGCGAAAGCCGCGTTGCCACAGCCCCGCTCATCTTGAAAACGGCATCCTCCAGCGGAATTGTCTTCAACTCGCGCGAATAATAGCCCAGCACTCTCGGGTAAGTCCCATAAGTCCTCGGATGAACAGCCCCTTTGCTCACCGCCGGGTTCGTTCCCCCCGCATCAGTCGAAACCTTGATCCAGGGCTGCTTCAGTTGCTTCTCAATATTGGTCTCGTTGATCGTGAAATAAATCGTCGCGATGGATTGCCTCTCGCTCCGCAACAACGCAATCGCAGTGTCCGGCCAAGGCAACTTCATCGACTCTGCGATCTTGATCAAGCGCTGCCCGTTGTACTTCACGTTCTCCGGCTTTCTCAAACCCACGGGTTGCACCAGTTCCGGATCTCGACCCTTATTGTCTTTGAGCATTTCGCCAATGATTTTGGCTCGCGTTTCCGGATTGTCCAGGTTCGTAAACAGCTTGCCATCGGCGGCCGACCAGTCTGGCAGCATTGCCGTCAAACCTGTGCCCGAAGCGACGTACGGATACATGTTCGCCTGCACATCGACACCCTTCGTTCTTGATTCATGGATCAATTGAATCGCTGGGTCCATCAGATTCCAGTTCTTTCGCCCAACCGCCTTCAAGTGGTAAATCTCAACAGGCACTCCTCCATCGCGGCCGATCGCCGCCGCCTCTTCGATTGCTTCAATGAGCTTGTCGGCCTCAGATCGAATGTGAGAAATGTAAGTCCCACCGGACTTCGACATCACTTTCGCCAACTCGGTCAGCTCTGCCGTAGTGGCATAAGATCCCGGCGGATAAATTAACGCGCTTGCCAATCCAAATGCTCCATCCTCCATCGCTTCCGCCACCGCATCCTTCATCGCTTTCAATTCCGCTGCCGTGGGGTCTCCCATCGCAAAGCCCTTACCAAAGGCGCGAATCGTTCCCGCGCCAACAAACGAACCAAAGTTCGCCGAAGACCCGCGCGCCTGCATGGTTTTCAACCAGCGGTCGAACGAATGCGGCCCCGTGAAATTCTTGTCTGCCTGATCTCCGGTCTTCGCGTTTGCCGGCGCATTCGACCAACCCTCACCCATGATCTCGCTTGTGATTCCCTGCGTGATCTTCGAAATCAACCGGCCGTCGCCATTCGTCAGTGCATCTCTTGAGTGCGACTGGATGTCAATGAAGCCAGGCGACAACACCAGACCTTTTGCATCCATGACTTCTTTCGCTGTCGCATTCCCCAGCAGGCCCGCCGGCGTGATCGCCGCCACCAGCCCATCTTTCACTGCCAAGTCTCCGCTAAACCACCCCGCCCCAGTTCCATCCACAATCTGCGCATTCCGATAGATGAGGTCGTACGCCGTCCCAGCATACTTCTTGGAGCCCGGACCACGAACGATATCACCAGGCTTCGCGCCCGTATGCTTGCCATCCTGCCAAACCGCCTGCCCATTGACGAACACCGAATGGATTCCCGTCGACACCTGGTGTGGTTGCGTGTAGCTCGCCGGAGACCCGATGGTATCGGCATCAAAGAGCACCAGATCCGCCTTGAATCCCGGCTTCAACAACCCGCGATCCATGATGTGCAGCCGCAGCGCGGTCGCCGAAGTCATCTTCCGCACCGCTTCTTCGAGCCCCATCACTTTGCGTTCCCTGACGTAATAGCCGAGTACTCTCGACGCCGTACCGTAACTGCGGGGATGCACAAGCGATCGAATATTCTCTGGGTCCGCTCCTCCCGCATCAGTACCAATCTTCATCCACGGTTCCCGCAACTTCGCTTCCACATTTTCATCGCTCATCATGAAGTACACGGTGCCGACCCGCTGCTTCTCGCTCAGCAGCAACTCGAATACGGTGTCGGTCCAGGACTTCTTCATCGCCGTTGCGATTTCTGACAAATATTTCCCCGCGTAAATCTTGTTCTCAGGCTTCATCAGACCCAGCACAAGCACTCCCTCCGGAGTTGACGCACCACACAGGTTCTCCCAGGAGGTTCTGTCCGACAACATCTCCGCCCGCATTTTCTCGCGCACTTCCGGCGTCGCAATATTCTCGAATAACTTCCCGCCTTCCGCTGCCCAGGGCGGCAGGCACGACGTCAGCCCAGTCGAACCAGCCGTATACGGGTACATATTGGCCTGCAAGTCCACACCCTGTGCTCTCGCGTTGTTGATCGTCGCCAGGAACTCTTTCGACTTGCTCCAGTTCCGCTTTCCGGCCACCTTCAAGTGGTACAGTTCAACCGGTACCTTCGCTTCTTTTCCAATGCGAATCGCTTCTTCCAGGGCAGGGAAGATGTCATCCGCTTCAGACCGCATGTGCGTGATGTACGTTCCCCCATACGGTGCCATCACCTTCGAAACAGCAATCAGTTCTTCGGTATCCGAGTACGATCCCGGCGGATAAATCAGAGCGCTCGCCAACCCAATAGCCCCATCCTCCATCGCCTCTTTCATTGCACCCTTCATCTCTTCGATCTCTTGAGCGGTCGCCTTTCCCCCACTCATCCCTTTGGCGAAAGCCCGAATGGTCCCCTGTCCGACGAAGGATCCAAAGTTCACGCTCGACCCATGCGCCTTCATCGCCTCCAGCCACCGCGCAAAACCATGTGGCCCTATAAACCTGGCATCCGCTTCTGTATCCGATTTCGCGCTTGCGGGCGCATTGGAAGTTCCTTCGCCCATGATCTCTGTCGTGATCCCTTGGGATACTTTGCTCACAACTCGCCCATCTCCATTCAACAAAGAATCACGCGAGTGCGATTGGATATCGATGAACCCCGGCGACAGCACCAGTTTCCCCTGTCCGTCGATCCGCTTGGCCGCGTTTGCCGTCAGCAGCAACCCTCGTGGAGTGACTCTTGCGATGCGGTCTTTTGAAACGGCCAGATCCCCATAAAACCAGGGAGCACCTGTGCCATCCACAATTCGAGCATTCGTGATTACAAGGTCATATTGAGGGCCTTGAGCCGACAACATCGCCACAAGCAGAAAGAGCAGGAATCCGCGCATAGCAAGAGTCTACCAATGAGGTCAGCCGCTCCAATGCTTCAGCAAGACCCCAGAACTCTCGCCCCGGCTGCTAGTTCACAAAGAACGTCACGGGCGCGCTTGGGTAGCCATCACCACTGGTTACAACCAGTGCATGCGCTCCACTCCCCAGTCCAGTAGGCACAACAGCATTGACTTGGTAGAGGCCAATAAACCCAGGCGTCAGGCCAGAGAACACCACGTTTGCACTCCGGCCTCCGATGCTCACCGTCGCAGGAGTCAGCGTGGGACTCAATTCCGTCAAACTTGTCGGCACGCCTGGATTCGGCGCATTCCTCACCGGCCCCAGCCCTGTGGCATAGACCACAATTGCGTCGCCCCAATTTGCCCTACTCGATGTCGTATTCACCGACCCATTCTGATTCACCACGACGCCCACTCCGGTCGCCTGTTGAAACACTCCAGGCACAGCTGGCACAACATCCACTCGCACGGGCGTTCCCGGAATGTTATTGCGCACCACTCGCAGAACCGCGTTCTGCACTGGCTGAAAGTTGTGCGGAACCATCGCGTTGATCTGCGTTGGGCTCACAAAAAACATCGGCAATCTCTGGTTGTTGATCTCAACTCTCACATTCGCCAGTACATCCGGGATCGGCGTCTGGTTCACACTCGAAGTCGTTCCCGCCAGATTCAATCCGAACACGCTAAAGATGCCACCCGGGCTCAACACGCCCGGCAGAAAGCTCGCCGCATTCACGACGCCCGCCCGCAAAACCAACGGCACAGTGTTCCCCACCGCTAGAATCACACCCACTTCTTGAGTGCCGAAAGTCGTCAGTGTCCCGGCTGGCCCAATCCTCACAGCGCCAACATACCCTCCCGGCTGCAAGCTCTCCGTCGTCACATCGACGACAATCTGTGACGGCGTCTGTCCCGATTGCGGAGAAGCGAACAACCAGTTTGGGTTCGACAACGGAGTCGTTGTCGTCGTCACGTTGTATCTCACGGTTCCCTGATTGGTGGCCATGTTGATTCGCTGCAATGCCGGTTTGTTCTCCGGTGCATCCGTCGTAAACAGCAAAGCGTCCGGCTCGATGGTCAAGGTAGAGGCAACTCCGCCGGATCGAACTTCAAGCACGATCCGTCCTGGCACATCCGAGTTCAAGCGCCGCCGGATCAAACCATTCGAGTTCGAATCAAGAAAAGCTCGGGACAATCCAGATCCCGGCAACTCAAAGTTTGCGTCGGCCTGCACTGTCGATCCATTGGAATACCCAGCTCGAGCCGAATACCCACCGGTGCCACCGGCTCCGCCCGAAGCCTCGCCAGACTCCCATTGAATCGTCTCGTAATTGAATTCCATATCGAAATTCCCCGGCGCAGTATCCGATCGGTCGACCAACACCAACTGGAACGAATTCAACTTGTCTTCCTTCCGGTTGTAATACCCCACGTTCCGCCAATTCGCCGCAAATGCTGGCCTGCCATTCACAACGCCACGGCCATATGTCGCTGGCGAGGACCTCGGTCCAGAAGTGTCGACGTCAGACCAGAATGGTGCAATGATCACGCGCCCCGTCTCATTAATCCGCTGCGGCGTGTAGGTGGGAAGTGCCGCATCAAACGTCACATTCCTGTTATTGTTCACAAACAGCGTGTCCTGGATTCTGCCAAAGAAATTGATCTGAAATCCCAATCGATAAGCACCCGAGGAACCATCATCGTTGCGATCCAATTGGTTCTCGTAAAAGCTCAAGTTGTTCCGAATCGCCTGCGCTTGTGCAAGGCTGACTACGAGAAGAATTCCACAAACGATACGGGGCAGCATCCCCTCAGTTTATGTGTTTCGCTCCCGCAGCACCATAGGCAACCCATGCTTCGGTCGCAACGTCAGCAGCGGCTGCATCTCCACCCTGGCGCCCTCCGCCAGATCAAGCCGCCACCTCTGCGCCATCGTTGCCAGGCACAATACTCCCTCCAGCCACGCGAACCTCTCTCCAATACACAACCTCGACCCCGCTCCAAAAGGTAGATACCCATACCGGTGCGCCGGCTCACCTCTCATGGGGTCAAATACATCAGGCCTTTCAAACAAACTCCCCTGTCGATGCAACACGGCCATACAAACCAGCACTACGGCCCCCCTCTGGATCTTCATCCCCTTCATCTCAACACCCCGCAAAGCCCTTCGTCCCAAGATCCACACCGGAGGAAACAACCTCAAGGACTCCCGAAATACAACACTCGTCATCTCTAACTTCGCTGCGTCTTCCATGCGCGCCTCGCGACCTCCCAGTACCTCATCCACCTCTTTTTCCAGTCGCTCCCGCCATTCCGGATGCGCCGCCAGCAAATACAGTGTCCACGCCAGCGCATTTGCCGTCGTGTCATGGCCCGCCACAAACATTGTCATCAACTCATCGCGAAGTTGCACATCCGGCATCCCCAGTCCACTCTCCGCATCCCGCGCCTCCATCAGCATCGTCAGCAAGTCATTTGGTTTTACGGTCATCTGCCGCCGATGCGCAATAAACCCATGGATGATCTCATCGAGCTCACCCAATGCTGCCCGGTATCGCTTCCGAACCTGAGTTGGCAAACCCAACAACACATTCCCCCACGGAGTCACCAGGTGATTCAATGTCTTCACCACCTCGTCCAGCGAATCGCCAATTCTGCCCGCCTGCTCATCCGTCTGAGTGGAAAACAAAGTCCGCGACACAATATCCAGCGCCAGATTCCCCATCTCCTGCGCCGCATTCCGCTCTTCCCCATCCTTCCAGCGCATCGTCATCCGACGCGTCGCCCCAACCATCTCCGCCGCATAACCAGCCAGTCGCTCTCGATGAAACGCCGGTTGCGCCAGCCGCCGCTGTTTCAAATGCAGCGGTTCCTCGCTGGTTAACAACCCCTCCCCGAACAACCCCTTGGTCCTCTCAATCCGCGGAAACTTTTCAAACGCGACTGCCTGCCGTACCAAGACCTCTTCAATCAGTTCCGGTTCATTCAGCAAAATAAACTGCCGCGGCCCAAATTCCATCCTCACCACCGGCCCGTTCCGCTCGGCCATCCGCCGCAGATACCCGATCGGATCGGCAAATAGCCCAAAAGGATTCGAGATCATGATCGCCATTCGGATGATCCATCTCATCAAAAGACTCAATTTGAGTCTTTCGGCAAACAGTGTTAACCTTTGCGTAATCAAGTGTTAGTTTTGGCCTTGTCCTGCCTGGCTGACAATTTAAGTACTTGATTCAAGAGGTCTTTCGTGAAGTATACCTTCAAGATTTCGCTTTTTCTTCTCCTTTGCCTAGTTCCCGCCAGCATTTTGGCTCAGACATTCCGCGGTTCTATCGCTGGTAGTGTCGTCGACGCTTCGGGTGCCGCTGTGCCTGAAACCTCGGTCAAACTCATTAACGACGCCACCGGCTACGCCCGCGAATCCTCAACAACCTCCAGTGGAAATTTCAATTTTCCCGATCTCCCGCTCGGCTTCTACACCCTCACTTTCATCAAGTCCGGCTTTCAAACCACCAAGGTTGACAAGGTGGAAGTCGCCGTTAGCCGCGTCACCAACCTTCCCGTAAAGCTCGCGGTTTCCTCGCAAGCCACCACGGTTGAGATCAGTGCCGTAGCCGCCGCCATCGAAACCACGTCCACCACTCTCGCCAACGTCGTCAACCCGCAAATGGTGCAGGACATGCCCATGAACGGCCGCGACTTCCGCCAGATGCTCAAGATGGCCCCGGGTGTGAATCCGCTCAACAATAGCGTCAACGGCATGCGCACCTCTGGCAACAACTACCAGATCGATGGCGCCGACAACAATGATGCATTCCACAACACCTCCGCCGTGAACCAGGGCGGCGTCGCCGGCATCGCTGGCACGCTCCTCCCCGTCGAAGCCATCGACCAGTTCGCCATTGCCACCAACGCCAGCGCCGAGCAAGGCCGCAACGGCGGCTCCAACGTCAACCTCGTCATCAAGAGCGGCACCAACGAACTCCACGGTTCCGCCTACTACTTCAATCGCCGCGAAGCCCTCGCCTCGCTCACCCCCTTCCAATCCCCCGGTTCCAAAAAGCGCGTCGTCCGCAACGACCAGTACGGCTTTTCTCTCGGTGGCCCGATCATCAAGAACAAGCTGTTCTACTTCATGACCGGTGAAGCCCAGAAGGCGATTGCTGCGATCAGCCTTCGCGATACCCATCCTTCCACTGCTTTCGTCGAACAGGGTCGCGCCCTCCTTCGCCGCTACAATGTCCCGGAAAGCCCGCTCGCCTCGCGTGTTCTCACTGCCTGGCCCAGCCGCTTCAACAACCTCCCCGCCACGGCGAATAACCTTCAAGCGGGCGACCAGAACGACTACGACAGCTACAACGGCATCGTCAAGGTCGACTACAACATCAACGAGAAGCACACCATCGCCACCCGTTACTACGGCGGTACTGGCAAACAATCCGCCAGCTCCGGCGGTGTTTATCGGGAGTACTTCCAGATCGCCCCGAGCCGCATGCATAACGTCAGCGTTGTCGCCAATTCCACGCTCTCCCCTCGCATGTTCAACAACCTGATCCTCGGAACCAATTACTTCCTGCAGGTTTTTAATGACAGGGACACCAGCTTCAATCCGGTTGCCCTCGGCTTCAACACGGGCGTCACCGAAGCCAGCCTGATCGGCACACCCACCCTTCGCATCAGTAACTTCGCCGGTGCTGGTTACACCCAGCCCCTCGGCCGCATCGACACCACAGGTCACATCACCGACAATCTCAGCTACACCGTCGGTCGCCACCAAATGAAGTTTGGCGGCGAATACCGCCGCGCCGTTCTCGACGTCTTCTACGACACCAATAAGCGCGGCAGCTTCACTTGGGACGGTACTGCCGGCCCCTGGCGCGCCGATACCTCCGTTACCGCTCAGGAACGCAGCATGGCAGACTTCCTTGCGATGCTCGCCAGCTCCAACAATGGTGCCAGCATTACCCGTGGTCAACTCCAGCGTGACTACCGCCAGAACAGCCTCGACTGGTGGATTCACGATAACTTCCAGGTCAACCGTCGCCTCAACCTGAACTTCGGTGTCCGCTATACCTTCCACGGCGTTCTCAGCGATGTGGACAAGACGATCACCAACTTCCTTCCGGGACGTGGCTTCGTCACCCCGGGAAGAGACATTGACCGTTTGTACCCGAACGATCTCAACAACTTCGCTCCCCGTTTCGGCTTTGCCTACCAGCCCTTCGGTTCCGGCAAAACTGTAATCCGCGGTAGCTGGGGTCTCTTCTACGATGCTCCTCCGCTCAACTTCATCGTCGCCAACACCAGCCCCGGCAACGGCAGCGCCGCTGGCGTCCATGCCAACCCCGGCGGTCCCGAACCGGTTTTCAACGTCAACCTGAATGGGGCTCCCACTCAGATCGTTGCTGGCCAGGCCATCTTTGGCACGGCTGCTCCCCGTCCTCCCTTTGGTGCTTACGGCATCAATCAGGACTTCCGCATGCCTTATGTCCAGAACTACAACCTGAACATCCAGCAGCAGATCGCCAATGGAACCATCCTCCAAACTGGCTATGTAGCATCTACCGGCCGCAAGCTGAGCCTTCTGCGCAACATCAACGCGCCCACTCCGGGCACCACTGGTGACCTGCAGTCGCGCCGTCCTTTCAACTCCGCTTACCCAACCGTGGCAGCGATCAACATGCTCGAGACCATTGCCAACTCGCAGTATCATTCCTGGCAGTCTTCTCTCCGAGTTACCCGCTGGAAGGGTGTCATGGTAAATGCCAACTACACTTGGTCCCGCCAGATGGACAACGGCACTGACGTGCGCAACGTGCTTCCGGCCAACAGCTACAACCTGCGTCGCGAATACGGCCCGGGAACGATCGACCTTGCCCACATCTTCACGGGCTATGTAGCTTACGACCTGCCAAAGTTCACCGAGCGCGCCAAGCTGCTCCTTCAGGGCTGGCAGATCGGTAGCTTGTTCCAGGCCACCACCGGCCAGCCGATCGATATCCTCGCTGGCGTCAACCGTTCCAACTCCTTCGACAACCGCGACCGCGTCGACGTCGTCGGCACTCCTGTCGTTGGCGTTCAGGATCCCACCACTCCCGGTGGCTCCCGCCGCTACTTCAGCGCCGCCAACTTCGCCCTCCCGGCCACCGGAACCTTCGGCAATATCGGCCGCAACGCTCTGCGTGGCCCCGGCTTTGCTGCAGTCGACTTTTCGCTCTTCAAGCGCACGGCCATCACCGAGCGCATCAAGACCGAGTTCCGCGTTGAAGTTTTCAACCTCTTCAACCGCGAGAACTTCGCCAACCCCGGCACCAACTTCAACGCTGCAACGAGCTTTGGTCTCATCACCAACACTCGCAATGGCTCTGGCGCCCCCGGCCTCGGCCAGGGCGAACCCCGCAACATCCAGTTGGCCCTCAAGCTCATCTGGTAACCTCAATCCTCAAAACTCCGCAGCCTGCCAGCCCTCCGGCTGGCAGGCTGTTTAATTTTCGTCTAAGATCAAGATTCGCTCCACGTCCTGAGCTCTTTGATATAGCCTCGGTTCCCAAGAGAAAAGCCTTGTCAAACCTCACAACGCCCTTCGAAAACTACGAGCTTGCCGGTGCCTTCGACGAAATGTTCGATCCACAAGGTGTGGTCCGGTCTCAATACGCCCCCCTCTTCGACATGCTCCAGGAGTCTTCCCCCTCCGAGCTCAAGCGCGCCAAGCAGGAGAGCGATCTTATCTTCCTCAACCAGGGCATCACATTCACTGTTTATGGACGCGAAGAAGGCACCGAACGCATCTTCCCTCACGACCTTCTGCCCCGCATCGTCACCCGCAAAGAATGGAACCATGTCGAGGCTGGTCTGACCCAACGCATTACAGCACTCAATCTGTTCCTGCGCGACATCTACCACGAGGGCCACATTCTCCGCGACGGCATCGTCCCTCGCGAACTCGTCTACACCTGCAAATACTTCCGCCGCCAGATGCGCGGCCTCCACGTTCCGAAAGACGTCTACATCGCCGTCACAGGCACAGATCTCATCCGCGACCTCGATGGCAATTTCTTGGTTCTCGAGGACAACCTCCGCGTCCCCTCCGGCGTCAGCTACATGCTCACCGGCCGCCAGGTGATGAAGCGCATCTTCCCCAAGGTCTTCCGCCAAAGCGGTGTCTTGCCCATCGAAGGCTACCCCCAGGCTCTCCTCCAAAGTCTCAACGCTCTCGCCCCCGACGGTAGAGACGAACCCACCATCGTCCTGCTCACCCCAGGCGTCTTCAATAGCGCCTATTTCGAACACACCTTTCTCGCCCGCCAGATGGGCATCGAACTCGTCGAAGGCCGTGACCTCATCGTTCACGACAACATCGTCTACATGCGCACCACCTCGGGGCTCACTCGCGTCGATGTCATCTATCGCCGCATCGACGACGACTTTATCGACCCCCTAGCCTTCCGCCACGATTCCATCTTGGGTGTGCCCGGTCTTTTTAACGCCTATCGTGCCGGCAACGTCACCCTCGCCAACGCCATCGGCACCGGCATCGCCGACGACAAGGCCCTCTACGCCTACGTCCCGCGCATCATCAAATACTACCTGGGTCAGGACGCCATCCTGCCCAACGTCGACACCTACATCCTGGCCGAAGAATCTTCCCGTAATTATGTGCTTGAGAACCTCGACAAGATGGTCGTCAAGGCTGTCGGCGAAAGCGGCGGCTACGGTATGTTGATCGGGCCTCACGCCACCAAAGCTGAGATTGAAGAGTTCCGCGGCAAGATCCTTGCCGATCCACGCAACTACATCGGCCAGCCCACTCTGATGCTCTCACGCGCACCATGCTTTGTCGAAGGTGAGTTCGACTCCCGTCACGTCGACCTTCGTCCCTACATTCTCTACGGCGACAAAATCACTATCGTCCCCGGCGGGCTCACCCGCGTCGCCTTGCGCAAGGGTTCCCTTGTGGTCAACAGTTCCCAGGGTGGTGGAAGTAAGGATACATGGGTGGTAGATGAACCTTAGAGGAACCGGAATGTTGTCGCGTGTCGCCGACAGCTTGTACTGGATGGCACGCTATCTCGAGCGTGCCGAGCACACGACTCGTCTTCTCGACGCCAATATTCAGCTCATGCTGGAGCAAAAGCCCGAGGCTGTGGAGCGCCAGCTCCGCCGCATCAACCTCAGTCTTGGTGAACCCCTCAAGATTGAGGGCAAGCTCAGTGTGCCCGCCCTTGAGCACGCCCTTATTTTTGATGCGCGCACTAACTCGTCCATCATCAGCTGCATCATGCAAGCCCGCGAGAACGCCCGCCAGGTTCGCGAACAAATCTCGAGCGAAATGTGGAGCGAACTCAACGCCCTCTACCATTTCGTCAAACGCTATGACGCCGAAGACCTCGAACAGGATCTGCCGCTTGAATTTCTCAACGAAGTCCGCCGCAACATCAGCCTTTTCAAGGGGGAAACCGACGCCACCATGTCTCATGGCGAAGAGTGGTGGTTCCTCCAAATCGGCCGCCACATCGAGCGCGCTGTCTACACATCCACTATCCTCAAAGTCCATTCGGCAGAACTCCGCGGCGAAGCCGACATCGAGCACTTGGAGCTTCTCGCCCTCCTCCGTAGTTGCAACGCCTTCGAGGCATACCTCAAAAAGAACACCGCCGAATTTTCCGCCGAAAACATCGTCGAATTCCTTTTGCTGAACCCCCAGCATCCCCACTCCATCCTCTTCAGCGTGCGCCGCCTTGAGGCGTCGATCGCCGCCCTCCCGGATATGTCGAGCCGCGGTCAGCGCGGCCGCGTCGAGCGCCTCGCCGGCCGCCTCGTCGCCACCCTCAGTTATTCGAGCGTCGACGAGATCCTCGCAAGCGGTCTCAACCTCGCCCTCGACAACGTGATCCGCCAGTGCGCCCAAATGCATTCGGCCATCCATCAGTCTTACATTGACTACCCGATCGAGACCTCACTCCCTGCCTAATGTACTATTCGATCCAACACCAGACACGCTTCCGCTATGACTCGCCTGTCAGCGAGTCCATCATGGAACTTCACATGCAACCTCGCAGCGAAGGCCGCCAGCGTTGCCTCAGCTACTTCGTCAAGGTCAATCCCAAAGCGCGTGTTCTTCAATACCGCGATCACCTTGGCAATCACGTCCACCATTTCTCCGTCGCTCCCAAGCACACACAACTCCTCATTACCACCGAGGCCACCGTCGAGAGTCTCGACCCGGATCCACTCCCCGGTTTCCTCCCCGTTCAGGCTTGGGATGAACTCGACCGCATGCTGCAGTTCGAAGATTTCTGGGAATTCCTCATGCCCAGCGATTACGCCGGGCCTTCTGAACTCCTCAAGAGCTTCGCTGAAGAAATCCACGCAAGCCGCCGTGAAGACCCGCTTACGCTGGTCGTCGAACTAAACCGCTCCATCTACAACGCGTTCCAGTATGTTCCAAAACATACTCACGTCAACTCCCCCATCGATCATGCTCTCGCAGACCGCAAAGGCGTCTGCCAGGATTTTGCCCACATTCTGATTGCCCTCCTGCGCGGCCTTGGCATCCCCGCTCGCTACGTCTCCGGCTACGTTTACCGCGGCAAGGGAACCCAGGATCGCTCTTTGGATGGCGCTTCCCACGCATGGGTCGAAGCCATGCTCCCCGGCCTCGGCTGGGTCGGCCTCGATCCCACCAACAACCTGCTTGCCAGCGGCCGCCACATCCGCACGGCCATTGGTCGCGACTATGCCGACGTCCCTCCCACTCGCGGCACGTTCCGCGGCGGTGCGCAAAGCGAGCTGGATGTCCTTGTCCGCGTCACCAAGACTGACGCTCAGAATATGGAAGATCCCGCCAAGGAACTCCTCTTCAATTCCAACCCACCGGTCTTCGGCGAGCGCATCGCGCCTCTTGAAGAAGATCTCGTCCAACAGCAACAGCAGCAACAGCAGCAATAATCGCCTTATGGCAGTCCGGCAAACCCGCAAAGCCCGTGCCGCTCGCCGTCGCAAACGACGCATGGCTGCTGTTGAGCACGACTTGAGCCCCGAGCATTGGGAAGCCATCCAGCAAGCGTGGTCCGGCTGCGCCTACTGCGGTGTTACCGACAAACCTCTCCAGCGCGATTGCGTCCTCGCCATTTCCCGCGGCGGCCGCTACACTCTCGATAACATTGTCCCCGCCTGCGCCTCCTGCAATACCAGCAAGTGCAACGAAGAAGTCACCGCCTGGCTCCGCCGCAAGCGCCTCAACGAGAGCCAGTTCCTCCTCCGCTACGCCCAAATCAGAAAATCGCTCGCTATCGAACTCGGCCCCAGTCAGCCCAACAGCGGCAAGTCCGCAGATTCGGTTTAACATAGGGCATGGTGCAATCATGAGCGAGATTATCTTCTTGGTCGAAGACTTGCCCGAAGGCGGATACTCGGCACGAGCGTTGGGTCACGCCATTTTTACTACCGCCGATTCCGAACAAGAACTTCAGTCCATGGTTAAGGATGCTGTCGCCTGCCATTTTGATGAAGGGGAATCACCCCGCATCATTCGTCTGCACTTCGTTCGGGAAGAGGTTATCCCGGCTTGAAGCTGCCTCGGGATCTGAGTGGCGCTGATCTGATCGCTGCTTTGAAACGCCTCGGATATAGGCAAACACGTCAAACAGGTAGTCATGTGCGCATGACATTTTTCGGTCCGCCGCAAGCCCACATAACAGTTCCGCTCTTACGTCCGCTCCCAACCGGTGCTCTCGCCTCGCTTCTTAAGCAAGTCGCTTCGCAATTGGAAATGCCCTTGGACGAGGTTTTTCGAGAAATTCGGTAGTCCGAGAAATCGGCGCTACTTCCGGTTCTCAAACACCATCAGGTTCTGCGTCGTCCCCCCAATGCAAGCCAGATCAGGCCGCTTGTCCCCATTGAAGTCCGCCGTCACGCACGAACTCGTCGCAATCTTTCCATCCAGAATCGGCACAATCTTCCACGACTTCGCCTTCCGGTCATACTTCACGTACCGCAGCGTCACATCTCCTATCCTTGACCCATAAACCACCTCATCGTCACCATCCCCATCCAAATCCACCGCCAACACCGTGTGCCCCTGATTCAGTTTGTCCTCAAGCACGGTACGCTCAAACCCGCTCCCCTTCGGCGTATAGATCGCAAATTCATGCCCATGCCACGGATCAATGGCTGCCAAAAACTTCTTGCCCTGCGCCCTCGCCACCGTCACATCGCTCGATCCAGACTTCGGCCAAGCCGTTGCATTCCCGGCGTGCAACAACCTGCGCTTGTAGCTCCCATCCTTCTGGGCCTCAAGCAATGCAATCCCAAGGAAGCTTGCCGTCAGGATGTCCATCCGCCCATCCCCATTAAAGTCATCCACATCCAGCCCATGCATCACTCCCGAATCTTCATCATTGATCTTCACGGGCTTGAAATCCGGACTGCGGTAAATCGTCAACGGCACCTTTCCGCGATACTCGGGCGGAGCAGTTAACGGGTCCGCCAACGGCGCATTCACAAACGCCCCATTCGCCACCTTCAAGCGGTGCGACGTCGGCAGCGCATCTACATCCCGCCGCTTCCAGATCCCGCGCGGGTCCCCGTCATGCGTCAACAACGACACCGTTCCCTTCGATTTCGCCGGTGTGCTCGAAAACTCATGCGCCAGCATCACCTCTGGAATTCCGTCCCCATCCACATCCATCGCTGCGACATTGATCGGCTGGCTCAGCCCTTTCAACATCGTGTGTCGTTTCCACTCCGCACCTGCCACCCCGGGATTCTCAAACCAGTCCAGCCGGTCCATCCCCTGTGCCAGTCCGATCAGGTCTGGTTTCCCGTCTTTGTTCAGATCCACGGACAGTACCTGATAGCCCCCGCGCAAGTCCGTCGCCAGCGTCATCGGTTCAAAATGCTGGCTCAAAACCAGCAAAATCAGCGCATGCATCCCTCATAGCCTATCTCAACAAAAAAAAGTTGCAACGTTTCTCTCCTTTAGACGTACTACAGGAAGAACGCTCCTTTTGGTTATCAACATGAAGACACGCCAGGAAATCCTCCAAGGAACCCTCGACCTCATCGTCCTCAAGACGCTCGACACCCTCGGTCCGCAGCACGGCTACGGAATCGCCCAGCGCGTCCAGCAAGTCAGCGAGGACCTACTTTTCCTCAATCAGGGCACCCTTTACCCAGCCCTCATTCGCCTCGAACAAAAAGGCTTCGTCTCAAGTGAATACGGCCCGAGTGAGAACAACCGCAAGGCGCGATTCTATTCCCTAACTCGCGCTGGCCGCAAGCAATTGGCGGCGGAACTCGAACAATGGCAGCTCACCGTTTCGCTTATGACTCGCCTTCTGGAGGCCCAATGAAACGCATCCTGGCACTCTTCCGCCGTCGCAATCTGGATCAGCGCTTGAACGAAGAGATGGATCACCACCTTGCCTTGCTTAAGGCAGATTTTGAGGCCCAGGGCCATAGTCCCGAACAGGCTAAAATCTTGGCACGCCGTTCCTTCGGCAGCACCGAATCCATTCGCGACCAGCACCGCGACGCTCGCGGTCTCCCTTGGCTCGAAGATGCCCTCGGCGACCTCAAGCACGCTCTCCGCCAGCTCCGCCATGCCCCCGGCTTCACTGCCATTGCGATCTTGACCATGGCCCTCGGCATCGGCGCCAATACCGCGATCTTCACGCTCGTCAACGCCGCTCTCCTCCGCGAGGCACCCTACCCACAATCCGAGAGACTCAAGGATCTCACTCGATCCTACAAAGGCAAGGTCGACTGGCCAGTCTTCGATAGCCGTCAATTCAAAGAGTTCCGCGACAACTTGAAGAGCTTTGCATACGTCGCCGCCATGAGGGATCGCGGCAGCATGAATTGGATCCAGAAAGATTCCGCCCTCGAACTCAAGGCACTCCGCATCTCGGCGGACTACTTCCGCGCTCTTGGCATCGAGCCCCGTTCCGGACGCTCCTTTTCGCGGCAGGAAGAATCGGCAGAGCCAGCCCCGGTCGCAATCGTCTCTCATCGCTACGCCACCTTGCTTGGGCAGACCATGAACCTCGGCGGCAAGCCCCACACTGTCGTTGGCGTTCTCCCCGAAGATTTCCCGAATCAGCAGATCGACGTCTACCTACCCATGCCCGTCCAGCCCGTAAAGGATGGAGGCAACACGTATGTCTTTGGCCGCCTCAAGCCAGATGCAACTCGGATTCAGGCCAACGAAGAAGCCACAGCATTGTATCGATCCCTTCTGAAAGCCGAATACCCCGAATACCCGTTGGAACTGGGCATCAATCTTGAGCCTTTCCTGAGCGCCGAAGGTCGCGGCTATCGCTCGCCTTTATACCTGCTCTCAGGGGCTGCTGCCTTAATCCTCATCATTGCCTGCGTGAATCTCGCAAATCTGCTGTTGGCGCGTTCTTCCGTCCGCGTTCGCGAACTGGCGATTCGTTCGAGCCTCGGTGCCGGCCGCTTCCGCTTGGCCCGCCAAATGCTCGTCGAGAGTACCTTGCTCTCCCTTCTTGGGGGCCTTGCTGGCTTTGGCGTGGGTGGCTTGATACTTCCCCTTCTCCTCTACCTGAGCCCCGTCAAACTCGAAGAACTATGGACGATCCGAATGGATTACACAGTCTTTGCTTACACGGTCTTCGTTTCGCTTGCGACGGGCTTGCTCTTCGGGATCGTCCCCGCTTGGATCTCCGGACACGCCCAACCCATTGAAGCTATGAAAGCCTCTGGCGCGCGAACCTCTTCGGCCCGAGGCGGCGCTCTGCTGCGCCGCTCACTCGTGGTTGCCGAGATTGCCCTCAGCGTCATCCTCCTCGCTGGCGCCGGAGTGTTCCTCAAGATTCTCTCAGATCTGCTGGCCTTACCCAGCGGAGCCGACGAATCCCGCGTTATCGCGGCCCAAATGTCGCTCCGCGGCGAACGCTATGACACCAGCACAAAGGCCGCCCGATTCTTCGAAGCTGGCCTCGCCAAACTCCAGGCTCTCCCCGGTGTGGAAAGTGCTTCCGTCACTCTCGCTCTACCCTTGGAGCGTGGCCTCAATTGCAGCGTCTTGCTCGCCCCGGAAGAACGCAAGTTCATCAATTGGCGCTATAAGTCTCCGAACTATCTCGAGTCCATGCGTGTTCCCTTGCTCAAGGGCCGCTATCTGTCGGATCTCGATCACGCCAACTCAGCCCCCGTCGCCATCGTCAGCGAAGCATTCGTGAACCGATACTTGAAAGATCGCGATCCGATTGGCACTCAGGTCGTGGAACAATGTGGCGGCAAGATCAACCGCACAATCGTCGGTGTGGTTGCTGACGTCAAGACGAACTCCCTACGCGACAAACCGGCCGCAACCATGTACGTTATTATCACGCAGGCCAACGACGCCATCGTCAAGGCCTCCCACACATGGTTCCCCATGAGTTGGGTCGTTCGCGCTCGCGATGACAACAAGACCATCGCCAAGCAAATCGAACAACAACTCCGTGCGGTCGATCCCCTCACCCCGATCCACAAGTACAACACCATGGAAGATCTGCGCGCCAGAGCTGTTTCGAACGATCGTTTCCTCGTCTACCTCATCGCAGCCTTCGCCGTTCTCGCTCTTGCACTCACAACCGCCGGCGTCTACGGCGTCCTCACCTTTGTCGTCTCTCAGGGGGGCATGGAGTACTCCATCCGTTTGGCCATCGGCGCTCCCATCCGGCAACTCGCCCTCACAATCTTCGGCGACGGCTTTCGTCCCGCTGCGATTGGCCTGGTGCTCGGTTCTGCCGCCGCCTTCGGCTTGATCCGCTGGTTGATTCACACTGTTCCAGGTTTACTCCCACAATCCAACGCGAGCTTCCTTTACCTGGCAGCACCGCTGGCATGTTTGTTCTTCGCCGTTTTTACGGACTGCCTTGCGCCCGCTGTGCGTGTGGCCCGCCTCGACCCCAACGAATCCCTCAGCAACACCTGATAAAGATTTTTTAAAGGCTCCGGAGGCTCGCGGCATTCCCCTCATGAAAGGAGAGTGCATGAAACTCTTTACACTGTTGGCCACAGCAAGTCTGGCGGCCTCCGCCGCTTCCGGCGATCTATCCAGAATCACCCCCGAGGGCCGCACACTGGAGTGTCCGCTCAAGCACACCGCCGTCAAGGCCAACATCAGTGGCCCAATGGCTACCGTCGTTGTCCGTCAGGATTTCGTCAACGATTCGGGCACCAACATCGAAGCTGTCTACAATTTCCCACTGCCCGTCCTCGCCGCCGTCCACGGCTATCAAATCCAGGTCAACGATCGCATCGTCAAGGGCAAGATCGCCCGCCGCGAAGACGCCTAGCGCGCCTATGAAGATGCCCGCCAACGCGGCCAGACTGCTGCCCTGCTGAATCAACAATGCCCCAACATCTTCCAGCAATTCATCGCTAGCATTGCTCCCGGCGCCAAAGTCAGCGTCGAGATCGGGTACGTCGAACTGGTTCCATACGAAGCGGGCACCTACCAGTTCGTTTTCCCCATGGTCGTCGGCCCACGCTACGCCGCAGGCCCCGGCATCAACCCGCTCACGGCGCCTAAAGGCGTCCGCCCCGGTCACGATATCTCGATCGATGTTCGCCTCGGCATGGCCACCGAACTCGGCACCGTCCAAAGTGAGAGCCACGCCATCAAACAAACCCGCCACAACAATTGGTTCGAAACCATTACCCTGGCCGCTGCAAACGAAATCCCCAATAAGGACTTCCTCCTCAAATACCGTGTTGCTTCACGCGCCATCGCTCCATCCCTACTCACCCACCGCGTCGGCAACGAAGGCTATTTCAGCTTCGTCCTCGACCCGCCCAGCACACGCCCTGAGCCCTCCAGCATTGCCCGCAAAGAACTCGTCTTCGTCATCGACACCTCAGGCAGCATGCACGGCTTCCCTCTCGACAAAGCCAAAGAAGCCATGATTCAAGCCATTGAAGGCCTGAACCCGCGCGACACCTTCAACCTCATCACCTTCAGCGGTGATACCGACATCCTTTGGCCCAAACCCGTGCCTGCCACCGCAGAGAACATCGCCAAAGCCAAACAGTTCCTCTCCTTCAAAAACGGTGGCGTAGGCACGGAAATGATGAAAGCCATCCGCGCCGCTCTTGACGATTCCGACAGCCAGGAACACCTCCGCGTCGTCTGCTTCATGACCGACGGCTACGTCGGCAACGACAACGAAATCATCGCCGAGATCCGCAAGCATTCCAACGTCCGCGTCTTCAGCTTCGGCATCGGCTCTAGCGTCAACCGGTTCCTCCTCGACAAGATGGCCGAAGCGGGCCGCGGCGAGGTCGAATACGTCAGCCTCAACAGCGACGGGAGCGCCGCCGCCCGTCGCTTCCATGAGCGCGTCCGCAATCCGCTTTTAACCGATATCAGCATCGACTTCAATGGCCTTCCCGTTACTGATGTCGTACCGGCCCGCATCCCCGATCTGTTCAGTGCCAAACCCATCATCGTGAGCGGCAGATACACAGCCGCCGCACAGGGCCGCATCAGAGTTCGTGGTCGCATCGGTTCTCAGCCCTACGAGCGCTTCATCGAAGTTCGCCTCCCAGAGGTGCAGAAGGAGAACGACGCGGTTCCCCTCATCTGGGCTCGTCGTCAAATCGACTCGCTCAGCATTGACAGCGCCACCAATCGCGAAGCCATCACGCAACTCGGCCTCAAGTACAGCCTCATGACAGCCTTCACCAGCTACTACGCCATCGACAACTGCATCGTAAACGAGGGCGGCATCTCACGCCAGATCGCTGTACCGGTCGCGATGCCGGAAGGTGTGCGCATGGAACTGGCCGACAATCGCATGGCCGTACGTACCCTTGCGGTCGCCCCCGTCTCCATCCCCGTCGCGAAATCAGTCCTTCGGATCCACGTGGGAGTTCTCCTCAAAAACGCAACGGCCGCTACCTTGGCGAAACTCAAGCAGCTTGGCTTCATCGCCGACCCAGCTGCGACCGGAGCACTCTACCTAACCGGCTCAATTGACGCAACCCGTCTCGAAGAACTCCGTCGTCTCGACACCGTCAAACGCGTCGAAGAGATGGAGTGATCCTCTTGCTACATTAGGGAACGTGCTCCGTAAAGTTCTGATTGCCAACCGCGGTGAAATTGCGGTTCGTGTCATTCGGGCGCTCCGCGAAATGAACATTCCCAGCGTGGCGGTCTTCAGCGATGTCGACCGCCACGCTTTGCATGTCCGCATGGCCGATGAAGCCGTTGGCATTGGCGGTGCCGCTTCTGCTGACAGCTACCTCCGCATGGACAAGATCATCGACGCCGCCCGCAAGGTCGGCGCCGATTCCATCCACCCCGGCTACGGCTTCCTCAGTGAAAACGCTGCTTTCGCCGCTCTGTGCGAAAAGGAAGGCCTCATCTTCATCGGCCCACCTTCTAGCGCTATCGAGCAGCTCGGCTCCAAAACATCCGCCCGTCAGCTCGCCAAACGAGCTGGCACTCCGATCCCTCCCGGCACAGAAGAAGCACTCAATAACGCAAACGAAGCCAAGGCCATTGCTCGCGAAGTTGGCTACCCCGTCATTCTCAAAGCTGCCTCTGGCGGTGGTGGCAAGGGCATGCGTCGCGTGGAGCGCGAAGAAGATCTCGAAGCCGCTTTCCGTGATGCTTCGAGCGAAGCCGAACGTTCCTTCCGCGATTCAGCCGTCTACATCGAGAAGTTCATCGTCCGTCCCCGCCACATCGAAATCCAGATCCTCGGCGACCACCACGGCAACATGATCTACCTCGGTGAGCGCGAGTGTTCCATCCAGCGCCGCCATCAAAAGGTCGTTGAAGAAGCCCCCTCGCCCTTCATCGTCAACCACCCCGAGTTGAGAGCGAAGATGGGCGAAGCGGCCGTCGCTGCCGCAAAAGAAGCTGGCTACACCAACGCCGGCACTTGCGAGTTTCTCGTAGACATCCATGGCAACTTCTACTTCCTTGAGATGAACACCCGCCTGCAAGTGGAGCATCCCGTCACCGAATCCATCACCAGCATCGACCTCGTCAAGTGGCAACTCCGCATCGCCGCCGGTGAAAAGCTCACCCTCAAGCAGGAAGACATCTCCATTCGCGGTTGGTCCATGGAGTGCCGTCTCTACGCAGAAGATGCGGACAATGGTTTCCTCCCGAGCCCTGGCGAAATCACGAGCCTCTCACTCCCCGGCGGCCCAGGCGTCCGCCTCGATAGCGGCGTCTACCCCGGCTGGAAGGTTCCTCTCGAATACGACCCGCTCCTGATCAAGCTGGTTGCCTGGGCTGAAACACGCGAGGATGTTGTCCACCGTCTCATCCGCGCTCTTGAGGAAACCCACATCGGTGGCATTCGGACCAATGTCGAGTTCTTCCTCGATCTTCTCGCCGACACTGAATTTCTAGCTGCCGATCTCCACACTGGCTTCCTCGACGAGTGGTTCACCCGGCGCAAGAAGCACGAGTTCACTCCCGCCGAGATCGAAGCCGCCAAACGCGTTTCCGCGCTCGCTCGCCGGCCCAAGCCTCAGCAAGTCCACGTCAAGTCAAAATGGAAGGAGCTCCCGCTGCGATGAACGAAGCCAAAGTGGAATCGATGGTTTGGAGCCTACTCGATGGCCACCGTCAACTCGAGGCTCGCGTGGATCGGGAAGGAGAGGATTACGTTGTCGCCTTCCGTGGTCGCAAGCTCCGTGTTCAACTGGAAGATCCTCGTGCCTGGAATGGCTCCGGGGCAGGGAAGCAATCCAGTGGCATCGCCAAGATCACTACACCCATGCCCGGCAAAGTAGTCCGCGTCCTGGTTGAAGTGGGTGCCGAAGTGAAAGCCGGCGATGGCGTTGTTGTCGTCGAGGCAATGAAGATGCAGAACGAGATGAAAAGCCCGATTGACGGTATCGTCAAGCAAGTTGCCGCCGTCGAAGGCGCAACCGTCAATGGCAATCAGATGCTGGTGGTAATCGAGGCCCATGCCGGTTGATAACTGCCCCCGCTGCCAGGGCAGCGGCTGGATCTTCAAAACCCTCGACGAACAGGAAGTCGTCATCCGTTGCACCTGCGATGAAGAAACCCGCGCCGAGCGCTTCGCCCTGCGAAGCGGCATTCCTCCTCTTTACGAAAACGCCTCCACAGAGAACTTCGTCCTGCCGAAGGACAACCCGATCGCCCATCGCTCTCTGGCCAGCGTCATGCTTACGGTCCGCACCTACGCCCGCGAGTTTCCCGTCGTTGACAAGCCCGGCTTGTTGTTGATCGGCGAAACCGGCGTAGGCAAAACCCACCTTGCCGTGGCCGCTCTCAACGCTCTCATCCAGCGAGGTTTCGAAGGCGTCTTCTTCGACTACCAAACACTCCTTGACCGAATCCGCAGCGGCTACGATCGCTCCAGCGGTTCGATGGACAAAGAAGCCTACCGCCTCGCTCTCGACTGCGAGATCCTTCTTCTCGACGACCTCGGTGCCCACCGCGTCACCGACTGGGTGGAAGACACCGTGGCTTCGATCATCACCCATCGCTGCAACCACCGCAAGCCCGTCATCGTTACAACAAACTTGCCCGCGCCCGGACGCGAATCGAACAAAGCGAAAGACTCGCTGAGTGATCGCATCGGAGCGCGGGCATGGAGTCGGCTCAACGAAATGTGCAAGCTGATTGAGATGCCAGCCATCGACGACTTCCGCGTCCGCGGCCGCCGTTAAGCTCCCATCGGCTCGTCGGCGCTACCGCCATAGATCGAAGGACACTTCCCACCCATCGCACGCAGGTACGTCGACAATTGTCCGCGGTGATGGATGGTATGGCTGTTCATAAAATTCAAGTACATTGCTGCGGGCATGTTGAACATTCCGTAGAAGTCTACAGGAGTGGCCAACTGTTCCGCCGTCATCACCTGCACCTTCGGCAGATGCTCAGCAATCTTCTTGTCGTACCAAGCCGCAATATCGGCCCCGGTCTTCACATCAGCGGGCTGCTCGATCGAAGGAATACCAAAGTTGAGCCCTGCAATCCCCTTGACCTGACGCCCTAAAATCGTACCAGCGGAAATCATAGGATCTTTCAAGAGGAAAGGAGAGATCAATGAAGAAGAAGCGGTACAGCAATGAAGAGATCGCGCGGATCCTGGAAGCTG
>VFZU01000074.1 GCA_016870995.1 Acidobacteriota bacterium
GATGCGCGCCGCAGAGGGGAGCCCCCATGGGGGCTCCCCTCTGCCTCCCTCAATAGAGCCAAATCTGCCAGACTAAGTGTTACCCATGTGACCGGATAGAAGTGTTACCTATGTGCCCGGTCGGACATCAGTTTGCCGGGAGCTTCGATCGACTGATCAATCGTTTCAGACCGAGCGGAAACCACTTCGACGGCTGCATTCTTGAGCGCGTTCTCGCTGAGCTCGACGTTGGAAGGCTTGGGGACAGTTGCCTCGGCTTGTGTCGGGGCTTTTTGCTGGCAAGAGCAGAAGATCAGCGCAAGAGTGAGGATCAAATATTTCATGGGAGGGCTCCGGGCGCGGAATCAAGGGTGGCTTCGGCTTGGCGTAGTGCAAGCACTGCGTCGACGTAGAACTGCTCGGTTTCAAGCAAATTGCGTTGCGCGTCGAGAAGACGAAGCAATTCGGCACCACCAAGACGGTAGGCTTCGCGGACGAGACGTGCACTTTCGTTGGCTCTCACTCGAAGTGGCAGAACATAGGCGTCCACCTGATGACGGCGCAGATCTACCTCGCGACGTGCGCCTTCAACTTCAGCCTGGATCAGTGCCTTGGTGGAGGCGAGAGCGTTGCGGGCGAGTCGATCTTCGGCGGTGGAACTGGCGATGTTGCCCTGGTTGCGGTTGAAGATCGGCAGCTGAGCTTGAACCCCCCAGATCACTGTGTCGAAATTCTTCGATCGCTTGTAGCCAGTGACGCCATCAACATTGGGCGCAGCAAGTGCGGTTTCCAGCCCAACCTGGGCCTGGGCGATTTGGATGATCTGACGAGCTAGTTGCGCTTCCGCACGCTGGTTCAATGCAGTTGCAGGCTGTGCGGAGTCAATATTGCGATTGAAAGTAAGGGCTGGAGCCTCAATGGTAGCTGGGGTCACTTCGGCGCGACCCATTTCGCGCTGCAGTCGAATGATCTGGCGCTGCGCTTCGACGTTGGCAGAATTGGCCAGGAGAGTGATCTTTTGTTCTTCAAGCTGCACGCGTAGCAAGTCGGCCTCGGCCATCGCACCCTCAGAAACCTGGATCCGATGATACTCAGTGATCTCACGGAAGGCTTGAAGAGACTGTCGAATTGTGGTTTCTCTTTGAACCGCAGCGGCCGCATCCTAAAAAGCAGCTCGGACTTTGGCTGCAATCATCTGCTTCTGCATCTTCAGTTCGATTTCGGCACGGCGCTGATTGGCGGTTGCAACATCGACTCGGCGGGTACGCTTGGACGCGGTCTCGAATGTTTGTTGTAAGTAGAAGAAGTGGTCGGCGTCTTGCCAGAAACGATGTCCGGGAGACTGCCAGGTGCGGAAATCCTCGGTCTGATAGACGAACAAAGGATTGGGTCGCAAACCGGCTTGATGCAACTTACCTGTGGTTGACTCGATTCTGGACTGGGAGACTGAGAGGAGGGGGTGCCGCGAAGTTGCCTCTTGAAGCGCCTGCTCAAGGGTGATCCCCTGAAGCGAAACACCGATCACAAGCAGCTTCCATAGGAGCTGCCAGCCTTTCAGCTTAATCTACGAACAGGGGATTTGGGGAAGCTAATTTTGCTTATTCCAGGGTCCGAAGATCGTGATGCGTGTTGAGATGACCGTTCGGCTGCCACCGGTGCGAAGGGGGCGGGATTCGTGGAAGACGCTCAGCTGGAACCGGCCCTCCTTGCTAACGCGATATTCGAAGCCGGATTCGAGGCGGTTCGCCTGAACACCAAGTTGGTCGTAGAAGACTTCGTTCTGGATAAACGGGCTTAGAGGTTTGCGAGATTCGAAGCGTGCTCGGGCGCGACCGCGCATGGAGTCTGCACGGGTGAGGGACTTGAAGTATTCATAGAGGTGGCGAGTTTCAAAGCCGACAGTCGAGTTGAGGCGCTGGCTATATTCAAAACCAGCGAAGGGCCGATGCGCACCCTGAAGTTCGACGTCGTCGCTGCTTTGGCGGGAAGCCTGGAAGTAATAGCCTGCTATCAAATTCCAACGTTTGTTGACTTGCCATTCGAGAATGGGGCCGCCCTGCGCGCGCAGAAACGTGTCCCGATGAGGCTGGCTGCGTAGCTGAGTCACACCGCGAACGCGGAACTTGCCAGTATCCACAGCCTCCCAGAAGAACCAGTTCCAGAACTCGACGTTGGATGGAGTCGCTGTGATTTGTGCGCTCGCTAGGCCCGCTGTAAAGGCGCACAAACCCAAAAGTTTGGCCAGAATCACAAGTTCTGTTTCTTCATTTCAGCGGCAAGAAAATCAGTGGCTCGCATGGAAAGAGCAAGAATCGTGAGTGTTGGATTTTTCTCGCTTGCAGTCGTGAAGCTGGAACCATCGACGACAAAGAGGTTCTTAACTTCGTGGGATTGGTTGTACTGGTTGAGGGCGCTCCGCTTGGGGTCTGAGCCCATGCGGCAAGTGCCGTGCTCGTGAATGGCGCTGCCAAGGCGGTCGATCCAGCCGCGCTGGTAGGGCAAGATTTCAGCCTTCGCCGCAGTCATGACTTCGAGGGCAGTGTCGTACATGTCCTCAATCATGGCTCGCTCGTTCTCTTTGATCTTGTAATCAATCACGGGTACGGGGATGCCCCATTTATCTTTTCGCTTCGGGTCGAGCATGATGCGGTTGTCGGCGTAAGGCAGCACCTCTCCGTAGGGGTGCATGGCGACCAGGGCGGGGAAGTGGCGGCGGACGTTTTCTTTGTAACCAACGCCGAAGCCCTCGAGTTGCTTCGCGTAGTTTACGCCAGGGTGTGCGCCCGTGTTCCAGAACTGGCTGCCGTAGCCGCGGAGATATTTACGGCTCTTCGATTGACCAGCCCAGCGGGGCATATAAATGTGTTCGCCGCCGATGCCGTCGTCATTCTGGGTCTTCTTGCCCATCAACTCGGGAACAAAGCCGTAGATGTGGAAGCGAACTTGTTCGCAAAGGTAACGGCCGATAACGTCATTCGAGTTGCCAATGCCGTTGGGATGCCGGCTAGATTTTGAGTTCAGCAGAATGCGTGTGGAGTCGACGCAACTCGCAGCCATGATGACGATGCGGGCTTTGACTTCTTCCGGCTGATTGGTGACGCGATCATAAAAGTGAACGCCATCAGCCTGGCCCTTGCCGTCAACGGTGAGGTGAGAGACGACAGAGTTGTCTCGAATTTCAAGCTTGCCAGTGAGGGCGGCAGGCTCAAGGAGATAGTCTGTCGAATTGAAGAACGCACCGATGTCGCAGCCCTTGCCGCAGGCGCCGCAGTAGTGGCAAGGGGCTCGGCCATTATGTTCCTTGGTGAGCACCGCTCGGCGGACGTTGGTGATGTTGATGCCGATGCCCTTGGCTGCCTTACGCAGAAGATGCTCGCCGCAGCGGGGGGCAGGAGGCGGCAGATGAAATTTGGAGCCCGGGAGAAACTCGCTGTCGTCATCTCCCCCGCAGACGCCGATTAATTGTTCGACTTTGTCGTAATAAGGAGCGATGTCAGAGTAGCGGATGGGCCAGGGGATCTCGTAACCGTCGCGGGCTGGTTCTTGCAGATTGGCGTCGGCGTAGCGGAGGCTGACGCGGCCCCAAATATTGGTTTTGCCACCTCGGCCCCAAACACGCCAGAGGTCGAAATCCTGTTTGTTGGGGGTGATGTAGGGTTGTTCTTCTTGTGTCAGCAAAAACTGTGGAGGCTTTTGACCCTTGCGCATACGGGCACGGGCTTCCCAAGGCCGCACGTGCGACCAGAAGCTCGCGCGATTGAATTTCTGTCCAGCGTCAAGTACCAGCACGCTGATGCCTTGACGGGTGAGATTCCAGGCGGCCATACCGCCTGCGGCACCGGAGCCTACAATGACCACGTCATAGCGTTTGGGGGAAGTCTTGATTTGTGGAACTTGCATACTTCATAGGAACGGACGCACGGCGTGTCGCGTCCCGATCAGAGACACTATATCAAGTAGAGGTTTTCTATGATCCGAGCATGGCTGATGGTGGCGCTGCCATTGATGGCGCAAGAGTCTGGTGTGAATTTTGACAAGATGCTGACGGAGATCAATCGCGGGCGATTTGATAAGGCTTTGACCCAGTTGTTTCCAGTTCAGTCGTTGATTCGCGAAAACCTCAATGGAAAGCAGCCGAAAATGGATGCCGGCCTGGTGGCGCGCATGAGAGAGATGGAGAGTACCTCAGCCGTATTGAGCACAATCGCGTTGGTGAGGAGCCATGTGCTCTCGAAGAACTTTGAAGAAGCGAGCGTGCACGCCATGTTGATCGGGATGGGATTGAGCGGACTTTGGACTCGTGTTCCGGCCTATCAGAAACTCAATTTCGCCAAACAGGACGTCGAGGAAGCCAAAGGGCCAATGAAGGATCCGGAGTTGCGCAAATTGGGCTACGCCGCAGTGGAAGCATCCGAATGGGATACTGCCCGGAAAGCCGCGGCTGAATTGATGGCTTCGACTGAAAAGAAAGATTTCATGGGTTTAGACCCAGGGACTCTGCGGCACTCGGCGCTGACCATCCGCGGATTGTGCGAGTTGGGGCAGGGAGACATCCTGGCGGCCGAGAAGACGATGATCGACTCCATGAAGGTTCGCGGGGAAAACTCGATGCGGATGATGGGACCCAGCTTCCGGCTGGCCAGTGCGCTGCTGGCCAGGGGCAGAAAGCAAAGTGTAAGCATGTTCCTGCAACTTGTCGCGGAAAGCAACTGGCGGGATAGCAGTAAAGCTGAGCAGTGGAAGAAGGACCTTGCGGCTGGTAAAGAGCTGGAATTGCCGCGATTCAGCGCTAACTAGGATAGGTGTTCGGGGTGTGCGCAGCCCTTGAACTCAGGCAATGGCTTGGCGGCGTCCCAGCCAAGTTCGGTCATCAAACCCTCTTTGGTTGAGTAATAGGCTTCGGCAGTGGCGTCTTTTAGAGTTTTGAAAAAGGGGTCTTGCGCGGCGAGCTCTGTCATCACGATGACTTGATTTTCCGCCGAGAGATCGGCGTACTCTTTCTTGAAGAGCTTCTTCGAAAGAGAACTAACCGTAGCAAGGCCTTTACGCCAGCTCGGGATCTGGGCCTTTCGAGTGAAGAGATTCTCGTCGATGATCTCGTGAACTTTGGCGTCGAGGGCGCCCGGAGTTTGGGTGCGAGGGATGATGGTTTCGGCTAGTGCCCCGATGGTGTTTAGTTCGGCAGCGGTGAAGACTTTGGGGCTGTAGCCGGAAAGGGCCGCGCTAGCGGTAGCCTGATCGTCGTGTGCATGTTCATGATCGTGGGGCTTGTGATCTGCCGCGGCTAAAGTCGAGGCACCGGCAATGCTAACGAGGATCTCACGGCGGGAATTCTGCATTTGATGAGGATTGTATCATCGGCAAGCGATATATGATGTCCTTGTGAATTTGATCTCAAGACGTTATTTCTTTTACGGTTCGTTATTGAGTGGCGCGGTTCCCGCCGCTGGTTTTGGGAGTATTGCTTCCCTCCGATCGCTTGGCTACAAGCCCTTCTATAACAAGCTGAATGTTGCTGCGATCGGGTGTGGCGGACAGGGCGCAGTAATTCTGAATCAAGCCGCAGCGACCGAAAATATCGTTGCACTTTGCGATGTAGATTTGGCCCGAGATGAGGCCGGCTTGAAGAGGTTCGAGAAGCTGCCCGTGTTTCGCGATTATCGGCAAATGCTCGATAAGGAAGGCAAGAACATCGATGCGCTGACGATTGCGATTCCAGACTTTATGCACGCGACGGTTGCGCTTGCTTGCATGCAGCGCGGCAAGCACGTCTACCTTGAAAAGCCGCTGACGCGCACAGTATGGGAAGCGCGATTGCTGGCCGAGGCGGCCGTGAAATATAAGGTTGCAACCCAGATGGGCAACCAGGGTTATTCGCACGAGTCCCATCGCGTCGCAGCAGAGATCCTGTGGAGCGGAGAGATTGGCGATGTGACCGAAGCGCACGTCAGCGTCACGCCCGGTACGCATCCAACAGGTCTGCAGGCACCGCCGCTAGAGGAGAGCGTTCCTTCGACTCTCGACTGGCAGGCATGGCTCGGCGCTATGCCGATGCGACCCTACAGTAGCTATTACGTTCCCTATAACTGGCGCGGGTTTTATGACTTTGGCACCGGGCAGATTGGCAACTGGGCGACGCATACCGCAGGCCCAGTCCACCATGCGTTGATGCTCGGCTCACCGACAAGTGTTGAATGTGTTTCTCAATCGAATCCGAGCAAATTGACATTCCCAGACCGGGCAACCATTCGATTGGACTTCCCTTCGCGCGGCAGCATGCCGGCGGTGAAGGTGTTCTATCACGACTCGTCACGGGCGACGGATCCAGATGTATATCGCGTGCCCGGTATGGAGGGCGAAACAATTCTGCCGCCTCCAAACAATTTGACGGACAAGGGGCGGCCCATGGGCGGCGGTCGCGGCGGTGGCTTCACCATGCCGAGTGGCGCACCAAGAAGAGCAGCAGGCGGAAGTGCCCCAAGGATGGGCCCCGGCGGTCCGGGCGTGAAGGTGTTTGGCGGAGATCGAGGTGGCCCCGAGAAGGGATTGCTTGTCGGCAATGGTGCTGTGTTTATTGGCACCAAGGGCATTATGGCGACTTGCGATCGCGGCGAAGGCGTGTGGTTGCTGCCTTCCGCTCGTTGGGCCGAGTACAAGCTGCCGCCGCAGTTGTTGACTCGCTCGCCCGGGCACATGACGGATTGGGTCCGCGCTTGCAAAGGCGGTGATCCGGCATGTTCAAACTTCGGTATCTCAGGCCCCTACGCCGAATGGCTGGCGATGGCCGCGATTGCGTTCCGTGTTCCTGGCAAGCTCGATTGGGATGGCAAGCTGATGCGCTTCTCGAATAGTGTCGAAGCAACGAAGCTGGTGCGCCCCGTCTTCCGCCCGGGCTGGGAGCTGAAGCTCTAGTCTCCGTAAACTTTGCGTCCACCGAGCCAAGTGGACTTCACCTGGATGTCCCTCACCTGCCCTACGGGACAGGTGAGGATGTCTCGATCGAGAACGGCGAAATCGGCGAGCTTGCCGGGTTCGAGGGATCCCTTTTGCTTCTCTTCAAAGCTAAGGTAAGCATTGTTGATCGTATAGAAACGAAGCGCCTGCTCGCGGGTGATGCGCTCCTCAGCAAAGAGTACTTGATCGGTCCAGCGTGGCTTGCGTTCGAGCGTGATCCACATGCCCCAGAAGGGATTGTAGGGGTTTGTGGCACGCATGCCACCAATCTTTTGCATGTGGTCGCTGCCACCACCGACTACAATCTTGTTCTTGAACAGGGTGGCGTAGGGTTGGAATAGCCTCAGCCGCGGCAGGCCGAAGTGCCGGATGAGCGTGGCCCCGTCCAGCTCAAGCCAGGCCGGTTGCATATCGGCGACGATCCCAAGTCGCACCATTTTTTCAATGCCTTCCGGCGACATGAAGTTGGCATGCGTGAGGCAGGGGCGGCTGGGCGCCACGGGAAACTCGCGATTGACTTCTTCATAGGCGTTGATCAGAGCTTGCACCGCTCCGTCGCCCACTGCGTGCGCGGTGAATTGAAGGTCGCGCTTCAGGCTGGCGCGGGCCAGTTCAACAAGACGCGGCTGCGGGATGTAGCGCATGCCGCGGTAGTTGGGATCGGTGATCGAATACGTTTCACTGGTGCCCCAGGGCTCCCGCATCAGCGCCGAGCCGGTCAGCATACCGCCATCCAGAAAAACCTTCAGGCCGCGGAGCCAAAGCATATTGTCATATTGGTGAAGCGGGTCAGCCGCAGCGCGGGCGATCTCCGCATCAACTTCTTTCCAGTCCGCGTTGGGTTGAGTGATGTGATAGTCGATGAAGATCCGAGTGGTCAGTTCTTTCTTCTGATGGAGCTGGCGATAAATATTGATGTGGCGGGCTGTGGCGGCGCGTTCGGTGAAACTCGTGATGCCAAGAGAGTTGTAATCGCTCATCAGCATCTTGAGGCGATTCTGCCGGTCTTCGTCGGTGGGTTGGCGGCCGGAGGGAACCGCCTTCACGAAGGCCTCATAGGTGCGGAGGATGCCAGTCGGCTCACCCGTTTTCGCATCAAGCTCAACTTTTCCCGGTTGGCCAGCCGGGGATTTTGTGTCACGAGTGATGTTGTTAGCCTTGAGGGCCAGAGTGTTCAGCGAGGCGTCGGGCCCGGTGGAGAAGATGACGGGGTGATCGGGGGCGGCTTCGTCGAGCTCGGCGCGGGTTGGGTAGCGCTGCTCTTTGAGGCGCGTGATGAAAATCTGGCGCAGGCTGATCCAGTCGCCTTTGGGTACGACTTGAGACCGATTGTGGATATGCGTGAGGACGTCTTCGATCGTCGCCATGGTGGGGATCTCGTGATCGAACTCGAACATCGAGGCATCGAGGGAGTGAGTATGGCTGTCGATAAGGCCAGGGATGACAGTTGCGCCATTGAGATTGACGATGCGAGTCTTAGGGCCTTTGCTTTTAAGGATCGCAGCGGAAGTGCCGATGGCGGAGATGCGATCTCCTTTGATGGCCATTGCAGAGTGGATCGAGAAGCGCGAGTCCACAGTAACAATCTTGCCGTTGTGGATGATGAGGTCGGGCTGTTGAGCCAACAGGAGGAGCAACTGGAACGCGAGCATTGCCGTGAGTATATGATGAGCGCGTGCTGAAGCGAAGAACATTGTTGGCGCTGAGTGCTCTTGCGGGATGCCGAAAGGGTGGGCAGCATCGAATCGCCGTGGTGCCAAAGGCCACGGCACATTTATTCTTTGTGAGCGTTCATGAGGGTGTCGACCGAGCGGCAGCCGAACTAAAGGCTGAGGTGCTCTGGAATGGACCGAGCGATGAGACGGATTCGACCCGGCAGATTCAGATCGTGGATTCGATGATTGCGCAGCACGTGGATGGAATCGTCATTTCGGCGACGGACGAGCGTGCCTTGGTACCTCCTCTTCAACGAGCAAGCGCGGCGAAGATCCCCGTAGTAATTTTTGATTCTGCCGTGGGGATTGAAGATTATGTGAGCTTTATTGCAACCGACAACGAAGGCGCTGGGGCATTGGCGGCGCGGCGCCTCGGGGCGCTGGTTGGGGGTAAAGGTGAGGTGGCCATGGTGATGCAGAAACCAGGCGGCGCTTCGACAGGATTGAGGGAGCGAGGGTTTGAGTTGACTCTCCAGCGTGAGTACCCCGAGGTGAAGATCGTCGCAAGGCAATTCAGCCTAGGCGACCGGGCGCGCGCCCGGGCCGCCGCGGAAAACATCCTCACTGCTCACGCAGGGCTAGCGGGCGTGTTTGCTTCAAGCGAAGCTTCGTCAATTGGCTCAATTCAGGCCTTGAAGGCCAGAGGTCTCAGCGGAAAGACAAAGCTGGTGACCTTCGACGACAGCGAAATGCACCGGGAAGCGCTGCAAGATGGAACGATCGACCTAATGCTGGTACAGGACCCGTCCAGGCTCGGTTATGAGGCAGTGAAGGCGATGGCGGAACACCTGCAAGGGCGGAAGCCCGCCCGGCGAATGGACCTGCCCGTGCGCGAAGTGAGGCGCGGCTAGCGAACCTTGCCAAGCTTTCGCGCAGTTCGCCAGTGGTTCTCAAACAGAGCGTGCATCGCTTCAGCGAAGCCGGGATGTTCAAAGACCACAGCGGTCCAGGTAGGACGAGTGAGCACCGGGTCGAGCAATGCGACCAAGCCGAAGCTGTTATCGAAGACAGCGAGTTTCATGGGAAGTGTCTCCGCTTCGCGCACTTCGACGCCGAGCCGAGCGTATTCCTCGATTCGTTTAGCGTGTGCCTCGTCGAGAGCGGAATGTTCAAGCAGGAGTCGGATTTTGACGCCTCGCTCAAGGGCCTGTTGGACCAGCCGTTCGTCGAGAGGGTCGACGGCATAGGGCGGCTTTGAAAACTCAATGTACTCCTGGCGGACATCTTTGAGCATCTTGCGGTAATGGTTAGCAGTTTGGCTCGGGTCCGAGACAATCCGCAGGTAATCGAGGGTGCCGCGGCTACCTTGCGCAGGTGCATAGGATGCCGCTAGGTCTTCGGCCAGAGAGATGGCGTGCCGGGACTGCTCCTCAATTTCGTGCTTCAGGGTTTCTTCCCGACGCGTGAGATAGCCGCGGATCGCAAGGGCCGGCTCCACGGCACTAAAGAGCTTGGTTTTCTCTTGGACTACGTGCGCAAAGCCTTTTTCAACCAAAGAGTCCAAGACTTCGTAGATCTTTTGGCGGGGTACTTGAGCGCGCGCTGCCAATTCGAGAGCTTTAAATCTTGAGTGGCCCAGCAAAACCAAATAGGAACGCGATTCATATGCGTTGAGTCCAATTTGTTGAAGGCGACGCCAGTAGCGTTGATAATCCGTCCCGGAGAGTTTTCGCGACATCCAATTGAATGCAAGGTATCACGCTAAGCTTTGGTTTCGGTAAAAGGAGTTTTAGTTTGGACACACTTCCACGGACATTTGGAGAGTTGAAGTCTAGCGCCTGGGCATCCCCAGAGCGTCGCGGACGCACGGTGAAAGACGAAATTCGGGCCAATTTGCTGCAAAGATTGGGCCAAGGCGGCGAACTCTTTCCTGGAGTGATGGGATATGAGGACAGCGTGGTTCCTCAGGTGGTGAATGCCCTCCTCAGCCGTCACAACTTTATTCTGTTGGGGCTTCGTGGTCAGGCTAAAACGCGTTTGATTCGGATGTTGACCAGTTTGCTTGACGAATGGACGCCTTACATCGCCGGCAGCGAAATTCGAGATAACCCCTTCTACCCCTTAACCAAACATGGCAAGCGGATGTTAGCCGAGCATGGCGACGAATTGCCGATCAGTTGGCTCGATCGAAAGCACCGCTATGTGGAAAAATTGGCTACCCCGGATGTGACTATTGCCGACATGATCGGAGATATCGACCCGATCAAGGCAGCCAAGCGTGGTGTGGATATTGCCGACGAGGAAAACATCCACTACGGGCTGTTACCACGGGCAAATCGCGGGATCTTTGCTGTGAACGAAATACCCGATCTGGCCGGCAAGATTCAGGTTGGCTTGTTCAACATCCTGCAAGAAGGCGATGTACAGATCAAAGGCTATCCGGTCCGGTTGGAATTGGACGTAATGTTGGTCTTTACTGCAAACCCTGAGGATTACACGGCGCGCGGAAAGATCATCACTCCTTTAAAAGATCGAATTGGGAGTGAGATCCGGACGCACTATCCCCTCTCGCTCGACCGCGGTGTAGAAATTACAGCCCAGGAAGCTTGGGTGAAACGAGAAGGAGCGGCCAGTGCGGAAGTGCCCGGCTTCATGCGCGAAATGGTTGAGCAGATTGCGTTTCTGGCGCGTGACGACAAGCGGATCGATCAGCGCAGCGGGGTTTCCCAGCGGCTGCCGATCTCGGTGCTGGAAAACGTAGTCTCGAACGCCGAACGGCGCGCAGCGATGGCCGGCGATACCGAAGTGGTACCTCGAGTGCTCGACCTCTATGCTGCGTTGCCTTCGATTACGGGCAAGCTGGAACTTGAGTACGAGGGTGAATTGAAGGGCGGCGACAATGTTGCCCGAGATTTGATCCGTCAATCGGTGGCCTTGGTGTATTCAAGGCTGATGGATGGAGAGAACATGAAGCAGATCGTCCAATGGTTCGATCTGGGTGGCTCGCTCCAATTGCCAGAATTGTCGACCGCAGCCGAACTGGTAAAAGAACTGGATCAAATACAGGGCTTGATGGAAAAGACTGCCAAACTCGGTGTTGGCGTCAGAGAGACGGATGCCAAGCGGGCCGCAGCGGCTGAATTCATTCTGGAAGGCTTGTACGCTCATCGCCGCATCAGCCGCAATGAAGAACAAGGATTCACAGGAGGCGAGCGGCGGCGCGAGCAAGCAAGCGAGTCGGCCGAAGAGGGCGGTGGCGGCGGTCGCCGGGATCGCCGCAAACAGCAATTTCAATAGGTTGCCAGGGAGTATCGATGAGGCGCGTACGATATTCAAAATTCACGGGAGAAGATCTTGAGCTCAGCGCTGAAGATCTCATGAAGGCGCTTGCCGATTTCTTTCTTGACAGCGGGTTTCAAGATTGGTGGAATCCAAATCCAAATGCAAGGCAAACCTGGAAAGGCTTGAAGAACGCCATTCTCCAGTCAATGCTCGATGGGCGGATGTTTGAAGACGAAGATCGTGCCCAGCAGATCCGCGAAATGCTCGAGAAGATGGAGCCCGAAGAACTGGAGAAGTTGCTGACCAAGCTGGCGCAGAAGCTGGTGGAAGAAGGCTACATTCAAACTCCTGAAGGCAGTGGAGGCGGCGGCGAAGGCGAGATGGATATGGATGTTCAAACGACGGACAAGTCGGTGGACTTCCTTGGATTCAAAACTCTAAAGGACCTCTTAGGCAGCTTGGGGCGCTCAAGTTTTGGCGCGCACGATACGCGGGATTTATCTACAGGGATCGAGGCGAGCGGTTCGACCAAACCCTACGAGTTTGGCGACACGATGAATCTCGACATTACCGAAACACTTTCGCATGCCCTGAAGCGCCAAGGATTGAGCGGCTCGCTCGAGCTGGAGTACTCAGACCTGCAGATCCACCAAAGTGAATACCAGAGCTCCTGCGCGACGGTGTTGATGCTGGATTGCAGCCACAGCATGATTCTGTATGGCGAAGACCGATTTACTCCCGCCAAGAAGGTGGCTCTGGCCTTGGCGCAGCTGATTCGAACTCAATACCCTGGCGATACGATGCGATGCGTGTTGTTTCATGACACCGCTGAGGAAGTAAGAATGGGCGAACTGTCTCGTCTCCAGGTTGGGCCCTACTACACCAACACGCGGGACGGACTGATCCTGGCACAACGCATCTTGAATCAGGAAAAGAAGGACATGAAGCAGATCATCATGATCACCGATGGGAAGCCGAGCGCGCTGACCCTCGACGATGGCCGTGTCTACAAAAACGCGTTTGGCTTGGATCCACTCGTGATCAGCAGGACGATGGAAGAAGTGAGTCGCTGCAAGAGGCAGGGGATTCTGATCAATACTTTCATGCTGGCGACGGACCCCGCACTGGTTAACTTTGTGCGGCATGTGACGCAACTCTGCAAGGGGAAAGCCTACTTCACCACGCCGATGACGCTCGGTGAGTATTTGCTGATGGACTACATGAACCGCAAGACGCGGACTGTTCACTAGGCCGACCAAACTAGGCCGTCCAAACTAGGTCAACCTGACCACTTGGAAATGACTTCAATGAGTTGCTCCGCGCGATAGGGTTTCGCGAGGTAGTCATTCATGCCAGATTGCAAGCAATTGCCGCGGTCGTCGATGAGTGCGTCGGCTGTGACGCCAATGATGGGAATGGAAGGCCCGATCGATTCTCGAATGCGGCGGGTCGCCTCAAGCCTATCCATCTTCGGCATCTGATAATCCATTAGCACCATGTCGAACGGATACTTCGCCGCTCGATCGAGTGCAATCAGACCGTTGGCGCAGATCTCAAAGGTGTGCCCAGCCTGCTCAAGAATCATCGAGGCCAGGAGCTGGTTCACGGAGTTGTCCTCCGCGATCAAAATATGCAGCCGCTTTGAATCAGCTTGAGCAAGACTGTGAGAACTCACAACTGGCTCCGATTCGGCAAGTGGGACCGGGAGTTTCAGGTTGAGCCAAAAGGCAGACCCTTTTCCAGGTTCGCTTTCAACTTCAATCGAACCACCCATCAGCTCGACGAGGCTCTTCGAGATTGCCAGCCCCAAGCCGCTCCCGCCGAAGCGGCGTGTTGTGGAAGCGTCGGCTTGTGAAAACCGAAGAAACAGCCTTGTCATCTGCTGTGGAGTGATTCCGATGCCGGTGTCGACAACGCCGAGCCGAATGGAAAGGTCATCCCCGGTGCGGTGCACTGTTGCGACTTTGAATTCGACAGAGCCTTCAAGCGTAAACTTGATCGCGTTCGCACCCAAATTCAGCAGAATCTGACGCAAGCGGATGGGGTCGCCGACCACTCAGGGAAGCTTGGAATTCGAGGAATCGAAGTGAAGTTGAATCGACTTCGATTGTGCCTGTGGGGCGAGGATGTCCAGTACGCCGCGAATCACGTTCTCAAAGTCGAAGGGAATCTCCTCGAGTTCCATGCGGTCAGCCTCAATGCGCGACCAGTCGAGGATATCGTTCACGACAGCGATGAGGGCCTCCGCCGATTGATGGATGGTTTCGCAGTAGGCGGCCTGACGCGAAGAAAGGCCAGAGGTTCGCAGCAGCGACGTCATACCGACGATTCCGTTTAACGGCGTACGGAGCTCGTGGCTCATGGTGGCCAGAAAGCTGGACTTTGCTCTGGCATTGGATTCTGCTGCATCACGGGCCGCTGCCAGAGAAGCTTCCAATTGCTTACGGTGTGTAATGTCGAACAGCGTGCCAGAAAGCAATTCAGGCGCATGACTGAGCGGATTGTTAAGCGTGCCGCCAGTGGCGGAAACATAGCGAATTTCACCTGAAACCGCATGAATGATGCGCAGATCGAGCCGGTAGCCTTCTCCCTTCTTGATTGCCCTTTGCACCGCAGCGGCAAGGATGGGAAAGTCCTCTTCGTGATACAGCTTCTCTAGCCCTGTGTAGTCTGGCTCACCATCGGCCAGATCGATCCCGTGGATTTCAAAGATTTCCCGGCTCCAGCGGATGACCCGAGTCTTAAGGTCGTATTCCTAAATGCCAAGGCGCGACTGCGTTTGCGCAGCCTGCAGCAGGGTTCGTGATCGCTCGAGTTGTTGTTGGTCCTGTTGCTGTTGCGTGCAATCCAGAAACTGCCCTGACCAACGAATGTACCCTTCCGCATCGAGTTCGGGAATGCACTGGCAAGTGAGCCAGCGGATCTCATCGCCGACATGAAACCGGAAGGTCAATTGGCAAGGCGACATGGTGCGCGCCGAAGGCCACATCTGCGAATAACAACGCTCTTTGTCTCCCCTAGCCATATTGGATGGAAAGATCTTGTGGTCAGCCATCATCGCTGCCGAGGTATAGCCAAACAACTCGCTGGCGCGTGGGCTGAGATAGGTGAATTCGATCGTACGACGGTTTCGCAGCAGAATTTGAAAGAGAACGCCAGGGATGGCCGCCACAAGATGATTGAGAGACACCTGATCGTTAAGGGCGGCTACGCTGGTCTGCCGAGGCTGCATCAACAGTCCTAATCGGCACAAGCAGTTGCGTTTTGAATGGAAACGAGGAGTGGGAGGTGTGCGTATCTGTGTGAATGAGACGCAGACAGATTCTGGCAAGTGCAGCCGCCCCGATGTTCTTGCGGGGCCAGGCAGCGAACAGTTGAGAAGCTGATATTCGCTTCGCCGCCGACGAGCTTCCGCGATTGCATCCCAATTTCTTCACCCGCGGCAGTCGCGAGGACTTTGCTCGCCTTGTGCAAGACGCGCTAAGCAAGGCGGCAGTCCAAAGTGACGGGGCAAGGGTTCTGTCGCTCGCGCGGATTTTTGCATTTGGCGGCGACGGCCATACGAGTCTGAATGTTTTGCAGGCTGGGTCGGCGGTATTGCGCATGCCCATCGGGTTGCGCTGGTTTGACGACGGCCTTTGGATTGTCAGTATCCAACCCACTTTGGCCCGCTTTCTTGGCAAGCGCGTCAAGATGGTGCAGGCTATCGATGTCGAGCAGGCCCACCAAAAATTATTGCCATGGGTCGCATACGAAAACGACAACTGGGCCAGAGTCGGCACCCAGTCTTTGTTGACGCTGCCGGAGGCCCTCGAGGCAGCAGAAATTGTGAAGCCGGGCGACACAATTCGTTACACGCTTGAAGACGGCAACACCTTTGAAACTGCAGCGGGACCATTCACCGTGGTGGCTGGCCCGCAACTGGCGCGGCCCAAAAATCCTCTTTACACGCGGTACAACAACTTCAATTACTGGTTCGAATATCTTGCAGATTCCAGGTGCTACTACATTCAGTACAGTCGCTGCGTCGAAACCGCGACCCTCCCGATGTTGAGCTTCGTCCAGGAGCTGTTCGAGTTTTACCGGACGAACGAAGCGCGACGGGCCATATTTGACCTAAGATTGAATCCCGGCGGAGATTCTAAAGTCATCCAGCCACTATTGCTTGCCTTTGACGAAGCTGTGAATGCGGGCATCCGGATTCCACTCGCTTGCATCGTGAGCCGCCGGACCTACTCATCGGGGATCTTGAACGCAATCGACCTCAAGAGACGCGGTGCGGCGCTGATCGGTGAGCCGATGGGAGGAAATCCAAGCGGCTTTGGGGAAGTAAGGACGATTACGCTGCCCAATAGCAGGCTCAGCGGCAGCTATTCGACCAGACGTTTCGACGTACCCGGATTCCCTGAGCCGCAGGTGCCGGTGGATGTACCCGTCGCGTTCGAGTCCAGGCACTATTTTGAAGATCTTGACCCTTTGCTCGAGGCCGCCCTGAAGTATACTGAGCGGCAATGAAGCTGAAATTCTTGTCCCTGAGCACTCTGTGCGTTGCAAGCCTGTTCGGTCAGAGCCCGAATCTGGAACAGTTGAAAAAAGAAGCGATTGCCGGCGTTGAGGCTCACTCAAAAATGGTGCAGGAAATCGTCGACATGGTGTTCAGTTTCGGCGAACTGGGATTCCAGGAGGTGGAGACTTCCAAGTATCTAACCGGAATTCTCGAAAAGAACGGATTCAAGGTCGAGCGCGGCGTGGCTGGCATCCCAACCGCCTGGGTGGCGACTTGGGGTGAGGCTAAGCCAGTCATCGGCTTCATCACGGATCTCGATGGAATTCCGCGCGCTTCGCAGAAGCCAGGCGTTGCCTATCATGAGCCGTTGATTGAGGGCGCCCCTGGGCACGGAGAAGGGCATAACTCCGGCAATGCCGTGAATGTTGTGGCGGCGATCGTCTTGAAGGATCTCATGGTCAAGTACGGCATCAAGGGCAAACTGAAGATCCTGCCGGGAGTCGCTGAAGAACTGGTTGCGACCAAGGCGTTCTTCATCCGCGCCGGGCTGCTGAAGGATGTCGACATCATGTTGGGTTGCCATGTAGGGCGCGAACTTGCCATTTCGTTCGGGCATCCGTCAATCAACAGCGGGCTTGTCTCGGTGCAGTATACGTTCAAGGGTGAAGCTGCCCACGCGGCCGGCGCGCCATGGAAGGGCCGCAGCGCTCTCGATGGGGTGGAGTTGATGAACGTGATGTGGAACTACAAGCGTGAGCATCTGAGGCCCGAGCAGCGATCCCACTACGTCATTATCAATGGCGGCGATCAGCCGAACGTGGTGCCCTCGGAGGCGACCGTCTGGTATTTCTTCCGCGAGCAGGACTTCCCGCGAATCAAAGAGCTGCACGAGTTCGGTTCGACCATGGCCAAAGCAGCAGCACTCGCTTCCGGCACAACCTTTACCCAGAAAGTGGTCGGTTCGGCCTGGCCAAATCACTTCAACAAGACTATTGCTGAGACACAGCACAAGAACATGGAAATGGTCGGGATGCCAGAGTGGACCGAGGCGGATCAGACTTTGGCGCGCGAACTGCAACGTGAGCTCGGTGTCGCAAAGGTGGATCCATTGCCGAAAACTGTGAAGGGTCTTGAGCCTGCTGGCCCCTGGCGGGGGGGTGGGTCTGATGACGTGGGCGACATCTCTTGGGTAGTCCCGATGACCTACCTGCGTTATCCCGCAAACATCCCCAACTTGCCGGGACACCATTGGGCCGACGCCGTTTCGATGGCGACTCCCATTTCGCACAAAGGATCCGCTGTGGGGGCAAAGGTGCAAGCCGTGACGGCGTTGGATTTTCTGTTGAAGCCCGAATTGGTCGACCAAGCCTGGAAGTACTTCAAAGAAGTCCAAACCAAGGATTTGCAGTACAAGCCGCTGATTTCTGACTCCGATGTGCCAGCCATTGAGTTGAACGCCGAAAAGATGGAGCGCTATCGCGGATCAATGCGCAAGTTCTACTATGACCCGAGCAAGTACTCGACGTATCTCGAACAGCTAGGCATCACCTACCCGACCGTGTTGAAAAAAGCACCCGGCGATACGAAGCCTTCCGCTCCGGTGCAATTGCCCTAGCCTATTTCACCGCAACGACGCTAATCGCCACGCGGCCTCGCGTAATCGCGAAAGGCTGCACCGTGGTGCGCGAAGGCGGACGCAAGAGGAAGAAGCTGGCGTAAGCCGCATTCATCTTCGAAAACTCCGTGATGTCGGCCAAAAATACATTGGTCGCCACCACCTTTGTGATCGAACTCCCCAATACCTTCAGCCGGGCATCGAGGGCGCCGAGAACAGCGGCCGTTTGTTGTTCGGTATCGGCGCCACCGGCCGCCACTTCAATACCGCATTGGATGAACTGCTTGAGCTGCTTGCAGCCTGCTGGGCGATCCAGCGAAGGAGCTTCCAGTTCACCAGTCTGCCGGGCGCGATGCGCATAGGCAGTAATTTCAAGTGGGGTTTCCACTGGCAGCTTCGGAACGAACAAAGTCGTTCGCGGCGGAATCTTTCCGGAGAACATGTCTTTGAGCACTTGCTCAACAATGGGTTCTTGCGATTTGTCGGTGAGGTAGATTTGCAGCGAGAATATGTTCGCCACATCCATCTGGCCTGCCCTGAGGATATTGCGAACGTTATTGAGGCACTGGATCGCTTGGCCTCGGGTATCCGCGGGCCGCTTGCCGGTGCCATCGCCCACTCCCTGGCCGGAAACAAAAACAAAGTCTCCAAATGCAATTCCAGGCGAATACGGTCCGACGGGTTTGGGCCCGCTCGACGGAGCCAGAGGCTTAACTTCCTGTCCGAAAACAGAAATAGAGAGGATCACAATCAGGGCAAAGCGCATCCTCTCTACTTTAACTGACAGAAGAACTAGTTGTTGTTTTCTTTCTCAGTCGGACGGCGCTTGAGGGTGGGCCGTTCGTCCTCGTCGGTCTTGGTCTTCTTGCCGTCTTCGTCTTCGATAGTCGACGTGCCATCGCCAGGTTTACGACGCAGCTTCGGACGGTTCGGATCCTGCGGGTCCAGCTTGCGGCGATTATGCAGCGCAGCCAGGCGGGCCTTGACGTCCTGGAATTCACTCGTCGTTACAACATACTCAGGGCGCTCTTTGAGCAATTCCTGAATGTTCTTCTGCGCAGCGGTGACGCGGTCATCCGTGGGCGGATGCGACGAGAACACTTTGGCCAGGGTGCCTGGCTTGCGCTTTTCCTTGGCTTGCAGCTTTTCAAAGAAGTCGATGAAAGCTCCCGGATCGTAGCCGGCTTTGTACATGTACTGCAGACCCAGCAAGTCTGCTTCGCGCTCGAATCCGCGGCTGAACATGAGGAAGCCCGCCGGGATCGCAACCTGCGCCGCCTGACGGAAACCAAAGCCCGCCCAGCCACCCATGAAAATCAGAGGAATGGTGGCGAGGTTTGCAATTTGTCCGCGTGTCGCACCGCGTGTACCGTGGCGCGCGGCGATATGAGCGATTTCGTGTCCCATCACTCCCGCCAGTTCCGCTTCGGTATCCGCAGCGAGGATCAGGCCGGAGTTGATGAAGAAAAATCCGCCAGGAAGGGCGAAGGCGTTGATCTCTTCTGAGTCGATGACCTTGATCGTGAAAGGCACCTTCGCGTCAGAATTGCGAACCAGGTTCTGCCCCATACGGTTGATGAATTCCGCAACAACGGCGTCATCGACCACTTTGGCAGACCGTTCAATGTCCTGAGCCAGGCTCTTGCCAAGGGCAATTTCCTTCTCGATCGAGTACCAGTTGATACCCTTACCCACATCGCGTTCGCCGATATCGTCAGGGTTCTTTTTGGAAGGCTTTTTCTTTTCTTCCTTGGTCTTGGCGGCCTTTGGGTCTTTTGTGGCGGTGTCTTCTTGCGCAAAGGCGAGACTGACAACCAGGAAAAGTGTTGAGAGATACTTCATGTGGCGAATTTGCCTCCGAATCTTCCTGTCTACAGCTTATAACGTATTGTGGAGAGAATGAGTTTCGATTTCACACCAGATCGACAACAATTTCCAGTTTGTGAGAATCTGTTCTACCTCAACCACGCCGCTGTCGCACCACTACCCCGGGTGAGCGCGGATGCCATGCAGTGGTACGCAGATGACGCGATGAGCTGGGGTAGCTTCCACTACCCCGACTGGATGGCTGCCTGCGAAGGCGTACGCACTGAGTTGAGCCGCATGATTGGCTGCGGCGTGGGTGAAGTCGCGATGGTGAAAAACACCAGCGAGGGCATTGCGACGATTCAGATGGGGCTCGACTGGCGCCCGGGCGACGTAGTGGTTGCCTTCAAAGAAGAGTTCCCGGCGAACTACTACTGTTGGAAGCTGCTCGAAGAACGAAAAGCCTGCACCGTGCGCTGGCTGAGTATCTACGACCCACTCGAAAAAATCGATGAGGCCTGCCGTGAAGCACGGCTCCTGGCCATTAGTTGGGTAAATTATTTGAGTGGTTTTCGGGTAGATCTTCAGGCGATTGGTGAAGTCTGCAAAAGGCATGGCGTCTTCTATTTCGTCGACGCAATTCAGGGCTTGGGCGTGTTTCCGCTCGACGTTAAAGCTTGTGGCATCCATGCCTTGGCCGCCGACGGGCACAAATGGCTGCTAGGCCCAGAAGGCTGGGGTGTGCTCTATGTGGATCAAGCCGTTCAGGATCAAATATTTCCCGTGGAATTCGGATGGACCACTGTAAAGAACTGGGCCGATTACGCAAGCCGCGAAATGACGCTGCGTACCGACGCTGGGCGATATGAACCCGGGACGCTCAATGTCTCCGGTAGCTTTGGCTTACGCGCCTCTATGAAGCTCTTAAATGAAGTTGGCATGGAGCGTGTCTCCGGCCGCGTACTCGGCTTGACCGACCGTTTAGAGTCGGGGTTGCGTGCTCTCGGCTGCGAACTCATGGTGGAGCGAGCGCCGGGTACCGGCTCCGGGATCCTCAGCTTCCGGCGGGAAGGCGTCGATTCCTCAAAGTTGCATGCCGCGTTGAAGGCGAGGCGAGTGATGTCGGCTCCCAGGCAAGGTTGGGTTCGTTTTTCCCCTCATTTTTACCTTGAATTGACAGAGATGGATGCCGCTGTTGAGGCGGTTCGTGATAGCTTGAATTCGATATGAAGCTTGGCTCAGTTACATACAATGTCCTGAAAGACTGGGACGTCGATACGATCATCAAGAATCTCGAGGCCGCCGGCTTTGAGGCGGTCGAGCTGCGCACGCAGCATAAGCACGGTGTAGAACCAACGCTGAGCAAAGAAGAACGCACCGCTGTGGCGGCAAAATTCCAGAAGTCAAAAGTACGCTTGTTGAGTTATGGTTCCGTAGCAGAATTTCATTCTCCGGATGAGGCTGTGCGACGGAAAAACGTAGAGGACGCCAAGAAGTTTGTTGATCTCGCGCATGACACCGGCGCCTGGGGCGTCAAGGTACGGCCCAACGGCATGCCGGAAGGCGTTCCCGAAGCCACCACTATCGGAAGGATCGCTGAATGCCTCAAAGAAGTCGGTGATTACGGTGCAGGGCATGGCGTTGAGATCTGGGTCGAGGTTCATGGCAAGATCACGCAGAACCCACCCGTTAGCGCCGCGATCATGAAGGCGACGAATCACCAGCAAGTGGGGCTGTGCTGGAACTCGAATCCCACCGACCTCGTGAATGGCAGCATCAAGCCAAGCTTTGATCTGCTCAAGCCCTGGATCAAGAATGTTCATATCAACGAGTTGGCCGGTCCATATCCCTACCGCGAGTTGTTTCGCCTGTTGCGAGACATGAAGTACGAACGCTACACACTGTGCGAAGCGCTTGAGAGCAAAGAGCCAGAGCGCTTTCTTCGCTGGTATGCCGCAATGTGGCGCGAACTGCAACGGACCTAATCATGATGCGCGTCACCGGATTGCTGCTGTGGTTGAGCTCCTGTCTTGCCGGCCAGCCAACGGACATTTTTCTTCTGATTGGCCAATCGAACATGGCGGGCCGTGGAGTTGTCGGTGAGGCAGATCGGCTACCCAGCCCTGGCGTGTTCATGTTCACGAAAGAGAAGACCTGGGCGCCGGCCGTAGATCCGATTCACTTCGATCGGCCAGACCGAACTGGTGTGGGGCTTGGCCGTAACTTTGCCGCAACCCTGATCGAAATGAAGGCTTCCGCTTCTGTTGGCTTGATTCCGGCCGCCTTTGGCGGATCTGCTCTCCACGAATGGGTGCCAGGGAGTGCCCACTACACGAATGCAGTCGAACGCACGAAGGCCGCCTTGTCTGCAGCAGGACCTGGGGCACGGCTACGTGGGATCCTCTGGCATCAAGGCGAAGCCGATGCGGGAGACGAGGAGCGCGCGATTACGTATCGGCTACGCTTTGCCAGGATGATTGCCGCACTGCGGAAAGAGCTTGGCGCTGACAATGTCCCAGTAGTCGTCGGGCAGTTGGGCGAGTTCGTGGAGGTCTCAAAGTACCCTCAGCTAATGCGCGTGAACGAGCAGCTCGCCACAATTCCCCTTCATGTACCCAGCAGCGCCTTTGTATCGAGCCGGGGCCTGAAAGACAAAGGCGATCTCCTTCACTTCGACACGCCAAGCTTGAAGCAATTCGGTCGACGCTATGCCCTTGCCTGGTTGAGCTTCTAATCTCTAGAGGTTCGCCAAAAGCGCCGTCATCACTCGGATTCCATCCCACAAATTCTGCAGACGAAGATTCTCGTTCGGCGCGTGTTGGTTGTTGTCGTGGTTGACGATCGGCACCATCACCAGTGGCATCTTCGTGACTTCTTCGAACATGGCGAGAGGAACGCTGCCGCCATGCGAAGGGATCAGCACAACGGGGCCTGTTACGGATTCGACGATCTTCACAACTTCGTTCACAATCGGCAGGTCGAGCGGCGTGCGAACCGAGTTGTAGCCTTCCCGGGCGGTAAGCTTAGCGATCTTGGCGTGCTTGCGGCGCTCGGCATCAGTGGGTTCGCGGTCAAGAACCAGATAGCCCTGTGCGACGATGTGGGCGCGAACTCGATCCACTTGCGTCTTCCAATCAAGCCCCTTAACCAGACGAATGTCGAGTGTTGCATTGGCTTCGGCCGGGATCACGTTGGTTGCCGTTTTGCCAATGCCTCCGCCCCCGACACCACGTAGATTCAGCGTGGGGCGCGAGTAAGTTTCAAACAGCCGCTTGCCGTCACCCTCGGTTTCGGCAAGACCGAGTTCTTCTTTCAACATCTCTTCGACATTCGGAATCTTGGTGATCGCGGCCAGTTCAGAAGCGTTGAAGGGGATGATGCCCTTGTAGAAATCCTTCACCAGAATGTGGCCTTCGCCATCGGTAAATGTAGAAAGCAAACGCACCATGCGCTGGTTCGGGTTTGGCACCCAGCCGCCGTAGTGGCCGCTGTGAAGACCACGTTTGGGCCCATACACGGTGAGGTTGAGTGACGTCACGCCGCGCACGCCAAAAACGACAGATTGCTGGCGATTCTGATGAAGAGGCCCATCGCAGATCAGCCAGAGATCTCCCTTGACCAGGTCTTTGTGTGCTTCCAAATATTCGGTGAGATGAGTGGAGCCGGCCTCTTCTTCACCTTCAAAGAAGAATCGAATGTTCGACTTGTGCTTGAGGCCGAGAGCTTTGATGGCATCGAGCGCGATCGCCATCGCCATGATGGGTGCTTTGTCGTCAGCGCTGGCGCGGTTATATAGGCGCCATTCCGGGTTGTAGCGGGTTTGCTCAAGCGGGATGGGCTTGTTCGCGGTATCGCGCAATTCGGCGAGGAAGGGTTGTTTGTTGATCCATTCGGATGGATCCACCGGCATGCCGTCGTAGTGAGCATAAAAGTTGACGGTGCGCGTTGCACCGGGCGTCTTAATTTCGCCAAAGACGATGGGGGCATAATCCTTGATCGTCAGCAGTCGTGTGGGGATGCCGCGTTGTTCAAACATGCGGCGGATCGCCTCGGCGTTTCTCCGCACGTTGGGTAGGTCCGCGGTCACGTTGGGGATTTCGACGAGAGCTGCGAATTCCTTCAGGATCGCCTGATGCCGCTGGCTGACATATTCCGTCACGGGGTCCGCTGCCCAGAGGCAACTTGTCATCACAAGGGCGGCTATAGTTTTAGAGATGATTCGCATACTTGCACTAGGGATTTTAGCGCTGAACCTGAGTGCGGCTCTACGAGCCGGCGCAGCGACAAGCGACATCACGCCGCCTGTAGGCGCGCCATTGGCGGGATACTTTGTGAATCGCGCCTCAACGGCAGTGCATGATCCTTTGCTGGCTAGGGCGCTCGTGCTTGAAACCGATGGCACGATGCTGGTACTGATCACCTGCGATTTGACAAACATGCCCCAGGGGATCGCCGATCAGGCAAGGGCCAAAATTGCCGAACGCCTCAAGATCTCTCCCTTCAACGTGATGGTCACCGCAAGCCACACCCACACCGCTCCAGTCATCTTGAGCGGCTGGAGCCGGTATGCGCTCGAGGGTGAAATGCAGCGCATTGCAATGGAGTACGCCGCCTCATTGCCTCTTCGAATTGCAGCAAGTGCAGAACAGGCATCTGCAAAGCTCCGTCCCGCGAGGTTATCGGCCAGTATCGGACAAGAGCGGAGCCTGGCTTTTTATCGCCGCTTCCGCATGAAGGATGGCACAATCGGCTGGAATCCGGGCAAGCTAAACACGAATATCGTCGAGCCTGTGGGACAGATTGATCCTGCCGTTCCGTTGGTTTATGTGGAAGGTGAAGATGGTCAAGCGATCGCCGCCTACGTGAACTATGCAGTGCACCTGGACACAGTCGGCGGCACGGAGATGTCGGCTGACTTTGTGTACTCGTTGAGTGAGGCTTTGAAGGTCGCGCGCGGATCGCAGATCGTCACGCTCTTCAGCATGGGGACCAGCGGAAACATCAATCACATCGACACGACAGTGGGACGCAGCCAAAAGGGGCACCGCGAGGCAGCGCGACTCGGTACGACACTGGCTGCGGCCGTATTGAAGGCGGCAGAGGAATTGGTCCCTATCATGAGCCCACGGCTCTCAGCAAAGTCAGAGCGCGTGACGCTCGATTCTGTCGTTCCCACCGCACCTGAATTTGCCGAAGCTCAGGCGATGGACGGTCGGTCCGGTGCCACTGTGCCGCTAGCAAAACGAGCGCGCACACTCGAAATCAAGTCAAGGGAAGGGAAGCCCTTCCTCGCGGAAGTGCAGGTGCTGCGAGCCGGTGCTGATCTCGTGTGGGTTGGCCTACCGGGCGAAATCTTTGTCGAACTTGGAGTGGATCTGAAAAAGCGAGCTCCATGCCGATTTACCGTAATTGCGACGCAATCAAACGCAGCGTTGGGCTATGTTCCCCATCGTGAGGCCTACCCGCAAGGCAATTACGAAGTCGTGAGCGCGCGTGTGGCTGCGGGCAGTGGCGAGAAGCTGGTGGACACGGCTCTGCGAATGATCAATGAGCGTTGAAGAAATCGCGGATCTTGTTGAGCATTTGAGCGGTAAACGTCTGGCGATGCGATTCGCTGGAGGGGGATTTGTCTAGCGCAAGCGTCGTTTGATTTTGCAATTGGCGCATCGCGACGGTTTGGGCGAGCTCGTGCGTCACCTTGGGTCGCGCCAGCAGGATGGGTTCGATGACGCGTTTGGCGACCTCGTAAATCACAGCGCTGGTGGAGGTGGTGATTGTGGCCGAGCGCGGGTCGCTGGTGAGGAGCGACATTTCGCCGAAATACTGGCTCTGCAAGAGCCGATTGACTCTCAAGGCTGCCTTGTCGGGTTGCTCGATGGTGACGTCGAGCAACCCTTCCATAACGAAGTAGAGCGAATCTCCAGGGTCTCCCTGCCTGACGACGATCTCTCCGGCGGCAAGCTCGTGGCACTGGGCCTTGGCCGCTATGGCTTCAATTTCATGGTCTTCGACGGCGCAAAAGATTTCTACGCGGCGCAGAATCCAGCGGGCATCCTTGGTAATCGAGATCTCCGCTGGCAGGGGCGCGGTAAGTACCTCGTGGCGGCTGCGCGCAGTCGCGATGCCGGAATGGTCGAGCGCCAGCATAACGGAATCGAGAACGGAATGGCGAACCTTGGATATCAAGGTCTCCGGATCGTGCCAGTACCGGATGGCGAAGACAAGACCTTTCTCCGTGACTTCCTCAAGGAGGACATCGGGAGCGGGCTCGCGTAGAGGGCCTTCCGCCGCGAGCGCGCCGGCGAGCAAGACGCGGCTGGTGCGTTTCAGATCGACGGCGGGGTCCAGCGGCACCCGGATAAATTGCCGAGTGCGGCCATGCGGGGCGAACACATTCACCACGGCGACTTGCGCCAGATGCGAATTCGGGATGAACAGGGTCTTGGTGTCGTCGCGGCCATGCACGCGGGTGCTGTGCCAGTTGATCTGTTCCACCCGGGCGAGAATTTCTTCGTTGCTCTCTTTCCACTCGATCCAGTCGCCGATGCAAAAGGGCGGGTCCAGATGAATTGCGATGCCGCTGAACAAGTCCGCGATAAGGCTGCGGGCGGCAAACCCGAACACGAGGCCGAGCACTCCCGAAGTGGCCCAGATGCCGGTGACGGACTGGCCGAAGACGAAGCCGAGAATGCCGGTGCCCGCAAGCAGGAAGATTGCGATGGCGACGATGTGCTTTAGAAGCGCTGGAACCGGGCGAGAGAATCGATCCCAAACCGCAACATGGATGAGCTCATTCAGCAGCCAGGCGCCGGCCAGTCAGATTCCCGAACCGATCCCCTGACGAAACAAAAAATATAGCTGATGGCGCAAACCGGGAGGTGTCCGACCGGGCACATAGGTAACACTTCTATCCGGTCACATGGGTAACACTTAGTCTGGCAGATTTGGCTCTATTGAGGGAGGCAGAGGGGAGCCCCCATGGGGGCTCCCCTCTGCGGCGCGCATC
>VFZU01000075.1 GCA_016870995.1 Acidobacteriota bacterium
CAGCCGCTTCACCGCCGCTACCTTAAAATCCCGCGTGAACTTCCTTCGCGTTTCAGACATGACTCAAATTCTCCTCGTTGGAATTTTCTGAGTCTAGTCTCGTGTCTCACTTTTGGGGACAACTCCACACCTTCCATTGCTTCTTCGAACTTGTAAAGCTCGAGTGTCATCGATGGATCTTTCTACTTATCTAGACGCACGAAGAAGCTCCGAGTTTGAGAAGTTTCAGGCCCTACAAAAAAATCTTCTCGATACCCGCCAGCGGTCACCGTGCAAGTCGAGCTGTTCAACAGCGTATTTCGCACGGTAAACTCAACTTCCCAGCCCGGCCCTCTCCGCCGTGCGATTGCCTTCGCAATGTGTACTTTCGGATAGGCTTTCAATTCGACTGGTTTCGGCGTCCGCTCCAGGCACCCACCTACCGACACTCGGTTTCCAGCGTCAAACCGTACCATTGTGGTTACGTCACCAGCCTTGATGGTTGCTCCATTCAACTCCAACTCGCCTTTGCAAACCGATTGGTCCACCCGCAATTCCAGATAGCGATCGCGCTGCCCATCCCCGAGATGGAAGACGAAATGATGCTCTCCCGGAACCACTGCCCCGTTCTCCACCAGTTCAATCTCCAAAGTTTTCAGTGCGGGCGCAACTGCATCCTTGTTTGTTAAGTCCTGCTCGCAAAATGCGAGAGAAACACATAAGAAGAACATTTTCAACCCTTTGCCCGAAACAGACATCTTCTTAAGCGCCAGAGGATTTAGAAGCATGACGTACGCAAGGGCAAGATTATGGTTGGGAATTTCAGGTGTTGGTTTGATAGTCACTCTCGCCTTATTTGCTCTCCTTCTAGACTGGCCAGCCAAGGTGTTTGGACACTTCTCGCTCGATATCCTGTCCGACGCTAAGGGTCTACTTTGGATCGTAGCGCTTTACTCGGCCATCCATGTCCCTCTGGATTACATCGGTGGCTATTGGTTGCCTTGCCACTTTTCTCGCCAGTGCCTGATGTTCTCTTTCTTCGCCGCACAATATCTTCGTGGTCTATTAGTGCAGAGTGGATTTCTGGTAATCTCAGGCCTGATCGTTCTCCAGGTTGGCCGCTGGGGGGATCGCCCCGCAGTTCTCCTTTTGTTGGCGCTTGTCATGATTGCCATGATCGAAGGTCAGGATTGGATCGCAAAGCTTGTAGCGGGCCTGAAGGAAAGCAGTTCGGAACTAATTAATGGCAAGCGGGTGGTCATGGTATCCGGAATGGATGCTGGATTCAGCGGCGGATTCGCCGGCCTGCCTGGCAGGGAGCGCATGGTACTTCCTTCCCTGTGGCAAAGAGTTCTTCCGAAGGGCGTTCTCGATACGGAGCTTAAGCGGCGGACCGCTGCACTGGCCACTGGCACCCGCTTCCGTGGTTTGTTACTGGCAATGGTCTGGAATCTTTCCGGCTTCTATCTTAGTTCGCTGATTCCTGGAGCCGGCGTCACCTCGCTTGCGGAGCTCTTCACGACCTCTCTCGGATTCACCCTTTGGAGCTTCCTCGGTTTACTCTTGCTGCCGACCTTCAGCCGTCAAGGCGTCTACGAAATTGATTCAGTCGCCCGCTTGAATGGAATCTCGCTCAACGAGTTCGAAATCGCCGTTCGCGAACTCGATCAGCTTCAGGATGATGAACCGAATCGCCCTGCAGGTGTTGAAGCGGTTTTCCATCCAGTCCCCAGTGTTTCCTCCCGTGTCGCAAAGTTCCGTAAAGGATGGCGCACGATCGGCGCCTGGAATGCGGCTCGCTACGCCCTCTACTTAAGCTGGCCCTGCCTCGGGTTTCTTAACCGTGCAGTGCACTGCAATTCAGGCCGCCCAGAGCTCTGGGTCATGCTGCCAGTCGACTAGCTCAACAAGAAATCTTTCGATTGATCCCAGATCGCATCGATCACGTCCGTCAGCTCGTGCCCAGACTTTACCTCGGTCAAACGAGCATTCGCGTGTCCGGCAACAAAACTTCTGCTGAAGCTGACAGGCACCACATCGTCCTCAGTGCCATGAAAAATCTCTGCAGGCTGTAAGAATCCGGGTTCGGCATCGTACTTCTGACCATCTTCGATCAGGCCGTACCCCACTGCATCCATAGCGCCCGTGGCGTAATGCATCATCTCAATTGCTCCTGTGCGACGCCACTCTGCCATCTTCTCTGCGCCGAGCCGCAACTCCCAGCGTGTCGCGAATCCAAATGCGGGTGCCAGCAACACCAGTCGATCCACTTCCGGATGCAGACTCGCGTAAAGGGCGGCCAAATACCCGCCCATGCTCGATCCAATCAAGCGCACGGGTGCCCCAGAGGCAACCTCTTCGATCACCTTCAACTGCCCAGTCACTGTGAGGTTGCGAAACCCTTCGCTCTCCAGATGCGGCACCAACACTTCGCAACCCTCCGCCTCCAGTTTTTCCTTTAAGAACTGCGCCTTGCGCGATTTTGGCGACGAGGCAAAGCCATGCAAATAAATAATCTTCATTAGTTAAATTTCAACTCCGCATCCGCGCCAAACTTCTGATAGTCCTTGTATTCGTAGCGCGTCTCCAGCATCAACACGCCGTTTATCAATCTTCGATAGTTCACCGTCGCCGCCACCACCGAACCAAACTTCGACGGCACGTACTCTACGGTTCCTTCATCCAGGATTGAAGTTGCATCCTGCTTCAAAACGGATAGGAGCTTGATCTTGACCGGCATCGAGTCCTTCTCCCTCAGCCAGATCACTCCGTTCAATGGCTGCTTCACAGCTTGCTTCCCATCAAATACAGTCACACCCGCTTCGGTATCCGCTCGAGAAAAAGCAAAGGTATTTACACGGTCCGCTCCCACAAATTCGCTCCCCTGCGGCTCAAACTTCATCCGGTCAATCTCCCCAAATCGAAACAGCAACAACGTCAGGCTATAGTCTGTCGCCAGCCCTTCCAACCCATACTTCATGAATTCTTCCATAAGCTTGAGGCGGGCTCTCTCGTCATCACTCTTCAAGCCGAACGCCAGCCGCTCCCGTGCCTTTTTCGGCGGAGTGACGTTCTTACCATCCACATCGATCACCTTGCGAACCTCGCCCCAAACGGGCATATCCTTCCCGCGTAGCGCATAACCCAATTCCGATCGGATCATCCGTTCTCTCATCTTCGGCGCGATCGGTCTCAGTGCGGCCTCGCCCACTCGAATCCGCATTCGAGTCGAATAGCTGATCGACTTCTGCTGCAGTACTTCGGTGCAAACCAGATTGGCCAACTGTTCGGCGAACGATTGAGCTTGGCTCGCCAGCCTGGCCCGGTCCAGTTGTTGCGCCCCTAAAACACCTGTCAACGCGAGCATTCCGGCGACAATTCGCATACCTCCATCATGTCCCATTACAATCAAATTCATGCGAACGATTCTTCTCGCGCTGTGCTTCTCGATGCTCCTGGCTGCCCAAGGCCTTGAGTATGTAAAGGCGAACTACACCAAGTACGAGCACCGCGTAGCCATGCGCGATGGCAAGCGCCTCTTCACCAGCGTCTACATCCCGAAGGATCAATCGAAGAAGTACCCCATCCTTCTCAACCGCACGCCCTACAGCGTCGCCCCTTATGGCACCGACCAGTACAAGACCGACATCGGCCCTTCGCCCTCGCTGGCCAAAGACGGCTACATCATCGTCTATCAGGACGTTCGCGGCAAGAACATGAGCGAAGGGGAGTTCATCAACATGACACCTCACCGCACATCCAAGCCCACCCCCAAGGATGTCGATGAATCCTCCGATACCTACGACACCATTGAATGGCTCATCAAGAATTTGCCCAACAACAATGGCCGCGTCGGCACCTGGGGCATTTCCTACCCTGGCTTCTATGTCGCCGCCGGCATGATCGATGCTCACCCCGCGCTTAAGATTGCCAGCCCCCAGGCTCCCATCACCGACTGGTTTGTCGGTGATGACTTCCACCATAACGGCGCTCTATTCCTGCCGCATGCTTTCAACTTCCTCTACTCCTTCGGTAAGCCTCGCCCTGAGCCCAGCCTGCCCAACCGTCAGGCCTTCGATCATAAGACTCCCGATGGCTATCGCTTCTTCCTTGATCTCGGTCCTCTCTATAACGCCAACGAGCGCTACATGAAGAATGAAGTCCAGTTCTGGACCGACATGATGAAGCACCCCAACTACGACGAGTTCTGGCAGGCTCGCAATCTGCGTCCCCATTTGAAGAACATTCAGCCCGCCGTACTCACCATCGGCGGCTTCTATGACGCCGAAAATCTCTTTGGGGCCCTCAACGTTTTCTCCAACATCGAACAACAGGGCTTTGCCAAAACCAACCGTATTGTGATGGGCCCCTGGTTTCATGGCGGCTGGTCGAGAGATGGCGGCGCTTCCCTCGGCGACATCAGCTTCAATGCCAAGACCAGCGAATACTATCGGGAAAAAGTCGAGCTGCCTTCTTTCAAGCACATTCTCAAGGACGGCCCCGATCCCAACCTTCCTAAGGCTCTGATGTTCGAATCCGGTTCCAACGTCTGGCGTGGATATGACGCCTGGCCGCCCAAGCAGGCCCAGTCGAAAACTCTCTACTTCCACTCGAGCGGTAAGCTGGCTTTCACGCCTCAAACAGATTCCGCCAATCCGTTCGACGAGTTCCCGAGCGACCCAGCCAAGCCTGTACCGTACATCCCACAGATCGCGAATCGCATGACCCGTGAGTACATGGTGATGGACCAGCGCCACGCCTCCACCCGCCCTGACGTACTTACCTACATGACCGACGAACTTGAAGAAGATATGGTTCTCGCCGGCCCAGTCTCTCCGAGCCTCTTATTCTCCACCTCGGGCACCGATGCCGACGTGATCGTCAAGATCATCGATGTCTACCCCAACGACTTTCCCGACCCCTCACCCAACCCAACGGGTGTCGTCATGGGCGGCTACCAAATGATGGTTCGCGGCGATGTCTTCCGCGCACGTTTCCGTGAGAGCTATTCAACACCCAAGCCCTTCGTTCCCAACAAAGCTGAAAAGGTCGCCTGGAAGCTCCCCGATATCAACCACAACTTCCGCAAGGGCCATCGCATCATGATTCAGGTTCACAGCACCTGGTTTCCTCTGGTCGATCGCAATCCGCAAAAGTTTGTGCCCAACATCAACGAAGCTCGCGAAGCCGATTTCCAAAAGGCCACTCACCGCCTCTGGCGTGGTCGGGATCAATCGAGCTCAGTCACCGTCACGGTCCTCCCTGGCTTGACAAATTAGAATAATTCTAAAATAATAAGAGTTATGAAAGCAGCCTCGCAAGGGTACTCCGCGGCGAATCTCCGCGAGCTCTGCCGTCTGGCTGGTTTGTCACTGACGCATCAACGCCTGGTTATTTTCGAGGAGTTGATGAAGATGGGCGATCATCCCGCCCCAGAAGAAGTCTACGAGAAGGTACGGAAGAAAATTCCATCTTTGTCGCTAGCCACGGTCTACAACAATATCAAAACTTTCGTGGAGCACGGATTGATCCGCGAGGTCAGCGTCCATCATGGTTCGCTGCGTCTCGAAAACAATCCTCATCCGCATCATCATCTGGTTTGTACCCGCTGCAAACGCATCGAAGATCTCGACGAATCTGATTTCGAACCCATTCGCATGAAGAAATCGATTCCAAGCGGCTTCTCCGTGCATCGCTTCAGTGTAGAAGTGCTGGGCATCTGCAAACGATGCTCGAAACAAAATTAACCCAATTCATAAAGTGAGGATTGAAACACATGCTTGGTGTGGGACAGGCTTTCCCCAAGTTCTCGGTAACCGCAACGGTGAGCACCGAAAAGAACAAGGCTTTTGAAACAATTTCTGATGCGTCTTACGGCGGCAAGTGGAAGGTCTATTTCTTCTGGCCGAAGGATTTCACCTTCGTTTGCCCGACCGAGATCGCCGCGTTCGGCCGCGTGAACAACGACTTCGCCGACCGTGATGCTCAGGTTCTCGGTGGTTCCACCGACAGCGAGTTCGTTCACCTCGCCTGGCGCAACAACCACGAAGACTTGAAGGATCTCCCCTTCCCGATGCTTGCCGACGTCAAGCGTGAATTGAGCACCGCCCTCGGCATCATTGATCCGAACGCTGGCGTCTGCCAGCGCGCCACCTTTATCGTGGATCCCCAGAACATCATCCGCTTCGTAACGGTCAATGACCTCAGCGTCGGCCGCAACCCGCAGGAAGTTCTGCGCGTTCTCGATGCTCTGCAAACCGATGAACTCTGCCCCTGCAACTGGAAGCCCGGCGAAGAAGTCATCAAGCTTTAGTTCTTTCTCGGGGAGGTCGCATCGCGCAGCCTCCCCGACTCATCAAACCAACGAGCACCCATGAGCTTTCAAAAATTGTTGGATTCCCTTCCGCCGTACGCGAAGGATATGAAGTTAAACCTTTCCTCGTTGATCAATCAGCCAGACCTTACTCCGGTTCAAACGTGGGGCACACTGGTTGCCTCTGCGATTGCTTGCCGTAACGTTGAGGTCACCGAAACCATCTTCACCGAGGCCGAAAAGCATCTCACTCCAGAGCAGATGAACGGCGCCAAAGCGGCAGCGACTGTGATGAGCATGAACAATGTCTACTACCGCTTTCTGCACCTCACTTCAAATGAAAAGTACGCTACGATTCCCGCCAAGCTGCGGATGAACATCATGCGGGCCCACGGGGCCGATCATCTGGATTTCGAACTCTGGTGCACCGCGGTCAGTGCAATCAATAACTGCGGAACCTGCGTCGCCTCGCATGAAAAGGTCCTCCGTGAAAAGGGCATCCCCGAGGAGACAATTCTCGCCAGTGTCCGCCTGGCTGCTGTCCTTCATTCCATCGCGACCGTGCTCGAAGCAGAGAGCATCGAGCCCGTCTACTAGCTCGAACATTTAGTTATTCCGATTTCTTGGGCACATGCTTGTCGATCTCACGATCCAACTCCTTGAGCGTGAGTTCGCCATTCACGAAGCGGTTGAAATTGACTTTTGCCACTTCGAAATCCGGTAAGCCCTCCAATCGAGAGAGCACATTAAGATATTTGGTTCCTCGGGCTTTCAGTTGAGCTTCTTTGATTTCCGATTCCAAAGCCAACAAACTGCCATCCGAAAGAAACGGTTCCATGGCCGCAGTCTAACAGACCTTAATGTAAGCCTCGATGCTAACTCTTACACCTTCGCTTGAGCCGTTCCGTGCTCTTGAAACGCGGCTCCACCGATCGGTACCATTGCTCCGCCGTCGGCCATAAACGCCGTACCCGTCACAAACTTCGAATCCTCTCCGCACAGGAAAGCAATCACACCAGCAATGTCCTCGGGTTGCCCAAGCCGTCCCACAGGATGTACCTGCGCACAAGCCTCCAATGTCGCCTCCGGGTTGTCTGTCAGCGAAGCGCTCCACCGCAGCATCGGCGTATCGATCGCCCCGGGGCAAACGCAGTTACAACGAATTCCAGCCTTGGCATAGTCGAGTGCAATACTCCTAGTGAGTCCTAGCAGCGCATGCTTCGAAGTCACATAAGCCGCGCTATTGGCCACAGCGCCAACCGATTGCACACTCCCCACCAGCGAAATCGATCCTCCGCCCGCTGCGATCATTTTCGGGATCACTGCCCGACACACTTTAAAAGCCCCGGTGACGTTCACCATCAATGTCCGCTCCCACACCTCATTGCTTGTGGAGACAGCGGTCCCATAGGTTTGAATTCCTGCGCTGTACACCAGCGCGTCCACGCGGTCTACATCGGACAAAGCTTTCAAGATCGATTCATCCGACCCCACATCCACCGGCTCGTCCACTCCTTGCACGTCCCAAACCATGACTTCCGCCCCGCGTTCCCGCAGCAGCTTCACGGTCGCCAGCCCAATGCCACTCGCCCCGCCCGTCACAATCGTTCTTTTTGACTCGAAACTCATCCCCCTTACTGTATGATGACTTTCAGAATCCCAGGAGCAGAATTGTGTCTACTTCATCCTCACGTCGTTTCTTCTTAGGAGCTGCCAGCGCTGCGGCCGCGCAGCGCGTCATGGGCGCAAATGATAAGGTCAGCCTCGTTGTGATTGGCGTCGGCGGTCGCGGTCGCGACCACATCAACAACTACGCCGGGCTGCCCAATATCGTCAACATCTCTGGTGTCTGTGACGTCAATCAGGCCGCCCGCGAACGCGCCCAGTCTTTAGTCGAAAAAGCTGGCCAGCCCAAGCCCAAAGAATACGACAACATGAAGCGTGTCTTCGAAGACAAGTCCGTTGACGCGGTCTCCATGGCAACGCCCAACCACTGGCATGCTCTAGGCGCCATCTGGGCTTGCCAGGCGGGCAAGGACGTCTACGTTGAAAAGCCCGCCTCACATAACATCTACGAAGGCATTCGCATGGTTGAGGTCGCTCGCAAGACCGGCCGCATGATTCAAGTTGGTTCGCAGAGCCGCAGCACTGCGCACAAGATGCGTGCCATGCAGTTACTCCTCGAGGGTGCCATCGGCAAGATCTATCTCGCCAAGGGCCTCTGCTACAAGCGCCGTAAGTCGATCGGTCGCGCTCCCGAACTTGCCTCCCCTCCTCCTGGTGTCGATTGGGATCAGTTCCTCGGCCCCGCGCCCATGCGCAAGTTCACTGAGCTTCGCTTCGCCTACAACTGGCACTGGTTCTGGGACACCGGCAACGGCGACATCGGCAACCAGGGTGTCCACGAGATGGACATCGCCCGGTGGGGCATGGGCGTCTCTTGGCCCAAGTCAGTTGTTTCCACAGGCGGCAAGCTGGTCTACGACGACGACCAGGAAACTCCGAATACCCAGCACAGCACTTTCGACTACGGCAACGGCCAACAGATTGTCTTTGAAGTCCGCGGCCTGCCGAGCGGCCCCGATTGGCCTCTCCAGAAGCGCGGCGCTCACACCATCGGCAATATCTTCTATGGCTCAGACGGCATCATGGCCGTCGACGCGAACAGCTACCAGATCTACAAAGGCGAAGAGCTCGTCCTCAGCGAGGACGGCAAGCCGCAAGGGCAGGTCTGGGATACCAAGCCCCACATGGAGAACTTCCTAAAGGCCGTCAAGAGCCGAAACTACAAAGACCTCAACGCCGAAATCGAAATCGGTGCCATCTCTGCTGGCCTCTGCCACCTGGCTAATATCAGCTACCGCACTGGCAAGAAACTAGAATTCGATTCCACGCGCATGAAGTTCGTCAACGCGCCCGACGCGGACAAACTCATCACTCGCGATTACAGAAAGCCTTATGTCGTCTAATCCTGAAATCTTAACTACTACTGTTGGTTCTTATCCTGTTCCTGAATGGCTTGCCGCGCTCCCTAGCGAGCAGGCTCGCCTTGACGCCACTCGCGTCGTTTTCGACATCCAAAAGCAGGCTGGCATCGACCTGCCCACTGATGGCGAGCTTTACCGGTTCGACGTCAATCACCCCGACACCAACGGGATGATCGAGTACTTTATCCGTCCGATGGGCGGCATTCGCTCCAACGTCGGCCGCAGTGATCACGAAGCATTTGCTGCCAAGCAAACCATGGGCTTCCGTCGCAAAGCGGCGGGTGTGGTCGAAGGTTCTCTTGGCGAAGGTTCGCTCAATCTCCTTGGCGATTGCGAGCTTGCGGCTACGGTCGCTGGTGGCCCCTTCAAGTTCACGGTCACCAGCCCTTACATGCTCTCCCGCACGCTGCTCGATAACCACTACGGCAGCTTTGAGAAGCTCACCATGGCGATTGGCGAAGTCCTTGCGAAGCAGGTTTCCAATCTACCCTGCACCTGCGTCCAGGTCGACGAAGCGAACATCCCTGGCAACCCTGATGATTGGCCACTTGCCGCAAAGTCGATGAATCTCGTTCTCGATGCCATCACTTCCACCCGTGCCGTTCATCTTTGCTTCGGTAACTACGGTGGCCAAACGATCCAGAAGGGTCACTGGCAGCAACTGATCGACTTCCTGAACTCACTCCACGTCGATCATCTTGTGCTTGAGCTCGCCCACCGGCCTGTCGACGATTTGCAATCGCTCAAGGAAATCGCTCCTCACATTCGCATCGGTATCGGTGTCGTTGACATCAAGGTCAATCACGTTGAAACCCCGGATGAAATTGCAAAGAGCATCGAACGTGCTGAGAGTATCCTCGGTGCTGGACGAGTTGGCTGGGTTCACCCCGATTGCGGCTTCTGGATGCTCAAGCGCAGCGTCAGCGATCGCAAAATCGAAGCGCTCGTGAAGGGCCGCGACCTCTACCTCGGCCGCAAATGATCGAGTATCAGGATCCATCGACGGGTGTGCTGGTCCGCCAGCTCACCACTGGGAATCACATCAGCCATCCGTCGTACTTTCTTCAATCCAGCTTTTACCCGGGTGACGAACAGCTGTTCTTCACCTCCTACCAGGACGGCGTCGCTCAGCTTTACGATTGCCCTTATCCCTACGCGGAGCCCGTTCGTCAACTCACCTTCGGCCCCCAGGGCATCCACCCCTTTTCGCCAGCTCTCCACCCCGACGGCGAACACATTTGCTTCGTCCGTGCCGGGGCTATTTTCAAGGTCAATCGACACACGCTCCACACCGCAGAGATCACCCGCCGCGATGGTGCCTCTATCGGTGAGTGTTCCATCAGTGCCGATGGCCAGTGGCTCACTGCCGCAGCCAAGATCGACGGCCAGAACGGCATCCTCGCTGGTCGTTGGGACGGCTCTGGTTGGCATTTCATCGAATACCCGCGCACTGTCATTCATCCGCAGTTTCATCCCCTCGAACCCGAGTGGATCGAATTCTCTGGCGACCCCGCTCCCCGCATGCACCGCGTCCGTCGCTATGGCACAGGTCTTGAATGCCTCCATCATCACGACAACAACGAATTTGTCGTACACGAGACCTTTCTGGGCCAAACCGGCGACATTGTCTTCACTGTCTGGCCCTTCTCCCTGCGTCGACTCAACTGGCAAACCCGGGAAATCACAACCATCGTCGATCACAATTGCTGGCACATCGCTCCCAATCGCGTCGGCACGCAGGTCCTCTGCGACACCAATCACCCAGACCGCGGTATCGAAATCGTGGACGTCGCTACAGGCCACATCCAGCCCTTGTGTGCGTCTGGTGCCTCAAACGGCGGGTCCCAGTGGCTTACGTCCCGCTATGCCGTCAAAGAGGACTTTGAGGCCGCTCGCAGCGCCGCCAAGTCCTCCGGCACACTCAGTTGGATGGAAGCTGGCACAGACACCGTCTACGGCCCCCAATGGACCCATCCACACCCGAGTTGGAGCCGTGACGAACGCAAAGTGGCCTTTGCCAGCGATCGAACCGGCAAAACTCAGGTCTACATCGCCGAAATCCCAGAATAAATATTTGGTTTCAATCCACAAAAAGTATTGCGGGAGGAATCAATTCTTACGACACTCAAATTGAAAGTTTACGTCCGGAGGAATTGAAGCATTGAATCTGAAGTTGGCCGACCCGGCCGCCTGGGAACCCACAGAGCGTTGGACTACTACCGACGCCCAAGAACTTTATGATGTAGCAAGTTGGGGCAAGGGCTACTTCACTGTCGGTGAAAATGGCAATCTTCTTGTCCATCCCGATAAAGATCCGCTCCGCCGCATGGACCTCAAGAAGCTCGTCGACGAGCTGGTCATGCGCGGTATCCAGGCACCAATCCTGATTCGCTTCGGCCAGATCCTCAAGCATCGCCTTGCCGAGATCCATCAAGCCTTCTTGAACGCGATCGCCGAGCACAATTACAAGAACAAATACGTTTGCGTCTTCCCGATCAAGGTGAATCAGCAGCGTCAGGTCGTCGAAGAAGTCTACGCCTACGGGCGGCCTTTCGGATTTGGTCTCGAAGCTGGCTCAAAGCCTGAGCTTCTCGCCGTCCTTGGTGTTGCCGACAACGAGACGCCTATCGTCTGCAATGGCTTCAAGGACGACGAATACATCGAGATGGTCATGCTAGCCCGCAAAATCGGTCGCGACATCACTCCGATCGTTGAGAAGTACACTGAGCTCGAACTCATCATCAAATACGCCCAGAAGACGGGCGTTCGTCCTTCCATCGGCATTCGCATCAAACTCGCCAGCCGCGGCTCCGGCCGCTGGAAGAGCTCCGGTGGTTACCGCTCCAAATTCGGCCTGACTGTCAGCGAAGCTCTGCGTGCTGTCGAGCATCTGAAGAGCCTCGGCATGGCCGATTGCCTCAAGCTTCTCCACTTCCACCTGGGAAGCCAGATCACCAACATCCGACAAATCAAGGGCGCCGTTACAGAAGCAGCCCGCTGCTATGCCGGCATGAAGAAGGCCGGTGCCGGTCTTGAAATCATGGACGTTGGCGGCGGCCTCGGGATCGACTACGACGGCTCGCAAACCGACTTTGAATCCAGTGTTAACTACACGCTTCAGGAATACGCTGCCGACGTTGTCTATCACATCCAAAATGTTTGCGACGAAGCCGAAGTCGATCACCCCGTCATCATGACGGAGAGCGGCCGTGCCATCGCCGCCTATCACAGCCTTCTGGTTTTCAACGTCCTTGGCGTCAGTGGTTTCGGCAACGAAGAAGTCCCCGCCAACCTCACTGATGAAGCTGAACAGCCCCTCATTGATTTGCATGAGACTCTCAAGAGCCTCAGTCAGAAAAACGTCCTCGAGACGTTCCACGACGCGCAGCAGTCTCTCGACAGTGCTCTCAACCTCTTCAGCCTCGGCTACATGTCGCTTGAGCAGCGTGCCCAGTGCGAAAGCATTTACTGGGCCATCGGGCGCAAGATCCAGCGCCTCGTCGCCAACATGGACGAGATTCCTGAAGAACTCGAAAATCTCGACTCGATGTTGTCAGACACTTACTTCTGCAACTTCTCGCTCTTCCAGTCCATGCCGGATAGCTGGGCCGTGAAGCAGCTCTTCCCGCTCATGCCGATCCACCGCCTCGACGAGCGTCCCACCTCGAATGCCGTCCTCGGCGACATCTCTTGCGACTCCGACGGCAAGATCGATATGTTCATCGATCGCCGCGACGTCAAGAAATTTCTCCCGCTCCACCAGTACAATGGCGAAGCCTATTACATCGGCGCATTTCTCGTCGGTGCTTATCAGGAAATTCTTGGTGACCTCCACAATCTGCTCGGCGACACGCACGCTGTGCACGTTTCGCTCGACGATCAAAACGAAAACGTGATCGAAGCGGTGATCCGCGGCGATACCGTTCGTGAAGTTCTCGACTACGTGCAGTTCTCAAGCAAGGACCTTCAGGAGAAGTTCCGTCGCGATGTCGAAACTGCCGTCCGTCAGGGCAAGGTAGGCTATGAGGAATCCGGTCAGCTTCTGCGCTACTACGAAGAAGGTATGCACGGCTACACCTACCTCGAAGACGTGCACGAACGATAACTACTCGATCCGGAAGTCCCAGATCATCAGATTTACCTGGCCGTCGGTGTACTCGATCCACGCGTACTCCCCGACGGCCAGATCTGCTTGTGGCCAAACCTTGTACAGCCCTTCATCGAGTTGCTGTCTGAAGATTTCCAACTCCTTCCGCTCCTCGTACTTCTCCTTGCTCACCGGGATCGATTGCACCACTTCCACGACCCGTGCCGCCTTCTTGGGCGTCAATTGAATCAGCGCGAACTGCTGCGGCTTCGACAACCTCAAGTAAAACTCAGGCCGCCGTTCTGAATAGATCGTTGCCGACTTCTCCCCTGCCAACTCCACTGTGCTCTTTCCTGCAACAATTGGAATTGGCGACAAAATCTTCAAGGTCTGTCGCTTCTTGTCCGTCACCAGCGTCGATTCAGCAAGCTTCAGCGCCACGACCTTTTTGTCGTCGCCGACACGATAAAGCCCAGGGTCTTCGGGGATACTCGCCACAATCCTGCGCAATTCCCGCTCTGCTGCCGCCTCTTCGGCATCCATGCGCCGCTCCGATTTAGCAGCCTCTTCTGTTGCGCCCAATTCCTTCTCGGTCTTCTTCAAATCCACCAGTTCGGTGGGGATTTCTTCCCAATCTCCGCGCTCGATCGAGTAGTAGCGAATCCGATCTCCATCCACCTTGTGTGCGCGCACAACGTGGTGACCACCGTCTTTCAGATAAAGACGGTAGTTCTGCGCCGCCACCGCGGCAAGGAGCATAATCAGAGTGCTGAGGAAAAAACGCCTCATGCCCACAGCATACAAGGGAAAATGGAATTGTGAATTATCGCAAGTTGGGACGAACCGGAATTGAAGTCAGTGAAATTGGCTATGGTGCCTGGGGCATCGGCGGCAAACAGTGGCTGGGCGGAGACGACATCTCAAGCCTTGTTGCCCTCCGTCGCTCTATCGAACTGGGTATGAACTTTATTGATACTGCTCTTGCCTACAACGAAGGCCATAGCGAATCCCTGGTCGGCCAGGTCGTCAAAGAAGCCGGTCACAAGGTCTACGTCGCCACCAAAATTCCCCCGAAGAACCGCATCTGGCCTGCCAAGGTCGGTGCGCCCATCGAAGAAGTCTTCCCTTACGACTACCTGATCGAATCCACCGAGACCAGTCTCCGCAATCTCGGTGTCGAGCAAATCGATCTCCAACAGCTCCACGTCTGGAACCCCATCTGGTTCTTCCATGACGATTGGCGTCGTGCCTTCGAAGACTTGAAGAAATCAGGCAAGGTGAAGCACTTCGGCATCTCGATCAACGACCACCAACCCGAGTCCGCCCTCGACCTCGTCGCGAGCGGCATGATCGACACGGTTCAAGTCATCTACAACGCATTCGAACAATCCCCAGAGCGTTGGCTTTTCCCTGCCTGCGAAGAGCACGGCGTCGGCGTACTTGCACGCGTTCCTCTCGATGAAGGCTCCCTCACCGGTGCTCTCACCGTCGATACCCAATTCGAAGAAGGCGATTTCCGCGCCTGGTACTTCCGCGACGGTCGCCTCAACGACGTCATCCCAAGAGTCGCGGATCTCGACAAGGCCACCAGCCACATCGCCGGCACATTGGCCCAGCGCTGCCTCCGTTTCTGCCTCGCGCACCCTGCGGTTTCGACGGTAATCCCCGGCATGCGCCGCAACTCGACAGTAGAATCGAACTGCGCAGTCAGCGCCCTCGGCCCCCTGTCAAAAGACGAATTAGCGATCTTCCGTCGCCACGTCTGGTTGAAGAACTACTACAGGTAGCTGAGCTCCTGATATCGTAACGGCCATGAAGCGTCGTACTTTTCTTTTGGCCGCTCCCTTTGCCTCGGCAGCCCCGAAGAAACCAACGGAAGTCCTTGTCGTCATCGGCCCTTCCAACCACCCGCCCGGTACCCATGAGGTCGCCGCTGGAGGCCGCTTGGTCGCACACTGCCTGGAGCACATGAACAGTCTCTCGGGTTTTCGCGCCACTGTACTCGAACACTGGCCTCAAGACGCAGCCCTGCTTAATCGAATCAATACCATCGTCTTCATCGGCGACGTCTTTCCTCCTGTCTGCCTTCCTGATACTCCTCGCATCATGGCCGACCTCGATCGCATGATGCAGCGCGGTTGCGGTATTGCCTGCATTCATTTTGCTACTGGTCTTCAGGCCAAAGATGTGCCGCCCAGCGGCGATCATCCACTCCTTCGCTGGATGGGTGGTTACTTCTCAACCGGCGGTGCCACGCACCACAAATCCGTCGCAAAGGTCTTCTCTGCCGTCACCATCACGCCCGCCTCGCCCAAGCACCCCATCTCGCGTGGTTGGAAGCAGTTCACGCAAGACGAAGAACCCTACTACAACAACTACTTCGGCCCTGATAACAACCGCATGGCTTCCAATGTCACTGCCCTGGCGACAGCCATGCTCCCACCCGAAAGCCCCAAGCTGGAAGTTGTCTCCTGGTGCGTTCAGCGTCCCGATCGTGGTCGCGGTTTCGCCGTCGTCATGCCGCATTTCTATCGCAATTGGAAGAACGAAGACTTCCGCCGATTCGTCCTCAATGGCATCGTCTGGTCCGCTGGCCGAGAAGTCCCTCGTCGCGGTGTTGAAACCAACGCTCCCGATATGGCAGCCTTCACACCGGAATCCCTCGAGCCGATCCCGCGCAAACGCTGAGATTGGAGCAAGCGCATGACTTTGGCTGAACTCAGACGATGGGCTGTCCACCTGGCGTTTCCAGGCCCGTCCTCGCTTGCCGATTCCATCCACGCGCAAGGCTTCATTCAAGCCGACCCCATTCGTTCTCCAGCCCGCGCGCAAGACCTCATCCTGAGGCACCGCGTCGAGAGTTATCGCTCGGGCGACCTCGAAGCTCACTATCCATCCCTCGACATCGAGGAGGACTTTCTCTATTGCTACGGCTTCGCTTCGCGCGACCTGTGGAACCTCTTACATCCAAAACGCAACATCCGGCTCAAGGCACTGCAGAAGCGCGTTCTCAGCTTGGTCGAGCGACTCGGCGAAGCTCATCCAGCGGACCTCGAACCCCACCTCGGATCCAGGCGGACCCTGAATGCTTGGGGCGGCTACTCAAAAGAATCAACTCGCGCCTTGGAATCTCTCCACCACCAGGGCCTCCTTCGGGTGGCTCGCCGCGATAAGGGGATTCGCGTCTACGCTCCGGCTCGCCCAAATCCAAACGCTAAAGACTCGAGGCCCCAAGAACGGCGTCGGCGACTCGTTTTGCAGATCGTGGGGCTCTTTGCGCCCTTACCCGAAAAATCACTGTCATAGATCTTTCGCCTGGTACAGAGTTGTGCTCGCACACCCCTCACAAACCTGCGGAGTGCCTTGGCGGCTCTTCTGCGCTCTGGAGAACTGTGTCGCTGCCATGTAGATGGGCTGAACTATCTGATTCCAGCCAAGCTGCTCTCTGCGTCGGTTCCAGCTTCAACCTCCCCCCGCGTAAGAATTCTCGCTCCCTTCGATCCTCTCGTGTGGGATCGCACGCGCTTTGAGCACCTCTGGGGTTGGGCCTATCACTTCGAAGCCTACACACCCCCGCACTAGCGCACCATGGGCTACTACGCCATGCCTTTGCTTTGGAATGACGCTGTCATCGGCTGGGTAAACGCCACCACTAGTGAAGGCCGGCTCATTGTCGAACCGGGATTTCATTCTGCAAACCCATCGCGATCCCGTGAGTTCGCAAAGGCTTGGAAGCGTGAAGTTGCCGATCTGGCCACCTCCCTCGGAGTCGTTGTCTAGTTTGTTTGCTTCTCGGCTCGCGTTACAGTGAAGGTTTACTGTCCAAAATGCCGGAAAAGCAATATAACCACCAACAGATCGAAGAGAAGTGGCACGCAAACTGGGAGGAAGATCCCGTCCTCTACCGCACTCCCGCTGACCCCACCAAGAAGTTCTACGTCCTTGAGATGCTCCCCTATCCCAGCGGACGTCTCCACATGGGCCACGCCCGCAACTACTCGATCGGTGATGCACTTGCCCGCTTCATGCGCATGCGCGGCTACGACGTTCTCCATCCCATGGGTTGGGATGCCTTCGGCCTGCCCGCCGAAAACGCCGCTCTCAAATCCGGCCGCCAGCCTCGCGAATGGACTCTCCAGAACATCTCCCAAATGAAGAAAGGCCTCAAGCGCCTTGGCTTTGCCCTCGATTGGGAACGTGAAGTCGCCACCTGCGAACCCGAATACTATCGCTGGAACCAGTGGTTCTTCCTTCGCATGTACGAGCGAGGCCTCGCTTATCGCAAAGAGTCGCTTGTGAACTGGTGCCCCCAATGCGCCACCGTCCTAGCCAACGAGCAAGTAGTAGATGGCTGTTGCTGGCGCCATGAAGGCACTGCCGTAGAGCAACGCAGCCTCGAACAGTGGTTCCTCAAAACGACTGCCTACGCCGACGAGCTGCTTTCCGGTATCGAAAATCTTGCCGGTGGTTGGCCCGATCGCGTCCTCACGATGCAGCGCAACTGGATCGGCCGTAGCGTAGGAGCCGAAGTCGATTTCACCATCGAGAACTCTACTGACAAACTCCGTGTCTTCACCACCCGTGTCGACACCATCTGCGGTGCCACTTGTCTCATCCTGGCTCCCGAGCATCCCAAAGCCCAGGAACTTGTGGGCTCTGAGGGTCAGGCTCGCCTCAAGGCCATCGTGGATGACCAGGGCCGCAAAGACCCCAGCAGCATCGAGAAAGACGGCTTCGCGACAGGCCGCTTCGCAATCAACCCCTTCAACGGCGCACGTACTCCGATCTGGATTGGCAACTTCGTCCTCATGGGCTACGGCACGGGTGCCATCATGGCCGTCCCCGCCCACGATGAGCGCGATTTCGAGTTCTGTACCAAGTACGAGATCGCGATCACTCCCGTTGTCAAACCTGCCGAAGGCGAACTGACTCTCCCCTTTACCGAATACGGCATCTCCTTCAACTCGGGAGAGTTCTCTGGTCTTCCCACGGCGGAGGCCCGCAAGACCATGGCTGCGCTCGCCGAGACAAAGGGCTTCGGCAAAGCCGCCATCACGTATCGATTAAAGGATTGGGGCGTCTCTCGCCAACGTTATTGGGGCACTCCGATCCCCATGGTTCACTGCGCCACCTGCGGTGTGCAGCCCGTCAAGGACGAAGACCTCCCGGTCCTGCTCCCACTCGACGTCGAAATCACCGGTGCCGGCGAATCCCCACTCGCTCGCCACGAGAGCTTCTGGAAGACCACCTGCCCCAAATGCGGCGGTCCGGGTCGGCGTGAAACCGACACCATGGATACCTTCGTCGATTCCTCCTGGTATTTCTATCGCTATTGCGATCCACACAACAACACACAGCCCTTCGACCCCAAAGTCATTGCCCAGTGGTTCCCCATTGATCAATACATCGGCGGCGTCGAACACGCGATTCTCCACCTCATCTACTCGCGCTTCTGGACCAAGGTCATGCGCGATCTCGGTCTCATCACCAACGACGAACCCACCAAAAAACTCTTCACGCAAGGCATGGTCCTCAAAGACGGCGCCAAGATGTCCAAGAGTCTTGGCAACATCGTCGACCCAGAAGAACTTGTGACCGAATTCGGTGCCGATACTTGCCGTCTCTACGTCCTGTTCGCCGCTCCGCCCGACAAGGACATGGACTGGCAACAGACTGGCGTCGAAGGTCAATACCGCTTCCTCGGCCGCGTTTACCGCTTCGTCACTCGCAACGCAGACCGCCTCAGCGGCCCCGTCGGCGAACTCAGCGCTCAGGACAAACGCGCCCTTCGCAAGCTCCATCAAACCATCGCCAAGATCACGCAGGATTTCGAGCAGCGCTGGCATTTCAACACCTGCATCGCCGCCTTGATGGAACTCACCAACGAACTCTATCTCTGCGAGGAAGGCCTCACCGCCGCCGCGCTCCCCGAGATCCTCAAGTCGCTCATCCAACTCCTCGAACCCTTCACTCCCTTCATCGCCGAAGAGATGTGGGAAGAGATCGGCCTCACCGGCCCTGTCTTCAGCCACCCGTGGCCCGAGGTCAATCCGAAGCATCTGATCGAAGAAGAAGCCGAGATTCCCGTCCAGGTGAACGGCAAGCTTCGCGGCAAAATCGTTGTCCCAACCGGTGCAACGTCCGAAGTCCTCGAAGCCACCGCCAAGGCCGACGAAAAGATCGCCGCCTTCTTGGCTGGTAAAGAGGTTGTCAAAGTCATCGTCCTCGCGGGCAAGCTCGTCAACATCGTCGTCAAAGGCTAATCCATGCGGCTTCTGCTCTTCTTCCTGGTGCTTGCAACGCTCGAAGCTCAGCCGAAGTCGAGAGTCTTTCTCATCAGCCTCGATGGCCTGGGCTACCAGGCTTTCTCCGAAGACCCTGCCGCCACAGAACTTCGCACACTCAAAAAGCTAGCCTCCGAAGGCATCTACGCCCCGATGCAGGCTGCCTTCCCCAGCCTCACTGCTCCCGGCCACGCCAGTATTTTCACGGGCGTTTACGGCAACGTGAGCGGTATCACCTCCAATACGCTCCCCAATGGAGGCACCGGCTTTCGGGCAGAACAATTGCGCGCCGAAAAGTTTTGGGTCAAAGCCGCACGCTCCGGTGTTCGCACTGTCGCGCACAATCCTACCCAGGGTTTTCCCTGCAACCAATTCAACTCCGCCCCCAACGTCGTTCTCATGAACGGCTACCAAACCACCGAAGTCTCTCCGCAAAAGCTTCTCAAAGCGAAAGACGTCGAATGGCTCACCACATCCCCACTCGGTTTCGCCCAACCTGCCAAGTCCAATCAACCCATAAAGTACTTCCGCTACACCTCAGGCCGCATCCAGTTTGCTGCCGCGGTTTTCGCTAAGTCCACCCACTACGACACCATCCGCATCTCAGCTCAAAGCGGGAAGCGCTACGTCGACGCCGCACTCAAGGATGCGGAATCTACGCCCATCCGCCTCAACAACAGCCCCGCCCGTCCTCTCGCAAGATACTTCAGCGAAGCCCTACCAATATCCAACATCACCGCCGTCCACTTCCGCCTCTTCGCCCTTAACTCGGATGCATCCGAATTCCTCCTCTACCAATCCGAAGCCAAAGAACTCAGCGTTTGCCAGGATGGCGACCAGCAAGCCACCCGCTTCAAGGAGCGCCTCCTCGCCACCGCCGGTGCCTTCATCGGCAATGGTGCCGGTGGCTTCTACGAAAAGGATCAACTCGGCACCACACACACCGACGGCCTCGCCGAGCGCCGCTGGCTCGAAACTCTGGAACTCCATGCTCGCCAAACCATGCGCCACTCCCGCGCACTCCTCTCCGAGTTCTCGCCCCGTATTCTCGTCGATTACATCAGCACCCCCGACGACATGCTCCACAGCTGGTGGCCAGAGGCCACACAGAGTGACAAATTCAACGAGCCCTTTCGCCGCTGGGGCTACCAGATCATCGACTGGCGCATCGATCAACTCAAACAACAGCTCAAGTCCGAAGACCACTTCGTCATCGTCAGCGACCACGGCATGACCGCCATGCACTCCGAAGTCCGCATCAAAGCACTGCTTAAAGACCTCGGCTACGCTGGCCGCCTTGAGGTTGGCTCCTACTATCTCCGGTCCAAAGACAAACCTCTCCTCGAAGAAGTGAAACAAAAGCTCTCGCAGATCAAGGACGGCGAAACCTCTCTCTTCACCGAGTGGTTCTGGCCCACAGACCCCAACAAGTACGGCATTGGCGGCGACAACGGCGGCGATCTCTATTTCGATCTCGCCCCCGGCTACTACCTAAGCACCTCATCCTCAACACCTGCCATCTACAAGTACCCAACCCCCCGCGGCGCCCACGGCCCACTTCCCACCCGGCCCGACCTCATGGCCCTCTTCATCGCCTCCGGCCCTGACATCCAGTCCCGTCCCGCCTCCATGCGAACCATCGACGTCGCCCCCTTCATCCTCCGCCTCCTTGGCCTCTAGCTTTTGTATTATTATTCATAAGGGGTGAATAAAAATACAGCCATGTCCGCCGCACTCTTTTCCGACGCCGCAGTTAAGGCGCCAGTCATTGCATCTGCTGATCTCACCAGTGATTTCTCGATCACTGCCGAAGAACTGCGTGCACTCCTTGATCTCGCTGCCGACGTAAAGCTCAACCCCACCCGCTACGCCGCAACCCTGAAGCATCGCTATCTCAGCCTCCTGTTCGAGAAGCCAAGCCTTCGTACACGCCTCACCTTCGAGCTCGCCATCAAGCAACTCGGCGGCGACTGCGTCGTTTCGATCGGCCCCATCGGCGACCGCGAGCCCACCAAAGACCTCGCTCGCAATCTCGACCGCTGGACCAACGCCATCGTGGCCCGCACCTTTCTACAATCCACTGTCGACGAACTCGCGCAGTGGTCGAGCGTCCCGGTCATCAATGGCCTCAGCGATCTCTACCACCCGTGCCAATCCTTCGCTGACCTCCAAACCATCGAAGAACGCTTCGAAACTCTCGCAGGCCTCAAGCTCTGCTTCGTCGGCGATAGCAACAACGTCGCCCACTCGCTCATGCTCAACGGCGCACGCATCGGCATGCACGTCACCGTCGCCTGCCCCAAAGGCTACGAACCTGATACGAATATCCTCGCCCAATCCACCCGCTTCGCCACCCAGCACGGCGGTTCGATCACCGTCACCAACAACCCCATCGAAGGAGTCGCCAAGTCCCACGTCATCTACACCGACGTCTGGACCAGCATGGGGCAGGAAGCTGAAGCCGCACAGCGCATCGAATCCTTCAAAGGTTTCCAGGTCGACTCCGACCTCATGCGCCACGCCGACAAGAACGCCATCTTCCTTCACTGTCTCCCTGCCAAGCGCGGCCAGGAGGTCACCGACGAAGTCATAGAATCCAATCAATCCGCTGTCTTCGATCAAGCGGAAAATCGACTCCACGCGCAAAAAGCACTGCTGCTGATGCTGCTCGCTTAGGACAATAAACAACAATGCAGGACAAACTCTACGGTGGCCGCTTTGAAGCCGGCCAGGATCAGTATTTCGAAAAATTCTCCGAGTCTCTCCACTTCGACAAGCTCCTCATCGAAGCAGATCTCACTGGTTCGAAAGCCTTCGCACGTGCCCTCGAATCCGTCGGTATTCTGACGGCCGAAGAGCGCCAAACCATCGTCGCCGCTTTTGATGCCATCGCGGCGGAATGCTCTGCGCCCAACTATTTCGATGGCGCAACTGACGAAGATGTCCACTCCTTTGTCATCCGCAAGCTCAAAGAAAAAGCTGGCCCCGTCGCCGACAAGATCCATACCGGGCGCAGTCGCAACGAGCAGGTCTCCCTCGACACCCGCCTCTGGCTCCGCACCACCATCGAGGCCACGGTCGATGCCACCAAGGCCCTCATGGCCGCCCTGCTCGATCTCGCACAAGCCAATCCCCACGCCGTCATCCCCGGCTACACGCACCTCCGTCGCGCTCAGGCTGTTCTCTGGCCTCACTACCTCCTCGCCTACTTCGAGATGTTTGCCCGCGATGTCGAGCGCCTCCGCCAGGCCCACGCCCGCACTAACGTCCTCCCTCTCGGCAGTGGCGCACTTGCAGGCAGCGCCTTCCCCTTCGATCGCCCCGCCATTGCAAAGGACCTCGGCTTTGCCGCCATCACTCGCAATTCGATGGACGTCAGCGCCGATCGCGACTTTGCTCTCGACTACATGCATGCCGCAAACCTCGTCATGCTCCATCTCTCTCGCCTCTCCGAAGATTGGATCCTCTACTCGAGCGAAGAATTCGGTTGGCTCGATCTCTCCGATGGCGTTACCTCTGGCTCAAGCCTGATGCCGCAAAAGAAGAACCCCGACTCCCTTGAGCTCATCCGCGGCAAATGCGGTCGCGTCTTCGGTGCCTACTCTGCCCTCTTCCTCACCATGAAGGGCTTGCCCCTCACCTACAACCGCGATATGCAGGAAGACAAAGAGCAACTCTTCGACGCAGCAGAGCAAACTATTTCCTGCCTTCGCATGACCACCATCGTCGCCCGCAACGTCACTCTCAAGCCAGAGATCCCCGAGCAGGCCGCTGCCGAATCTTGGGTCGTTGCCACCGACATCGCGGAAACTCTCTCCCGCGCCGGGCTTCCCTTCCATCAGTCGCACAAGCTCGCCGGCCGTCTGGTGCTTCATGGCATCAAATCCGGCAAGCTCCCTGGCGAATTCACCGCCGAAGAACTCAAGGCTTTTGATCCCAACTTCACGCCAGACTTCGTCGATCTTCTCAAGGATCCCCGCAAAGGTATGGCCACTCGCGTCGTCCCCGGTGGCACATCACCCACCAGCGTCGCCACCGCACTCAAAGAAGCTCTAACCCGTCTCGAGACCCTATGAACAAGACCGAGCGCCACCAGCAGATCCTGAAATGGATCCGCGAAGAAGAAGTCCACACCCAGGAACAACTCGCGCAGTTGCTCAGGCGCCGCGGCATCGACACCACTCAGGTCACTCTCTCTCGGGACATCCGCGAACTCGGCCTCGTCAAGACACCGCAGGGCTACGCTGAACTTGGCGGCACCACCACGCCCAAGTTCCTCTCGCTCGCCCGCGAGTTCATGCTCTCCGCCACCGCCGCACAAAATCTTGTGGTGATCAAGACCTCGCCTGGCCACGCGATGTCGCTAGCCATCGCACTCGATACGGAGGACTACCCAAACGTCGTCGGCACCATCGCCGGCGACGACACGATCTTCGTCGCGATGCCCGACAAAGAGCAGGCCAAGTCTCTAGCCGCTGACCTCCGGGAACTCGCTTAAGTGCCCACCGAGTATCAGGCCCGCCTCGAAGCTCGCCAGGCCACATTCCAAACAGCCGATTCTGAAGCCGCCCGCTTTGGCAACTTCCGCCTTCTCATCGTCGCCGCTGCTCTCACCACCGCCTGGGTCCAGCTTTGGCCCGCTGTGGCAGTATCGATCCTCGCCTTCATCGCCATCGGCATCGCTATTCAGAAACGCCAGCAAGCCGTTGACACCCTCAAGCGCGCCATTGCCTATTACGAAGAATCGATCGCCCGCACGCAAGGCAACTGGCAAGGCCGCGGTGTCACCGGTGAATCCCATCGGCCACCCGAACATCTCTACGCAAGCGACCTCGACCTCTTCGGTCAAGGCTCGCTCTTCGAACTCCTCTGCCGCGCTCGCACCCGCATGGGCGAATCCACTCTCGCCCACTGGCTCCTCAATCCAGCCCCTCCCGTAGTCATCACAGCCCGCCAGCAATCGATCGAAGAACTCACTCCCGCCCTCGACCTCCGTGAAGACCTCGCTGTCATCGCCGCCAAAACCAAACCCCTCAAGGTCAACTCTCTTGAGTCTTGGGGCGAAGCCCCCGCCACCCCCCTTGATCACGCGCCCCGCCCTCTCTACCGCGCCATCTCCCTCCTCGGTCTATTCGGCGCACTCGCCCTCGCCGCCGACATCCTCGGCGCTAACATCCCCAACCTCCGTCTGTTCTACCTCCCCATCGCGATCCTCTGCGGCATCACCCTCTTCCGTTTCAAAGCCCAAATCGATCGCGTCCTCCACGCTGCCGAAGGCGCCTCCTACGAGATCGCCCTCCTCGCCGCCGTCCTCGCCCGCATCGAGAAAGAAACCTTCCAAACCTCACACCTGATAACCCTCCGCGCCCGGCTGGACATCGCGGGCGACCCACCCTCGAGGCGCATCGCAAAACTCCGCTTCTGGATGGACATGGCCGACTCCCGCGACCACTTTCTCGTCAAGCTTTTCGGCTTTTTCATCCTCTACGACTTCCACCTCGCCGCCGCCCTCGAAGACTGGCGCAAGCAATCCGGCCCCGCAATGCGCCGCTGGATCGAAGCCGTCGGCGAAATCGAAGCCCTCAGCTCCCTCGCCAACTATCGCTACGAAAACCCAACCCTCATCTTCCCCACCATCACCACCACCTCACCCACCTTCAAAGCCACCCGCCTCACTCACCCACTCATGCCCGCCCACCAGGCCGTTCCCAACGACATCCACCTCAACCCATCCGCCCAAGTCCTCGTCATCAGCGGCTCCAACATGTCCGGCAAGAGCACCCTCATGCGCACCGTCGGCACCAACGCCGTTCTCGCCTTGGCCGGCGCTCCCGTCTCTGCCGCCACTCTCGAAATCAGCACCCTCACCATCGGCGCATCCATCTCCACCCACGACTCCCTCCAAAACAACACTTCCCGCTTCTACGCCGAGATCCTTCGCCTCCGCGACATCATGCACCAGGCCAAAGGCCCCACGCCCATGCTCTTTCTCATCGACGAAGTCTTAAGCGGCACCAACTCGCACGACCGCCGCATCGGCGCCGCCGCCATCCTCAAAGGCTTGGTGGAGAGCAACGCCATCGGCCTCGCCAGCACCCACGACCTCGCCCTCACCCAAATCGCCGAGGACCTGAAGCCCCGCGCCTCCAACGTCCACTTCGAAGACCAACTCGTCGACGGCAAAATGCACTTCGACTACAAAATGCAGCCCGGCATCGTCACTCACTCCAACGCCATCGCCCTCATGCGCGCCGTCGGCCTCGAAGTCTAGCGATAGAAGAGTAACATCGGCACGATTTTCTCGTTGAAAAAAAGAAACGATGTTAATTTCTCTGTATGATAGTAAAAACATTACTAATCGCATTGCTTTTAGTCGCCAACCAAGCCGGTTTGGCGGTTGAAATTCTGGTTTAGACTCAGTGTATTCAGTAAGCGTCCGGTGAAGGCCGTATTGACCACAACTTGAGTAGGTGTTTTGGGTGTTCGTATCCACGTAGCACCCGATGCGGATACATAGGGTCTTATGGCATCTATTCGGTTGGATGTGTAGAGGGC
>VFZU01000076.1 GCA_016870995.1 Acidobacteriota bacterium
CGGCTTGTGCGGCTGTGTTAGGCTCGTAGCCAAATGAGAGCAGTTAAGCGTTTTGGGGTCTGTTTTGTTTTCTGCTTTTTGATGAGCAGCACTGTGTGGGGACAGGTTTCCTCTGGCACGGTTACCGGAACTGTGAGCGATGCGGGCGGGGCGCGGGTGGCGAAAGCCAAGCTGGGGTTGACCAACCTCGATACGAATGTGACGAGCGCGACGGAGTCGAACGAACTCGGGGAGTATACGTTTCCTCTGATTCCTTCTGGACGTTATTCGATGAAGGTGGAGCAGACAGGATTCCAGACGGCGGTTACGAAGGAATTGACGGTTGAGCTGGGGCGGACCATTCGGCTCGATTTCACGTTGCAGGTGGGGCAGACTACGGAATCGGTGGTGGTGACTTCAGCGGCGCCGTTGCTCGATAGCGAGACGTCGACGGTGGGGCAGTTTATCGAGAATAAGACGATCGCCGATATGCCGCTGAACGGAAGACGCATCGGCGATTTGATGGGGCTGGCGGGGAATGCGGTGTACATCACTGGTGATGTGATCCGGCCACGGGTGTCGATCGCAGGCGGCCGGGCCGATCAGCAGCAATGGATGCTCGATGGGGTGAACGCGTCGAACGTGGCGATGGAGAATCCGCAGGCGCTCTTCAATCCGCCGGTGGAGTCGGTGCAGGAGATTCGAATTCAGCAGAGCGGGTACTCGGCGGAGTTTGGAAACTCGTCGAGCGGCGTGATTCTAACGACGACGAAGTCTGGGGATAACCGGTTGCGTGGGAGTGCCTACGAGTATCTTCGAAACGATCAACTGGATGCGCGGAACTTCTTTGCGGCATCGCGGCCGCCGCTGCGGTGGAACACGTTTGGCTTCACGGTTGGTGGGCCGATCATGATTCCGAAACTGTATAACGGCAAGAATCGTAGCTTCTTCTTTACCTCGCTCGAGTGGCAGCGGCAGCGGATTGGCGCGGTGCGGTTGTTGACGGTGCCGACGATCGCGGAGCGGAATGGCGATTTTTCTGCGACGCGGACGGCGGCGGGGCAGCAACTGACGATTTTTGATCCGTCCACATCGCCGCGTGCGCCGTTCCCCGGCAATGTGATTCCTGCGAACCGGATCGATCCGGTTGGTAAGGCGCTAGCGGCGTTTTTGCCAGAACCCAATCGCCCACCGACGAATGCGGCGGGGGCGAATAACTTCAACGCGAATGCGTCCAACGGGTTGAACATCACGACTTCGACCTCGAAGTTCGATCATATTTTCAACGACAGCAACCGGATCAACGTGCGGTATTTGCTGCATGATTTTCCGACCTTTGCGACCGCGGTGTATCCGACGGCCGCGGCGGATCCGAACTCCAACACGCAGGGGCGGCGAGCCTATTCGACGATGGTGAACTACATTCGCAACCTCCGACCAACGATGCTGAATGATTTTCGATTTAACTGGCAGCCGCGGTTCTTTATCTTTAGCTCTGTGGGACTGGGAGAGGGCTGGCCGACGAAGATCGGTTTAAAGGGAGTGGATGACCGAGCGTTCCCGAGAGTTGCCCCGACAGGCTATGCCGCGTTGGGGAATACGAATCACGAACGCATTCAGCAGCCGATTTGGGACATGCATGTGGTGGATGGTTTGAGCTGGTTCCGCGGGAAGCATGCGATCAAGATTGGGGGAGAGTATCGCTGGGGACGCAACCAGGATGTTTTCAACCAACAGATCAGCGGCCAGTTTAATTTTGCGCCGCAGCCGACGGCATTGATTGGCAACGCGAATTCGGGCAACGCGATCGCAAGCATGCTGGTGGGGTTTCCGAATTCGGCAAGCGTGCTGTCGACACAAACGCTCGACCGGACGCAAAGTTACTTTGCGCTCTATGTGCAGGACGATTACAAAATTGCCACGAACTTGACGGTGAACGTGGGAGTGAGATGGGAGGCACATACGCCGAGGCTGGACGCGAAGGACCGTCAAAATGGATTTGATTTTGGTGCTACCAATCCGGTCAGCAACACGCCCGGAGTAATCACGTTTGCAGCCCGGGATGGTGCGCCCCGCAATGTGTACGACGGCGACTACAACAACTTTGCGCCAAGAGTCGGACTGGCCTGGAAGCCCCGAGGCAGCGCGAGGACGGTTGTGCGCAGTTCGTATGGAGTGTTCTTTGGGCCCCCTGTGCCGGGGTCGAACAACACGGCGGCCGGGTTTGAGGTTTCTGGAAGTTTTCAGACTCCAGACAATGGGATCACGGCGCCGTTCTTGTTGCGTAATGGAGTTCCGACGCTGCCGAGCACCGCGAACCTCGGGCCCGGGTTTGGGGCTGTGCGTCCTGGCCAGCCGATCGCGTTTTCGCCATCCTTCATCGAGGTGAACCGGCAATTGGGATACACGCAGCAATGGAACTTGTCTATACAGCGGGACCTCGGCTGGAACTCTGTTTTGGATGTCAGCTACACGGGGACGGTTGGGCATCGGCTGAACGGACCGAATACGAACATCAACCAGGTGCGGCCGGAATTGCTGGGGGCGGGGAATGCGCAGATCCGGCGGCCGTTTCCGCAGTTTGGCAACATCGTCTCGATCGCGCCGATGTGGGGCAACTCGAGTTATCACTCGATGAACGCGAAGTTTGAGAAGCGGTTCTCGGGTGGATTGAATTTGCTGTCGAACTATACGTGGTCGAAGTTTATCGACGACGTGGCGAATGGGTTCGAGAATGGCAACATCCCAGGGGGCATTCAGGATTTCTACAACCGCAAGAACGAGAAGTCGCTTTCTGGGAACGATGTGAGGCACCGGATGACGATGAGCTCTGTGTACGAATTGCCGTGGGGCCGGCAGCGGCGATGGTTGAACCAGGGGTGGGCGGCTTCCTTGCTAGGAGGTTGGAATCTCGGAGGAATCATGACGCTGCAGGCGGGCTCGCCTGTGGGAGCCACAACGCAGAACAATACCTTGAACGCGTTCAACCCCGGAGCGCAGCGTGCCAACATCTTGCGGCCCGCGGATCTGCCGAAGGGTGAGCGTCGCGTGGAGCGATGGTTCGATACGAGCGCGTTCGCATTGCCTGCTCCGTTTACGTTCGGGAATGCCTCTCGTGCGGCGACGACCGGGCCAGGCATCGTGAATGTGGACGTGAGCCTGATCAAGAATTTCGCCTTTGGCGAGCGGATCAACCTGCAGTTCCGGCTGGAGAGTTTCAATATCGCGAACCGGGCGAATTTCGAAGAGCCGGGTGCTGCGCTTGGGGCTCCAAATTTCGGAGTGATCACGGCGGCAAAGGCGGCGCGCACGAATCAGCTCGGGTTGAAGCTGGTGTTTTAGTTAGCAGGGAAGGTCAAGGACAACACAACTCCATTCGCCTTCGGTGCGCTCGCTGAGTGTGCCGAGGGCGAAAACCTTTTTAACGAGGATGGCTTCTTCAATGCCGAAGCCAGCGAGGATGATGCGGGCACCGGGCTTGGCGGCGTTGATGATGTCGTCGGCGAAATTGACGAGGACGGTCGCGGAGATGTTGGCGGCGATGAGGTCGAACTTTTCTGCTGCCAGGCAATCGGGCATGCCCTGGACGACGGGGACTTCAGCGAGTTTGCGGGTGATGTGGCAAGAGTCGGATTCGACATCGACTCCGACGATGAAGCCGGCGCCGAGAAGTTTGGCACCCAGCGAAAGCAGGCCCGCGCCGCAGCCGAGATCGAGGACGCGCATCCCGGGTTGAAGGTATTCTTCGATGGCGATTAGAGTGTGACGGGTGGAGGGATGCTCGCCGGAGCCGCAGGCTGCGCCGTCCTGATAGTGGATGCGCCAGCGGCCCTCGGGGGTGGGTTCGTCACTCCAGGAGGGCGTGAAGAAAAACCTTTTGCCAACCAGCCGGCTTTGCCAGGCCATGTGGCTGACGTTGACCCAGTCGGTTTCATCGGTCTGGACAGGGACGCCGAATTGACTGGCTTGTTCTTCTGAATCGAAGCTGGCCTGGAGGAGCCAGGCGCCGCCGGGTTGCTCGGTCTCGGAGATGCCGGTGGTGCCGGCCTCGAAGAGGTCCGCGATGCGGAGGTCTTTTTCGTCTTCGGACAGCTCAAGGGTGATGAAATAGTTGGGCACTTAGTTTTTGGCGAAGCGTTTGAAGAAGCTCGTGTCTTTCCATTTGGGGGCGTCGGCTGCGTCCGCGGCGGAGCGGATCATGGAGGCGAGGACGCGATTGTATTGGGCTGCGGCTTCTTTGTCGAGGGGTTGATCGAGATCATCGGAGACGGCGTGGTAGCGCTCGCGAAGCCAGGTCTGGATGGTCTTTTCTTCGGGGGTGCCTTTCTTGTAGCCGAATTTGAAAGCGAGGGCGGGCGTGCCGTTGCGGATGAAGCTGTATTGGTCGCTGCGGATGAAGCTGTTGCGCTCGGGAGCGGGGTCGGGCCAGACTTCGATGCCGGCTTGTTCTGCGCCCTTGCGTGCGAGATCGCCGAGAGTGGATTCGTCGACGCCGAGGATGACGAGGCCCTTGAGTGGGAAGAGCGGGAGGTACATGTCCATGTTGAGATTGCCGACGACGCGGGCCTTGCGCTCTTTGCCGAAGGTGGGATTGCGGGCGTACCAGGAGGAGCCGAGGAGGCCCTTTTCTTCGGCGGTGAGGGCGATGAAGGCGACGCTGCGTTTGAGTGCGGCTTTGCTGTCGTTGAGGTGCTTGGCTGCTTCGATCAAGCTGGCGACGCCGCTCGCGTTATCCATGGCGCCGTTGAAGATCTTGTCGCCGGTTAGCTTTTCATTGATGCCGAGGTGGTCCAAGTGAGCTGTGACGATGATGAACTCGTTCTTGAGAACTGGGTCGGTGCCGGGACGGATGCCGATGACGTTCATGCTTTCGACCTTTGACTGGGTGAAGGCGGTGCGGGCTTCCATCGTTTGAGTGAGCGGGAAGTGTGGCAGAAGCTTCTTTTGATTCGCGAGCTCGAAGATCTCCTCGATGGTGTGGCCGCTGCCGGCGAGAAACATGTTGGCATGGGCGGGGTTGATGGTGATGGCGAGCTTGAGGTCATCCTTGCCGCCGACCTTTTCGTCAATGGACATGCTGGGGGTGAGGCGCGCCTGGGCGACGCGCTGCCAGGGGATGTCGCTGGTGCGTGGGTTGTTGATGACAGCGGTTCCGACCGCGCCCGCTGCGATGAGTGCTTTGGTGCGTTCTCCGGCGGACTGGTAGTGGCTGACGAGAGGACCGGCGATGCCGGAGGGCTGGCCGGAAATGTAGACGGCGATTTTGCCCTTGAGGTCAAGGCCTTTGAGGTCGTCGTAGTTGGCCTCAGGGATTTGTGTGCCGTAGCCAACGAAGACCATCTGGGCTTTGAGCTTTGGGGTAGGCGTCGTGCGGATGTTGATGTTGGCGTGGGTGCCGAGGGTGAGGTCTGTGCGCGTGGCGCCAGAGACGAGGGCGAGGGAAGATTTGGATTCGTCGATGCGGCGCTGAACGAAGCGGACCTTCTGCATGTAGCTGGAAGAGGAAGCGCCGGGGATGAGACCGACCTTCTCGTATTCAGCGGCGACGTATTTGGCGGCGGTCTCGTAACCCTCGCTGCCAATGTCGCGGCCCTTGAGTTCGTCCTTGGCCATCATCTCGACATGGGCCCACCAACGGCGGCCTTCTTCAGACAGACGGATCTCGCTTGCTCCCAGCGAGAGGGCCAGAAGCAGAGCCGGTATTTTCATTGCATGGTTCCTTTAGTAGTAGTCGGCGCAGGACATGTAGTAGCCGCATTGCTTGCAGAACAGCTTGCACTTGCGCTGTTCGAGCTTGAGGCTGCAGACGGGGCAGAAGAGCATCGGTAGATCTTCGGGTAACGTTTCTTTCTTCTCTACGTCCTGATCCATAACTCATCATTATATGAATGGCGCTACAATCAGGGCCATGCGGCGGCCTATCGCAATTGTTACTTTACTTGGCTTGCTTCTTTCCTGCGGGCAAGCGCAGCAGACGGTCCGGCGGATGCCTGATGATCCGTTATTGCCGAAGGAACCGGTTCGCGGAACCAATGGTGCCGTGGCGGGAGGCACTACGGCGGCAGTGGATGCGGGGATGCGCATCTTCAAGATGGGCGGCAACGCCGTCGACGCCGGTGTGGCAACGATGTTTGCGGCTGCAGTGGCGGAATATTCGCATTTCGGATTTGGCGGGGAAGCACCGATCCTGATTCGCACCAAGGATGGCAAGGTGCATTCGATCGCGGGCGTCGGGACGATGCCGAAGCTGGGGACGCCGGAGTTTTTCAAGAAGCATCAACTGGAGCCGCTTGAGGTGGATTCCAATGAGCCGAATGGGTTGACGCGGTACCTGCCCGTGACGGGATTGCTGCCGGCGATTGTGCCCGGGATGGTGGAGGCTGGTCTGGTGGCCTTGCGGGAGTTTGGGACTTTGAGTTTCGAACAGGTGATCGGGCCGGCGGTTGAATTAGCCGACGAGATGACTGTGGATGATATGCGCGCCGCGGTGGTGCGCTATTCGCGGCCGTTTTTTGACCGGTGGCCCACGTCGAAGGCGTACTTTATGCCGGAGGGGCGGCTGCCCCGGCCGGGAGAGACTTTCAAGCAGCCAGCGCTAGCGAAGACGCTGCGGGCGATGATTGCTGCGGAGCAACGCGCGGCGGCGCTTAAGAAGCCACGGACGATTGCGATTGATGCAGTGCGGGATTACTTCTATCGCGGTGAGGTGGCGCGGAAGATTGATGCGTTCTCGCGCGCCAATGGCGGGCTGATCCGGTTTGAGGATTTGTCGACGTTTCGGCTGAAGCCCGAGGCGCCGTTGATGGGGACCTACAAGAACTATTCGATTTACAAGCCGGGGTTCTATACGCAGGGACCGGCGAAGATCCAATTGCTGAATCTCGTCGAGAACATGAATCTCGCCAAGATGGGCTTTGGCAGCGACGAATACATTCACAACATGACCGAGGCGATGAAGCTGGTGTATGCGGATCGGGATTCTTATTATGGGGATCCGAACTTTACGAAGGTGCCGGCCGAGGAGTTGTTGTCGAAGGAGTATGCGAAGGAACGGCTGAAGTTGATCACTGATGAGGCGAGCCTTGCGTTTCGGCCGGGAAAAGTGAAGGGTGCCAATGGGACGCATCCCTCGCAGGAAGAGCTGGTACGGCGGCATATCGACGATGCGCTGATGTATGGCGATACGACTTGCGTGAATGCGATTGATAAGGACGGGATCATGTTTACCGCGACGCCCAGTGGCGCGGCGCTGCCGAGCGTGATTGTGGCGGATACCGGGATTCCGCTGACGCAGCGGGCGCAGAGCTTTTACTTGATCGGGAATCATCCGAACGATGTCGCGCCAGGCAAGCGGCCGCGCGTGACGCTGACGCCGTCGCTGATCTTGAAGGATGGCAAGCCGGCGATGGTGATGTCGACGCCGGGCGGAGACAACCAGGATCAGAGCCTGGCGCAGATGTTTTTGAATGTGGCTGAGTTTGGGATGGATGCGCAACAGGCCGTTGCCGCGCCGCGGTTTCAATCGCGGCATCTTGTGTCGAGCTTCGACAATCATGCGATGAATCCGGGGAGCCTGCTGGTGGATGAGCGAATCGGAAGGCCGGTGGCGCTGGCGTTGAAGCATCGCGGGCATCGTGTGGAGTTTCGATCGCGCTTCTCTTCAGGGGCTGCGCCGACGATGATCCGCATGTTGCCGGACGGGACCATCGAGGCTGGGGCGGATCCGTATTCGTTCCGCCTGGCGAAGGCATTCTGAGATCACGGTGCGGAATCTGATTGTCGTGGCCGGGCACGCGATCGTGCGGGATCTGGCGCAAGTGGAGCGGGATGAAGGCTGGTTTCTGCTGGACTTTCAGAGGGGCGAACCGAGGAAATTCATCGGGCATATCCGGCGGGCAGTTGAAGAGGCGCACCGCGATTCGGAAGCTATGTTGATGTTCTCAGGAGGACCGACGCGGGTTGAGGCAGGGCCGCGGACGGAAGCTTTGAGCTATTGGATGGTGGCGGATCACTATGATTGGTTCGGGATGGATGGGGTAGCTTCGCGTGCCTATCTGGAGGATTTTGCGCGGGACAGTTTTGAGAATTTGTTGTTGGGGATTTGCCGGTTTCATGAGGTGATCGGGCGGGAGCCGGAGCATGTGACGGTGGTGAGTTGGGAGTTCAAGCGGGAACGGTTTGAGCGGTTGCATCGCGGTGCGATCGGTTGGCCTCCAGAGCGGTTTAGCTACGTTGGGGCCAATGATCCGGATGCGATTGAACAGGCGCTGCGGGCGGAGCAGAGTGCGCGGGCCAAGTATGAAGCGGATCCCTATAGCCTGGGTGAAGAATTCCGGATGAAGAAGGACCAGCGAAATCCGTTTCGAAGGCAAAACGGTTATGCCTTGAGTTGTCCGCAGTGGTTTGGGGAGGATCGGCCGTGGCGTTAGCGAGTGTGGATCTGGGTGGGACGAATATCGCGGTGGCGATTGGGGTGGCGGATGGGACGATTCTTCGAGAAGGGCAGATAGCAACGGAGGGCCATCTGGGGCCTTTGGGCCTGTTGGAGCGCATTGCGGAGTTGGTGAAGGAGTTGGCGCCAGAGGGAGTGGAAGCATTAGGAATGGGGGTGCCGGGGCTTTGCGATCCCAAGAGCGGCGAGACGTTGTTTCTGCCGAATCTGCCGACGCAGTGGCGGGGTGTGAAGGTGAGTTTGATGCTTGGGGCGCGGCTGGGGTGCGCGGTGTATCTGTTGAACGATGCCCGCATGGCGGCGCTGGGTGAACTGGACTACGGGTATGGCCGCGAGTGCGCGGACTTTGCGTTCTTTACTTTGGGGACGGGGATTGGGGGTGGATTGGTTTTGGATGGGAAACTGCGGCTCGAAGGTGGCGAGTTGGGGCATCAGTCGATCCTGCCGGATGGGGCGTCGTGTGGATGTGGGTCGAATGGGTGCCTTGAGGTGCTAGCGAGTGCGCCGGCGTTGATTGCGGAGGGAGTTCGTTTGATTCTGACGGGGCAAGCGCCGGGGTTGTTGCGATTGGTTGAAGGGGATCTAAATCGCGTGACGCCGAAGGTGATGAGCGAGTGTGGGGATGAGGCGGTACTAGCAGCGATTGAGAAGGCGGCGCGGTATCTGGGGATTGGGGTCGCCAATGTGGTGACGATCCTGCATCCCCGGATGGTGGGTTTGGGTGGAGGGCTGGCGCAAATGGGGGATTTGTTGTTTGAGCCGGTGCGGGATGAGATGAGGCGAAGGGTGAGGATGTTCCCGGTGGATGACGTGCGTATCGAGTTGTCGCAGACGGGAGCGAGGGCGGGGACGCTGGGTGGCATCGCTTTAGCTCGGCGCGCTGGTGTGATTTGATGGAATGACAAACAACATGCTGCAACTAGGATTTGTATCGGCGATCTTGCCGGACCTCGAACTCGAAGAAGTTTTGACCTTTGCCGCGGAAGAGAAGTTCCGCTGTGTGGAGGTGATGTGCTGGCCTAAGGGTAAGGCGGAGCGCCGCTATGCCGGTGTGACGCATATCGATGTGGTGGGATTCACCGCCGACGATGCGAAGCGAGTGCAGGATCTGACGGCTGCCAAGGGTGTCGCGATTAGTGGCCTCGGTTATTATCCGAATCCTTTGACGCCCGATGCGGCTGAGGCGAAGGTTTATACCGAGCACATCAAGGCTGTGATCGCGGCGGCGAAGCTGATCGGGATCCCGGTGGTGAACACGTTTGTGGGGCGCGATTGGACCAAGAGCGTGGACGATAACTGGCCGCGGTTTCTCGCGACCTGGAAGCCGCTACTTGATTACGCGGATGATCATGGGATCAAGATCGGCATCGAAAATTGCCCGATGTCGTTTACCAAAGATGAGTGGCCGGGCGGGAAGAATCTGGCGACAACTCCGGTGATCTGGCGGCGCATGTTTAACGACCTGCCGACGTCGAACTTTGGATTGAATTTTGACCCGAGCCATTTTGTGTGGCAGGGGATGGATTACGTGAAGGTGTTGCGAGAGTTTAAGGACCGCTTGCATCACATGCACGCCAAGGATGCGCGTCTCGATCGGGATCGCTTGAACGAAGTGGGTTTGCTTGCGCACCCGAACGAATACCATACGCCGAAGCTGCCCGGTATGGGCGATGTGGATTGGGGCAAGTTCTGCGGGACGCTGGCTGAGGTGTACGACGGGCCGCTCGCGATCGAGGTGGAAGACCGGGCTTATGAGGGAGACCTTGAAGCGCAGAAGCGGAGTTTGATGATCAGCCGCAACTACCTCAGCGCGTTTGTGGGCTAGGGTGGCGTCTCGTTACCTGTTGTTCTGGAAGCCGTATGGCGTGTTGAGCCAGTTCACACCCGAGCCTGGCAGCAAGCATAAGACACTGGCCGATTTTGTGAAGGTGCCCCGCGTGTATCCGGTGGGGCGCCTCGATTGGGACAGCGAAGGACTGATGCTGTTGACTGACGATGGTGAGCTGCAGCATCGCTATACGGACCCCAAGTTTGAGCATCCGCGGACGTATTGGGCGCAGGTGGAGGGGGAGGTGTGGGCGGAGGCGCTGGAGTTGTTGAGCAGTGGTGTGAAGGTGCAGGATTATGTGACGCGGCCGGCAGTGGTGCGGGTGTTGAGTGATGTGGATGTGGAAGGGTTGCCGGAGCGGAGCGTGCCGATTCGACACCGCGCGACGATCCCAACTTCATGGATCGAGTTGACGTTAACGGAAGGGCGGAACCGGCAGGTGCGGCGGATGACAGCGGCGGTTGGCTTGCCGACGTTGCGGTTGCTGCGGGTGAGGATGGGGGAACTGACGTTATTGGGATTGCGCCCGGGACAGTATCGCGAAGTTAGCGCACCGAAAATGCCGCCACGACCGGGAAGTGGTCGGAAGGGTAGCGGCCCGCGTCGTTCATCGTAAGGATGGTGGCGGACTTGAAGCTGAGTTTGCCGGTGTGGAGGATCCAGTCGATGCGGTCTGCGCCGGGCTTGCCGGTGAAGCCGTGGAAGGTGCCGAAGGAGTTAGCGGGGGCGGCGTCGGTTAGAGATTGTGTGAGGAGCTGGTAGGTTTGCGAGGCGGTGCCGGTGTTGAAGTCGCCCGTAAGGATCGTGGGGATGGTCTTGGGGAGTTTGGCGAGAAAGGCCTGAAGGACTTTGGCACATTCGAGGCGTGCCGCCTCGTCTTCGCGGCGATGGGGAAAGTGAGTGTTGACGAAATAGAGACGCTTCTTTGTCGCGGTGAGTTCGAACAGGCCCCAGGTGACCATGCGCGGGAGACTCATACCCCAGGCGGAAGACATGACGACTTCTGGTGTGGGCGAAAGCCAGAAGTTGCCCGATTCGATGAGCTTGAGTTTGTCTTTGCGGTAGAAGACGCCCATGTGTTCGTCTTCGTGGTTGCCGCGTCTCGACAGGCCGAACCAAGCGTATTGGGGGAGCTTTTCGACGATGTAGTTGCCCTGGAGTTCGAAGAGTTCCTGAGTGCCGATGAGGTCGGGGTTTGCGTCTTTGATGGAATCGATGAAGAGGTCTTTGCGGAGGGACCAGAGATTCGCTCCGTCGCCGGTGGCTGGATAGCGAACGTTGTAGGAGAGAACGCGGAGATCTTGTGCCGCGAGCGTGGCGGCGAGTAAGAGGAGGAGCGTCCGCATTAGTTCCAGTTTCTGAGCCAGATGTTGCGGAAGCGCATTTCGGTGCGGGGAGCTTTTGGGAAGCCGGAGTGATCCTGGAGGCGGATCGGGCCAGGTTCGCAAAGACTGGTCTGCTTGCAGCCAGCACCTTTCTTGGGCATGACCGTGTTGTGCTGGACGAGGATGCCGTTGTGCATAACGGTGGCGAGGGCGGGCTTGTCGAGTTCGCCGCTCTGGGTGCAGGTTGGGGCAGTGAAGATGACGTCGTAGGTTTGCCATTCTTCCGCGGGCTTGCTCGCGTTGACCTTGGGCGGAGCGAAGCCGTAGAGAGCGCCGGCGATGCCGTCGGCGTAAGTCGGGTTGTTGAGCGAGTCGAGGACCTGGAGCTCGAAGCAATCCATTAGGAAGACGCCCGAGTTTCCTTTGAGCTGACCCTTTTGATCGGGCATGGCGGGGAGCTTGTATTCGATGTGGAGTTGGGTGTTGCGATGTTTGGTGTTGGAGACGGCGTCTTTAGCTCCCGTGACGCAGAGCATCGACTTGTCTTTGTCGATGGTGCAGCCTGTGGATGCGCCATCGGGCTTGGTCCACTCGTTAAGGCCGGAGCCGTCAAAGAGGATGATGGCATCGGCGGGAGGTTGCGAGGGCGAAGCGCCTGGCTTGACGACCAGAGGCTGGGCGCTGAGATGAGCTGCGATGAGAGCGAAGAGTGCGAGCGGACGCATGCCCTCGATTCTAACCGTTGCGTGCGCGGACCTGGCGGAGCTGGTCGCGATGGAAGGCGATGCGCTGCTTGTCTCGCTGGTGAAGCTCGGGGGCGGTGAGGAGACGGTTGAGGTTATTGATGGCGCGATCGAGGCGGCCGCGATCGAAGCGGCCACGGGCTGCGTTGAGCTGAAAGCGCTCGAGGTTGTCGACAGCTTCAGAAAACTGACGGACCGCCCAGCGATCCCAAGCGGCGCGTTGGCCGATGCGGGAGAGATCGGTCTGGATCGAGTCGATGGATTGCCTTGGTTGTGGGCGGCCAAAGGGATCGGAACTGCGGTAGCCGCCGAACTGAGCGAGGACTGTGCCGCCGGTGAGCAGCGCGATGGCGAGGAGCTTTTGGTTCATATGTGCCTCTCTTGACTGGTTGGACGCAGGTGCGGATGTGTGGTTACTTGGATGTATGGTTCGCTATCTTCTGTTGTTGTGCGCGCTGGTGGTGTCGGCGCGGAATCCGATTGAGACTTTGATTGGCGATGGGACGCGAGGGCTGAGCGATCAGCAGGTGAACAACCCCTATGGGCTCGTGATCGGGCCGGATGGTGCGCTCTATTGGTGCGACATCGATAGCCATGTGGTGAGGCGGATGGATCTGAAGACACGCAAGACGGAGGTGTTTGCGGGGACGGGGAAGAAGGGCAACTCAGGCCAGGGTGTTGTGGCGACGGAGGCCGATCTCGATGAGCCTTATGAGGTGCGCTTCGACAAGCAGGGCAATCTGTTTTTTGCGGACATGAAGGCGCATGTGATTCGACGTGTGGCAAGAAAGACGCGGATCATTACGACGGTGGCGGGGACGGGGAAGGCCGGGTTTGGCGGGGATGGTGGGTTTGCGACGAAAGCGATGTTGAACCAGCCGCACAGCATTGCGTTTGATCCGCAGGGGAGATTGTTGATCTGCGATATCGGCAATGATCGAGTGCGGCGGCTGGATTTGAAGAGCGGCGTGATTGAGACCTATCTGGGGAATGGACAGAAGAAGGATCCGGAGGAAGGAGCGAAGCTGCTTGAGACGCCCGTGCTGGCGCCGCGCGCGATCGAGGTGGCCAAGGATGGGACGCTGTACTTGATCAAGCGGGCAGGGAACGCGTTGTATTCGATCGATCCAGGCAAGCAGGTTTATCACTTGCTCGCGGCGAAGGGATTTAATGGACCGAAGGGAATTGCGGCGGGACCGAAGCGGACGTTATTCATCGCGGATACGGAAGCGCATGCGGTGCAGCGGTTTGACTTGAAGACGGGCAAGATTACCAAGGTGGCGGGGAGCGGGGTGCGAGGGGACGGACCGGATGGGGATCCGCTTGAGTGCAAGATGAACCGGCCGCATGGGGTGTTTGTGGATAAGAAGGGGTTCCTCTATGTCGCCGACAGCGAGGCCCACCGTATCCGCCGGATGAAAATTATATTAAAATGAGTCGTGAAAACACGTGTCCTTGTTGCGCTCGTGGTGCTGGTGGCGCTGCTCGCTGCAGAAGAATCCCGAAGCTTTACGCCCGTGCAAAAGCGGTGGTGGGCGATACAGCCTGTGGCGCAGGTGATGGTGCCAGCGGTGACGGGCTGGGTGCGCAATGAGATTGATGCGTTTGTGCTCGAAAAGCTTCAAGCGAAGGGCTTGACGCCCAGCCCGGCTGCGTCGCGGGTGACGCTGCTGCGGCGGGTGACGCTCGATATGACGGGGTTGCCGCCGACGGTTGAAGAGATGCAGAATTTTGTCGCGGACAAGTCAACGAATGCCTGGGAAAAGGTGGTGGACCGGTTACTGGCTTCACCGCACTATGGGGAACGCTGGGGACGGCATTGGCTCGATGTGGCGCGGTATGCGGATAGCGATGGGTTCAAGGCGGATGATACGCGGCCCCATGTGTGGCGGTATCGGGACTATGTCATCAAGAGCTTCAATGACGATAAGCCGTATGACCGGTTTGTGAGGGAACAGATTGCCGGGGATGAGTTGTATCCGGGAAACAACGAGGCACTGATTGGAGTTTCGTTCAACCGGCATTTCCCGGATGAGTACAACGCGGCTCATATCCGGCTGCGGCGGCAAGAGATGTTGAATGACATCACGGATGCGGTGGGCTATGCGTTTTTGGGTGTGACGCTGGCTTGCGCGCGGTGCCATGATCACAAATTTGATCCGCTCTTGCACAAAGATTATTACCGATTGCAGAGCTTCTTTGCGAACACGAGGATTCATGATGGGGTGCTGCTCGATTCTGCGGAGAAGCAGAAGGAGTATGCGGCGCAGTTGGCGAAGTGGGAGGGTGCGACCGAGGGGATTCGCACGGAGATGCAGGCGTTGCTGAAACCAGCGAGGGAATCGTTTTATGCCGAGAGGCTGAGCCGGTATCCCGAGGATATTCAAGAAATCCTGACGATGAAGCCGGAAGCGCGGAACGCGGAGCAGTGGGTGCTTTATCACCAGTCGGTGTCGCAGGTGACGTTCACCGATAACGAACTGCGCGGGAAGCTCAAAGGGTCGGCGCTGGCTCGCTACAAGGAGCTTGAGACGCAACTGAAGGGGTTTGATGGGGTGAAGCCCGAACCGCTGAATGTGGCGCAGACGATTCGGGATACCTCGCGGGTTGCTCCGAAGACGTTCGTGCTGCGGGGCGGGGCATGGGATGGGCAAATGGAAGAAGTGCAGCCGGGTTTCTTGAGCATTCTCGACGCGAAGGATGTTGCGCCGGCGAACGTGTCTGCAGAGTCGACCGGGCGGCGCGCAGTGTTGGCGAACTGGCTTGCGAGTGCATCGAACCCGCTGTCGACAAGAGTGATTGTGAATCGTGTGTGGCACTACCACTTTGGACGCGGAATTGTCGGGACGCCGAGTGATATGGGTGTGATCGGCGAGCGGCCATCGCACAAAGAATTGCTGGATTGGTTGACGGCGAAGTTTACTGGCGAAGATGGGTGGAGCCTGAAGAAGCTGCATAAGCGGATTCTGATGAGTGCGACGTATCAGCAGAGTTCGGATTCGCGCGCGGAAGCGGCGAAGGTGGATCCGGAGAACAAGCTGCTGTGGAAGTTTTCGCGGCGGCGGCTCGAGGGTGAATCGATTCGCGATTCGATGCTGGCGGCTAGCGGGATGTTGAACACGAAGATGGGTGGGCCGGGCGTGTTTCCGCCATTGCCGGCTGGTTCGCTGCCGAAGGGGTATCAGCTTTGGAAGGCGGTGCCCGAATCGGATGAGAACCTGCGGCGGAGTGTTTACATCTTTGTGCGGCGGAACTTGCGGTATCCGATGTTCCAGAGTTTTGACTTCCCGGATACGCATGAGAGCTGTGCGCGGCGGCAAGCGACGGTGACGCCGGATCAGGCACTGGAGTTGTTGAACGGCAAGCTGATCCATGAGTGGGCACGAGGCATGGCGCGGCGCGTTGATAATGATCGTGGACTCGATGTGTCGGCGAAGGCCGAGCGGGCGCTGCGGATGGCGTATTCGCGGGTTCCGAATGCAGAGGAGATCGCGAGTGCTGCTGCCTTCTTGAAGAAGCAGGAGAAGGTCGCCGGTACGCCCGAGGGCGCGCTGGAGGATCTGTGCCACACCTTGCTGGCGTCAAACGAGTTTTTGTATATCAACTAGAGGACTTATGAACTTGAGCAGCCGTCGTCGGTTTCTGGCACAGGGTGGAAACGGTTTGGGCGCGATGGCGTTCTCGTCGATGCTGGCGGCTGAGCGGGACCCGAAGCCGCATCATGAGCCGAAGGCGAAGTCGGTGATCTTTCTGTTCATGGAGGGTGGCCCGAGCCATATCGATCTGTTTGACCCGAAGCCGAAGTTGAATGAGATGCATGGACAGCCGATGCCGAAGAGTTTTGGCAAGCTGATTACGGCGATGGGGACGGGGAATAATGCACTGCTGGGTTCACCCCGGAAGTGGAGGCAGCATGGGCAGAGCGGGACGTGGGTGAGCGACTGGTATCCGCATATCGCGCAGCATGTGGATGACATGGCTGTGGTGCGCAGTTGCGTGGCCGATGGATTGAACCATGTGGGCAGCGTTTGCCAGATGAATACCGGGGATATTCTGGCGGGGCGGCCGAGCATGGGCGCATGGGTAACGTACGGGCTCGGCAGTGCGAACAAGGATCTGCCGACGTTTACGGTGTTGATCGATGACAAGGATCCGCTGGGGAACACGAAGAACTGGAGCTCGGGTTTTTTGCCGGCGGTGGTGCAGGGGACGTTGTTCCGTCAGGGCGAGACGCCGATCTTGAATACGAGGCTTGCGCCGGGGCAGACGGCGGCGCGCCAGTTAGGCAAGATGGATTACTTGGCTGAGCTGAACCGTCGATGGGGTGCGGACAAGACGGAAGATAGCGAACTGGATGCGCGTCTGCGGAGCTACGAGCTGGCCTACAAGATGCAAGCGGCCGGGCCGGAGGCGGTGGATCTGTCGAAGGAAACGGCAGAGACCAAGGCGCTGTACGGGATGGATGAGCCGGCGACGGAGACGTTTGGACGGAACTGTTTGTTGGCGCGGCGACTGGTGGAGCGGGGTGTGAGGTTTGTCGAGTTGTACTGCGGTTCGGGCAGTGGCTGGGATGCGCATACCGACATGGAAGGCAATCACGGGAAGTGGTGCAAGGTGTCAGATAAGCCGATTGCCGGGTTGCTGACGGATTTGAAGCGGCGGGCCTTGCTCGATTCGACACTGATTGTGTGGGGCGGAGAGTTTGGCCGGACGCCGTTTAATGAAAAGGGGACTGGAAGGGATCATAACCCGTGGGGGTTCACGATGTGGTTCGCGGGCGGAGGTGTGAAGGGCGGGCAGGTGATTGGAACGACGGATGAGATTGGGCTGCGGGCGGTGGAGCGGCCCTCGCACGTGCATGATATTCATGCGTCGATCTTGTGGTTGATGGGGCTCGATCACAAGCGGCTAACGTATATGCACAATGGGCGCGCAGAGAGGCCGACGATTGTGGGTGGGGAGACGATGATTCCGGAATTGTGGGGCGGGAAGGTGGGGCGGGTTTAGCCCCACTCGTTCTGTTCCATCAGGGGAATCGCGGGACGCTTACAGATACATGCCGCCGTTGACGCGGAGGACGTGGCCGGTGATGTAGCCAGCGCCTTCGCTTGCGAGGAAGGCGACAGATGCCGCGATGTCTTCGGCTTTGCCGAAGCGCTTGAGCGGGATCACGTTGAGCATCTTCTCTTTGACTTCGTCGGTGAGCACTGCAGTCATGTCGGTCTCGATAAAGCCGGGGGTGATGGCGTTGACGGTGATGCCGCGGGAGGCGAGTTCCTGGGCGAGCGTCTTTGTGAGGCCGATGAGGCCCGCTTTTGACGAGACATAGTTAGCCTGCCCTGCGTTGCCCATTTCGCCGACGACGCTCGCGATATTGATGATGCGGCCCCAGCGCTCTTTCATCATGCCGGGCATGACGCCCTGGGCGGCGAGGAAGGCTCCAGTGAGGTTGGTCTGAATGACGCTCGTGAAGTCTTCGAGCTTCATGCGCATCGAGAGGCCGTCCTTGGTGACGCCAGCGTTGTTGACCAGAATGTGGATGGGTCCCGCAGCGGCGATGGCCTGTTTGATCGATTCCTGAATCGATTCGGGGCTGGCAAGATCGATGGGTTGGACCAGGGCCTCGCCACCCTCGGCGCGGATGGCGACGGCGGCGTGTTCGAGCTTGTCGAGATTGCGTGCGGCCAGCACGACTTTGTGTCCAGCGGCGGCGAGCGACTTGGCGCAGGCCAGACCAATTCCACGGCTTGCGCCGGTTACGAGTGCAGTTCTCTTCGTCACCCTTCCATAATAAAAGGAGATGTCTTATCAGGATTTATCTGAATTCATAACCGCCCTCGAAAAGGCGGGCGAACTAAAGCGGATTCCCTTTGAAGTGGACCCGCGTCTTGAGATTACGGAGTTTGCGGATCGTGCCGTGAAGTCGGGTGGGCCGGCGTTGCTGTTCGAGAAACCGAAGGGTTCGAATGTGCCGCTGGCGATCAATTTGTTTTCAAGCGACCGACGAATGGAGATTGCCTTGGGGGTGAACTCGCTCGATGAGATCGCGGATCGCATTACAGAATATCTGGGGATGAAGATGCCGACAGGGCTGATGGGCAAATTGAAAATGTTGCCGAAGCTCGCGGAGATGGGGAACTTCTTTCCGAAAGAGGTATCGAGTGGGCCCTGCAAGGAAGTGATCCAGAAGGACAACTTCTCGCTCGACGATTTTCCGATTCTGCATTGCTGGCCTGAGGACGGTGGGCGTTACATTACGCTGCCGCTGGTCTTCTCGAAGAACCCGAAGACGGGCAAGCGGAATTGCGGCATGTACCGGATGCAGGTGTATGACTCGAAGACGACGGGGATGCACTGGCAGTTGCACAAGCAGGGGGCGGATCATTACCGTAAACTGCTGGCCGAAGGTAAGCAGAAGCGGATGGAGGTGGCCGTGGCGATCGGTGCGGATCCGGCGACGTTGTATTCGGCGATTCTGCCGTTGCCGCCTGAGCTCGATGAAATGATGATCGCCGGGTTTATTCGCTCGAAGCCCGTGGAGATGGTGAAGTGCGAGACGGTGGACCTGGAAGTACCGGCGCAGGCCGAGATTGTTCTCGAGGGTTATGTGGAGTTGGGTGAGTTGCGGACGGAAGGGCCGTTTGGAGATCACACAGGCTACTATTCGCTCGAAGACGACTATCCTGTGTTTCACTTGACGGCGATTACGCGGAGGAAGAAGCCGATCTATACGGCGACGATTGTGGGCCCGCCGCCAATGGAAGACTACTGGATGGGGAAGGCGATCGAGAGGATCTTTATGCCGCTGCTGCGGATGCAGATTCCCGAGGTGGTGGATATGGCGCTGCCGGCGGAAGGTGTGTTTCACAACCTGATGCTGGTGAGCATTCGGAAGGCTTACCCGGGGCATGCGCGGAAGGTAATGCATGCGATCTGGGGGCTCGGGCAGGCGATGTTCACCAAGTGCATTGTGGTGGTGGACGAGGATGTGGATGTGAGGAATTACTCGGAGGTGGCGTGGAAGGTGTTCAACAATATCGATCCGCAACGGGACACCGAGTTTGTGATGGGGCCGATTGATTCACTGGACCACGCGAGCCGGTTGCCGAATTATGGATCAAAGATGGGAATTGATGGCACGAAGAAGTGGCCGGGTGAAGGATTTACAAGGCCGTGGCCACCGGTGATCACGATGGACCCCGATGTGAAGAAGCGCGTGGATGAGATGTGGAAGAAGGCCGGTATGGAGCGGCAGTGATTTGGTAAGCTGTTACAAGTAGCTTGCGGTGCCCATAGCTCAGTCGGTAGAGCGCCGGATTGTGATTCCGGATGTCACGGGTTCAAGTCCCGTTGGGCACCCCATCTAAAAAACATTTGTGAGTGTGAGCGGCCTTTTTTGGGGCCGCTTTTGCTTATTTAGAACGCTTTGGGGCGGCCGAACTTGAGGGTGGATTTCTTCTTGCGGTTGTCAAACTTCTTGTGGACGGGGGGCTTGCTGGCGGGGCGGGCGACTGCAGGTTTCTTTTTTGCAAAGACCGGCTCTGGGGTGAGTAAGGCTGCGAAGAGCAGTGTGAGAAAGATGGCGAGCGGTTTCACAAGGGAACTATCGGCAAGAGTGCAGGGGAGAATTAGGAATCTGCGGGGACAAATGTGAGGGCAACGGCTCCGAGGATCAGGAGCATGGCAAGGGAGTAGTTCCAGCGGAGGCGTTCGCCCAGGTAAAGCCAGGCAAAACCGATAAAGACGACCAGGGTGGTTGCTTCTTGAAGGATCTTAAGCTGGTAGCCGGACATCGTTTGAGAGCCGATGCGGTTGGCGGGGACCATGAGGCAGTATTCGAAAAAAGCGATGGCCCAAGAAACGAGAATGACCAGCCAAAGAGGCTTGCCCTTATATTTTAGGTGGCCGTACCAAGCCACGGTCATAAAGCAATTGCTTGCGAGGAGCAAGCCGAAGGTAATCCAGCCGGGCCGCATTTAGACTCGCGGCGGAGTAGTGATGACGATGGCTTTGGCGGTTTGAGTGCCGACTCCGCGATAGGAATGAGGAGCGGAGGAGTCGAAATAAACGCTATCACCGGTCTCCATCATGTACTCTTCATCCTGATAACGGATGGCGACGGAGCCCTCGATGACGTGGAAGAACTCTGCACCTTCGTGCATATGTTCTGTGGCTTCATTGGGGCTGCGCAGGGGAAACTCAGCGAGGTAGGCCTGTAGACTCTTATCCTGGGCGCTGAAGGCGAGGCATTCGAAGAAGTAGCCAGGGGTTGGCGAGTCGGTCCGCTCGGGGAACTGCATGCGTTCATCCTTACGGACAATACTGAAAAGTCGCTTTCGGCGCTTGTCGGTGAAGAAATAGTCCAAACCGACGTCGAAAACCATGGCAATTCTGGCAAGAGTAGGGAGAGTCGGGACCAATTTGCCGTTTTCCAACTGGGAAATCATCGACGCCGAAAGACCGGTGTGCTTGCCGAGATCCACTAAGGCTATTTTCTTTTTCAGTCTGAGTTGACGGAGTTTGTTGCCAAGATCGTAAGACGAAAGGACACGGCGGATCGTCGCATCAGAATTTTCAGCAGATTTAAAATTATCTTTACTTTCGTTCATTGAAATGGCTGGGATTTGCGGTAAGCTATAATTGCTTTCAGTATTTTCTTGCGTGAACTGGGAGCTGCTGCTAGACTCATTCATGTAGCTTAATATTTGATCCTGTAAGGACTTTAACATGATTCAAAATCGTCGGCAAGCTTTTGTAGGCATCCTCGATGAATCTTTGGTTGACATGGCACAGGCTGGAAATGACCAAGCCTTCGCAGAACTGGTTGAGCGCCACTATAACACTTGTCTTAAGCTCGCCTTGTCGATCTTAAGGGACAAATCTGACGCTGAAGATGAAGTTCAAAATGCCTGCTGGAAGGCTTTTGAACACCTCGCACAATTTAATCGTGAGGCAAAGTTTTCAACCTGGCTAACCAGGATCGTCGTGAATCAGTGCCTGATGCGGTTGCGACAGGCCAAGCGCGCGAAGCTGTTCTATATTGACGACACGCAGGTGGGCGATGAGGTAGTGACTCTGGAATTGCCAGATGAAACGCCGACTCCGGAACAAACACTCGGTAAGAAGGAAGTTGCTGGCGTGGTGCAGGCTGAGATCGACCGCATTCCCCCACTACTTCGCAATGTGTTTGTGTTGCGGGATGTGCAACAACTGCCGATGGAACAAGTCGCGGATCAACTCGGTATCAGCGTAGCAGCGGCCAAGAGCCGATTGCTGCGGGCACGGTTGGAATTGCGAACGCGGCTGTCGAAGCACACCAGCAGTCTGGGTGCAGCATCACTGATCACAGCCTAAGGCTGAAAAATTGATTTTGGTTTCTCTGGCGCCGGTTGCGCAACCGGCGCCTTGATTGTTTCCAGCGCGAAACGTACGACGCTCTCGAGCAAGGCGGCTCGTGGGTAGTTGTTTTTGTCGAGCATGGTTTTAAGCGCCCCGCCTTTCATTGCTTCAAGGGGGAGAGCGAGCGCGAAGTGATCGCTGCGAGCGGCTCCGATGACCATGGAGCCAGGAACGATCGCGTCCTGTTCCGTGAGCTGGGCGTCGTTGCGAGAAGAGAAGCCGTTCATGATGGTCCAGCTTTGGACCATGGCTTTCGAGACCTTGTCGGCATCGGCTACCGCAGGGATGGAGAAAGTGGGAACGAAGGGGCGCGGGTATTGGCTGAGGAACATGCGGCGACGCTCGACGGAGAGGCTCTTGAAGCCGTCACTTAGGTCGCCCTCGCAACCGCCTTTGCCGTTGACCTTGCCGAGCATGCCGCTGAGCCGTTCCGGTAGGGCATCCGCAACAGGCGAGCCTCCGCTGGCTCCGGCGATGCTGACGAATGCGGCGATCATCGGACGGATATCGGGTTCAGTGGCAAGAGCGGTTTGAATGTCGGGTGTGCCCTTGGAGTAGCCAACGAGCAGGAATTTGCGTTTGTCTTTGGACCAGCGTTCGCGCAGATATTTGGCGATAGCTTTGCCGTTGTCTTCACTGGAATTGTTGGGAACACCGAGGAGTTCGGCATCGAGGCCGTACTTCTGTTTGAGAATGGCGCGACCCTTATCGAAGGCGGGAGCATCGGAGGCACAGCTGGAGAAGATGCCGGGGACTACGACGACGCGGAAGTCTTTGGAGATGGGCTTGAGATCTACTTCAGCTTCGGCTGGAGTTTCGATGTATTCGGTGCAGGGGCCCCATTCGCCGCCGTCGGGGTTGACCTTAAGAACGCTGCAGAAGAGGTTTGAAAAGCGAACTGCGTCTTCGTTGCGCTTCTGCTCGAGGTAAACGAGGAGGGTCCGTCCGTCGGAGCGGAATTCGCCGCCGTGGGCGGTTTTGGCTTCTTTGACGGGGTTCTTGTGGGTCATGTACGTCTTCTTGACGACGAGCCCGCTTTCTTCGAGGGTTTGGCCGATGTAGTCGCGTTCTTTGTCGGTCTCGGGGTCGATCTTGTGGGTGATCTTGCCGTTGCGCTGGTCTTTCTCTAAGCCGATGTCATGCGTGCCAGCGCCGACCCAGACATCAACTCCGTTGACCTGAAACGGGGCCTTCCAGATGCGGAAGTGGTGGCGTTGGGCGACGACGACGAAGGGGACGGCGTGGGCGAAGCCGTAGTCCTGCGGGCGGTCAAACATGAGGAGTTCGCTCATGGGGATGGTGAGGTAGGCCTGCTTGGACATGCTGATGAGGATGGCGTTTATGACCGAAGATTTGACGCTGCGGTCGACCTGGACCCAGCCGGCCGATTTGAGTGCGCCAGTGACGGCGGCTTCGTTGCCGACGACGATGAAATTGACGCGGTCGCCTTCTGTACCTTCGGCGTCGACGACGCGGGTGGGGAGGCTATCGAGCTGGGCTTGGGTGAGTTCGACGACAGGAGCGGCTTTCTGTTTGGTGAGTTGAACTGGGGCCTTTGTGATGCGGATCTTGGCGCGGAAATTTCCTTCGCCGCGGTCATTCGAAGCAAGGTTGACGCCGAGGAAGAGGTTGCCGCCGAGAGCGACTTCGCCGTCGCGAGCGATACCGACGACGAAGGGCTGAGAGGTTTCACGGTCGCCGATTTTGCCGATGACTGCACCGCGGCCGGCGGTGTTAACAGGGAGGCTGCGGAGGAGATCGCGAAAGCCGCGGGCGAGGCCGGTGGGGCCGGTGGGGCCGGTGGGGCCGGTGGGTTGGTCTTCGTTGCGGCTGCCGCGCAGCGTGATTTCGCCGGAGACTTCGATCGAGTAGCGATCGCCGCGGTCGAGTTTGACGCCGGTGTTGAGCCAATTGGCAGCAGCGTCGAGTTTGACCTCAACGGTTTGCTGCGCTGTGGCTGAGAAGGCGATGAGGAGAAGGGGGAACCAGAGCCGCATATCCTCACAGTACAACGTTGTCGCGGCCTGTATTAACCTCAATGGAACATGAGTAACTTGACGCAGCCGGTGATTCTGTTTGATGGGGTTTGTAATTTGTGCCATGCGGCTGTGCAGTGGGTGATCGATCGGGATCCCAAGGGTGTGTTTCGGTTCGCGTCGTTGCAGTCGGAGGCGGCGCGGGAGGTGTTGCAGGGTGTGGGGGAATTGCCGGATAGCGTGGTGCTGGTGGATAAGGAGGGAGTGCACACGAGATCTGAGGCCGCTGTGCGGATTGCTGCTCGGTTGGGATGGCCGTACCGGATTGCTGTTTTGGGACGGGTGATGCCGGGGCTTCTGCGGGATGCCGTGTATGGCTGGATTGCCAGGAACAGGTATGGGTGGTTCGGGAGAAGTGAAAGTTGCCGGGTGCCGACGGCGGAGTTGGCGGGGCGGTTTCTGGATGCCGACGAGAGTATTGCGGTGCCGGAGCGAAAGGAAGAAGTTCGTGCCCGCGTGGGGTGGTGGACGCGGTTTTTGTGGGCTTACACCTTGCTTTATTTGTTTCCGCTACCGGCCGTAATTGGACACAAATTCTATCCGTGGCTTGCGTTGCAGACTCTTGGAGTATCGATCAAGTACTTCCCCGCAGGCAGTGGAGACACCACCTATAACTATGTGGAGGTGGCCTTCACTTTGCTTATGGCTCTTGTTGTGTCGCTAGCGTGGAGGTGGGGATTGCCGTACTGGACAGGTGCGGTGGTGCATCTTTTGATCCGTTATCGATTGGGACTCACGATGCTTGGCTACGGTTGGGCGAAGTTGATCCCGATGCAGTTTGGGCACCCCGGGCCTGCGAATCTGTTGAGGAGCTATGCGGATTCGTCGCCGATGGGATTGGTCTGGACCATGATCGCAGCAAGCACTCCGTATCAGATGTTTCTGGGCGCTGTGGAAGTGCTGGTGGGGTTGTTGCTGCTGTTTCCTGCAACGGCTTTGGTGGGTGCATTCGGGGCTGCAGCGGCCTCGATCCAGATCATGGCGTTGAATTATTGCTACGACATTCCGGTGAAACTGTCCTCGACACATCTGTTCTTCTTAAGCTGTCTGTTGATCTTTCCGCAACTGCCAAGGCTGTTTTCGTTTTTCGTTTTGAGGATTCCGACGGTTCCCCCGCCGGACATGCGGTTGCGCCTTGCTGGCAAATGGTGGCCGCGATTGGCGTTGGCGTTGAAGTGCTTCATTCTCGGCTCGGTTATGGTTGCGGGGCCGATCTATAGTTATAGGTTTTGGAAGGCCGAGCGGGCAGTTGTTGAGGCATCGCCTTTCCATGGTTTTTATAGTGTGGATCCTTATGAAGGCAAGCCCAATTTGAAGCGATGGGTGCGGGTGGGGATCACGGGCGACAGAATGATGGCCGTGGTGCTTGAAACAGGAGAGCTCATTCGCTTTGGCTTACGTCATGATGCGAAGGCGGGGACCCTCGAGTTGAAGCCCTTTGGATCGGCTCTTCCGGAAGTCTACAAGTACACGCATCCCTCGGCGGGGACCTTGCAGTTGGAGATTGGAGAGTTCAAGGTGATCCTACGGCAGGACGCGAAATCGAAGAGCCTGCTGTTGACTCGGGGCTTCCACTGGATCAACGAACTTCCTTTCAACCGTTGAGGGGATGTTGCTAGTCATGTGGGATTGTTGAGGAGGCTAGCGCTTGACCAATTGCTCATCTCATCTTGAATTTCCCTGGCTTTCGGCTTCCAAAACAGAAAGAATGGAGGCCATGAAGGGGTACAGCAAATGGTGACACGCCGGGAATGGATGGGTGCGAGTGCGGCCTTGGGGTCGCAGATCGGTCGGGAAAGAGTTGTGTATGTCAAGTTCTGCAATTACGAATTTGGCCAATGCTGCCTTTCTGGGCTTTTAGGGGAGGAGTGCAGAGGAGGGGATGTGCCCCTCCTTTGCATCCAGTAATGTAGAGTCCCACCGCCGTCAGGCGGCTTGTTCGAGTTTTCTCAACTGCTCCTTTCTGTGGTCTGAGAGTTGCGTCATATTGAGATACCGGATTGCCTCGACCCAGT
>VFZU01000077.1 GCA_016870995.1 Acidobacteriota bacterium
GCCTTCTTGGCTGGTGCGGCGGATTTCTTGGCTGGCGCTGCAGCCTTCTTAGCTGGAGCGGCAGCTTTCTTGGCCGGAGCAGCAGCTTTCTTGGCCGGAGCAGCAGCTTTCTTAGCCGGAGCAGCAGCTTTCTTAGCCGGAGCGGCAGCTTGCTTGGCCGGAGCAGCAGCTTGCTTGGCCGGAGCAGCAGCTTGCTTGGCCGGAGCAGCAGCTTGCTTGGCCGGAGCAGCAGCTTGCTTGGCCGGAGCAGCAGCTTGCTTGGCCACAACCACCTTTTTAGGTGCAGCCGGCTTCTTCGGCTTTTCCTTCTTCACTTCCGCAACCACAGGAGCCGGAGCCACAACCACAGGTTCCTCAGGTTCTTCCTTGGCGATCACCGGAGCGGGTTCTGGCAAAGGCGGTGGCGGCGGGGTCGGATTGAAGCGCGGAGTCGACAACTCCTGCTCCACTTCCTCAATCAGATCTTCATCGTCCTCGTCGTGGTTGTACTCAGACATTTCGTTGCCGTGGGTCACGTCCTGCAGCAGATCATCAGGATCTTCATCGGCGGATACATAGCGATAGCGGTCGATCATGGAGAATATTCCGTGCAGTAAGCATATCGTGTTGTGCGGATTCTGCAAGGGGTCAGCTGCAAAAATTGTGCAAGACTGTCTCGAAGAGACCTACTATGACACGCAACCGCTTTTACCAGACTGCCGCCGGAATCCTCGCCGCCTCGCTCGCCTCCGCCTCAACGGCACTCGCCCAGGCTAGCGCCGCCGTCACCAAAACCGTTCACCGTAAAGGCCCAAAGCCAGCGAAGACCCCTCTGTTCAACGGAGCTGTCAGCTATGGCAATCTTCTCTTTATTGCCGGCAAGGGTGCTCATTTTGAAGGCGATATCAAAGCCCACACCGAGCACGTTCTCCGTGAGGTCGAAAACGAGCTCAGAAATGCCGGGTCTTCCATGGATAAGGTGCTCAAGTGCAACGTTTATCTCAATGACCTGAAAGATTACGCTGCGATGAATTCCGTTTTCCAGGGCCGTTTCGGCGAGAATCCCCCCGTGCGCACCACCATCGCTGCTGCCGGAGGCATCCCTGGCAACAGCCTGGTTGAAATTGATGTGATCGCCTACATCTAGACGGCGGCTTTTAAGACCTCAGCCAGTCGCTTGGCTACAATTTCGGCCTCGCCTGGCTTCAGCATCCAAACCGTCATCACCAGTTCATCCTTGGTTGTCGAGGGCGTCACTTCGATGGAAGGCTCGCCCTCGAGCATCTTCTTCTTTACCTCTAGCGCACTGATTTTTACCTTCGACTGATCCCAGGTCAGCTTCAGATGCGGCGTGTGGTTGGCGATCTCCGGCACGTCCACTTTCGATGTCACGGTCGGTAACTTCTTTGCCGCCTTGGCAATCAAGTCGACCCGCCGGTCCCACTCTCTGGCTTCCGCAGCATGGTCCCGCTTCAGATAATTCTCAAGCGCTACCAGTAAGCCCAGCATTTCTTCCTTGTTCACCTTCAGCCCGCGTCCGACTGTGTCCGAATACGGGCTCGTGTTCAATCTTGCCGCCTCGATCAGATCTTTGCGGCCCATCAGAATCCCCGTCGATTGAGGCGCGCAGATGCCTTTCCCGCCCGAGAAGGTCACCAGGTCAAAACCCATCTTGTTGTAGAGACTTAAGCGCTCCACCGGCAGTGCGTCGGCCGAAGCATCATTGAGGGTCGGTACATTGTGCTGCTTGCCTAACTTCACCCAACCCTTGGCATCGATCTTGCCCTTCTTGTCGTTGTCGTTGAAGAACAGCGCCATCGCCGTTTTCTCGCTCGCCTTCTGGTGGAATTCTTCCTCGGTCTCGATCTCCACCATCTTCACGCCGCAGGCCCGCACAGCGTGGTCATAGCCATACCGGTGCGATTTCTGCACCAGCACCTCGCTTTTGAGCCCTGTGACGTCCGGCAATTGTAAGATCGCCTTCGCGTCTTTACCTGTAATGCAGCTCGCCGTTCCCACCAGCATGGCCCCCGCCGCGCCGCTGGTCACCATCGCGGCCTCCGCGCTCAATAAGCTCGCAATCCGCGCTCCCACTGCGTCCTGCAACTTCGTGAGATGAACGAAGTGCTTGGAGGCATATTCCATCGCGTCCATCGTCTCCTGTGACATCAGCGACGCTGTCAGCATCGTGTACGTCCCAGCGGCGTTGATGAATGGCCTCACACCCAGATCCTTGAAGTAATCCGGGGTCTTCATTCTGGCCGCACTTCCCTTGGTCGCCATCATCGGCAGCGCTGCGGCTGCTCCCATAAATTTACGTCTTGAGCTCATGTCTGGGTTACTCCTTTAGGGATTCGTCACAACCGGCAGCACAATCGAGCTGCCGTGAAAAACGGTTTGCAGTGCCACGCGCGGTTTTGCGGCTGAGCCGAGCGGCTCACCCGTGTTCGGGTTGCGGTCAAACTGCGGATAATTGCTGGACGTAATGTCCACGCGGATCCGGTGCCCTGGCAGAAACGTATTCGCCGTCCCCGCCATGTCCACCACAAATTCATAAGTCTGGTTCGCCTTCAGCATTTCAGGCTTGTCCAACCCATTGCGGAACCTCGCCCGCAAAATCCCCTCTGCCACCGGCATCGCAAACCCATTCGGATACACGTCTACCAGCTTTACCATCCAGTCCGTATCCGGCCCGTCCGTCGCCGCCGTCAGCTTCATCTTCACGGGCCCGGCAATCGTTAGCGGGTCCTTCAGGATCGGCCCTGAATAAACCAGCACATCATTGCGGTTCTCGATCGGGCGTTGATCCTTGGGCCCGGCCAGCGTCGGCGTGCCGCAGCAGTTATTGCCGCCCAGCGTCATCACGGGCAGCATCGGGTCATAAGGATACTGATCCTTGCTCCCCGCCGCAGGCTTGTCAAAGCTCAAGGTTCCTCCGCCGCGTACCGAGTTCGCTGCGCTTGCGCCTGTCAGATACAAATCACGGAAGTTCGTCCCCGGGATCGGCCAATCTGCCTCGGTCCGCCACTTGTTGACACCCATGTAGAACAGCTTCACTGGCAAGTTCTTGTCGAGGCCATTTGAGATGCCCTTCAGGTGAAAGTCAAAGAATCGCAACTCTTCTTCAAACTGATCGTTGTAAGCATCCTTGCCAAAATCCACATCGCCATACTTCTGTGTCGGTCCATGTCCCCAGGGCCCAATGATCATGCGGGTTCCCTTACGCGCCGCCTCAGTGGCGGCCTTCTGCTTCATCATTGTGTAGCCATTGATCGTCCCGGCCAGAAAGATGTCAAACCACCCGCCTGAAACCTCTGCAGGCACCTTCATTTTGTCCATCCGCTCTTCATCGCTGATCGCCTTCCAATAAGAGTCATAGCTGTCATGCATCACCCAGTCGCGGTAATGCTTCACCTCGGTACCAGCGCTCTTCACATCTCCCGTGCTTAGCGGCAGATGCCACAGGATGTTCTCATACTTCAATTCTTCGGGCGTATAAGCCTCTGTGTGCCAGTATTGCGGCAACATGATCCGGTTCGGCATGCGAACCACGCCCCACCCATAGTTGAAGCTCAGGCGGAATGCGCCCCCATGTGTAATCCAGTTCGCATAGATGTTCGTCGACGCCAGACTCGGAAACATCGCCACCAGACTCGGTGGCTGTTGGCTTGCCGCCGCCCATTGCACATGGCCCAGATAGGATCCACCTTGTGTCGCCACCTTGCCGTTTGAGAAATTCTGTCGCGCGGCCCACTCGATCACGTCATAGCCATCGGTGGCTTCAAACCGGAACGGGTCCCATTTCCCGTCGCTCTCATAGCGCCCCCGGTTATCAGTGATCAGCACAGAATACCCGCGCTGCGCAAATTTCGTCATCGTCTCGTGCACGCCGTCACGCTGTACGCCATAAGGAGTGCGCACCACAATCGTTGGGTACTTTCCCTCGGCTGCAGGGCGATACACATCGCCATAAATCGTTACGCCATCCCGCATGGGGATCGCTTTATGTCTCTCGATCCGAACCTCATTCAGGTAGGGCTTTCCACCCGGCTCGGCGGCCATTACGGCCAACGTCAATATGGCTAGGGTCATCATCGGCTTCGTACGATCATATAGAATCTCACTAGCTCTATGTGGAAATTGTTGGTTCTTGCGACGGCTGCGCTGGCCGCCGAAGGTGATCTTCCGAGCCGTGCCCAAGCGATTCTCCGCAAGAACTGCTATTCCTGTCACGGCCCCGCTGCAATGGCTGGCCTGCGCATCGATCAGCCCGGTGATCTAGCCGACGGCGTCGTTGTGCCGGGTAAGCCTGAAAATAGCCGCCTCTGGCTCATGATGACTGGCAAAGGCCGCGCTATGATGCCTCCCACCGGCAAGCTCAACGCCGCCGACCTTTCCGTGATCCGCGAGTGGATCGTCGCGGGAGCCAAGTGGCCCGCCAAGTCAGAAGCCACCAAAGCTCCCACCTGGTGGTCCTTCCAGCCCGTCAAGCCGCCCGCAGTCCCGAACTCCGGCCAAGGCTGGGCTCGCAACCCAATCGATAAGTTCATCGCTGCCAAGCTCAACCAGAATCAGTTGAAGCCCGCCGCTGAAGCCGATCGCCGCACGTTGCTCCGCCGAGTCTCCTACGACCTCACCGGCCTTCCTCCCTCGGCTGACCAGATCAAGGCATTCGAGGGGGATGGCAATTACGAAGCCATGCTCGATCGACTTCTCGCAAGCAAGCACTATGGCGAGAAGTGGGGCAAACACTGGCTCGACCTCGTCCGCTACGGCGACACGGCTGGCTTCGAGCAGGATCCCTACACCCTTTACGCCTGGCGATATCGCGACTACGTCATCGATAGCTTCAACAACGACAAGCCCTACAACCAGTTCATTAAAGAGCAACTCGCTGGTGACGAACTGTTCGAAGATCCCCGACAACAACAGGGCACGGGGTATTTCGCCGTCGGCCCCAACCGCGACATGCTCTACAAAGTCGAAGACATCAATCGCATCGAGAGCCTCACCGACTTCACCGACACCACATCGAGTGTCTTCCTAGGTCTCACCGCCGGTTGTGCCCGTTGCCACGATCACAAGTACGATCCGATCCCGCAACGCGACTACTATCGTCTTCAGGCCGTCTTCGCCCCCTACCAGAAAAATCGTGTCTTCCTGCACTACAACAACGGACGCAGCTATGACCTCGGCGAAGTCACACGCACCTTCAAGCTCTACGATGTCGGCGCAGAACTGGCCGCCCTCAAGAAACCCTATTTCGATCGCATCAAAGCCGAGCGCCTCGCCAAACTTAGCCCTGAAATCCAGCAAGCTTTTGCGGTGGAGGAAGAAAAGCGTACACCCATCCAGAAGGCTCTCCACGACGAGCACCAAAGGGCTGTCAACCCCTCTGATGAGCAGATCTGGCGCATCCTCTCCGAAGACGACAAACCCAAGCTGGAACGCCTCAAGTCCCGTTTGCTCGCCCTCTACGGCAATTACGTCCCAGGCCCCTTTTCTCCCGGCATCACCGATATCGGTCGTGAAGCGCCTAAAACACATGTCCCCGGCAAAGGCACTCCCTACGGCGAAGAAGTTGGGCCCGGTTTCTTTTCCGCCCTCGGCGGTGGGGACATCCCCGCACCACCCATCGATTCACTTACCACGCGCCGCCGTTCGGCCCTCGCCGAATGGATCGCGCGCCCCGATAACCCGCTCACCGCTCGCGTCATGGTTAACCGTGTCTGGCAGTATCACTTCGGCCGAGGCATCATCGCTACATCCAGCGACTACGGCATGCGCGGTGCACCGCCCAGCCATCCCGAACTCCTCGATTACCTCGCCGATCAATTCGTCAGGCAGGGATGGAGCCTCAAGAAGCTCCATCGTGAAATCCTACTCTCGGCTACCTACCGCCAATCCGCCACGGCCTCGCCGTTGGCAAACGAAAAAGATCCCGACAACGCCCTGCTCTCTCACTTCACTCGCCGTCGCCTCGAAGCTGAAGAGATCCGCGATGCTGTCCTCTCAACTACCGGAACCCTCAACACAAAAATGTATGGCCGCCCCGTCGTCCCTCAACTCAGCAGTGAAGAACTTTACGGCATGAGCCAGCCTGCCGCCAATGCGTGGCCCATCACCACAGACAAGTCCGAGCACATCCGTCGCTCGATCTACATGCTCGTCAAGCGCACCTACCGCATGCCGATGCTCGAAGTTTTCGATCGCCCCGAAGGAGTGCTCAGCTGCTCCCGCCGCGAGTCTTCCACTACCTCTACGCAGTCGCTGAATTTGCTCAACAGCAACTTCACCATCAACCAGGCAGAAGTCCTCGCCGGCAAGGCCACTACGATCGACGCAATCTGGCAGCAAACCTTGCAGCGTGCTCCGCAGGAGAGCGAACTCACCATGGCCAAAGAGTTTCTCGCCAAACAAACCCAACTCCTCGGCAACGAACTCGCAGCTCGCCGCGAACTCATCCGCGGCCTGCTCAACACGAACGAATTCCTCTATGTCGAATAAGGACCTCCCCATGAATCGTCGACAATTCTTCCTTGATTCCGGCCGCGGCTTCGGCGCTGTCGCCCTCGCCGGCATGATCGCGAAAGCTGCCGAGAAGGCCCGCGCCCAGCGTGTCATCTATCTGTTCATGCACGGAGGCGTCAGCCATGTCGACACCTTCGACCCCAAACCTTCCCTTGCCAAGTACGATGGGCAGCCCCTGCCGGGCAGCTTCGGCCAGGGCCTGATCACCAGCCGTATTGACTTCCGCAAAGCACTCATGCGCGGCAGCCCCTGGAACTTCACCAAAGCCGGCAAGAGCGGTCTTGAGATCTCCGATCTCTACCCTAACCTCCAACGCCACGCCGACAAGCTCGCCGTTGTCCGCAGTTGCTACGGCGACGCCTTCGATCACGCTCCTGCCATCTATCTGCGCGCCAGCGGTAGCCAGTTTCCAGGTCGCCCCTCTCTTGGCGCCTGGACCGTATACGGTCTCGGAAGTGAAAACAAGAATCTCCCCAGCTTCGTCGTGATGAGTGATGGTGCGATTAAGAGTGGCTCCGGCGCCTACGGCAGCGGCTACCTTCCCGCCGTCTATCAGGGCACTATCTTCCGCGGCGGCCAAAGTCCCGTCCTGCATCTCGCCAACCCCCAAGGGGTTTCCGCCGAATCGCAAAAAGAAACCCTCGACCTCATCACCCGCATGAATCGCCGCTACTCCGCCAGCCGCGAAGACGACTCGACTCTTGAGGCTCGCATCGCCAGCTACGAACTCGCCTACCGCATGCAGTCTGAAGCTCCCGATGTCGTCGACATCAACAAAGAGTCTGAAGCCACCAAAAAGCTCTACGGCATCGGCGAGCCCGCCACCGACGATTTTGGCCGCAAATGTCTGCTTGCCCGCCGCCTTGTCGAGCGTGGAGTCCGCTTCGTCCAGCTCTACTCCGGCACCAACCTCGGTGACGATTGGGACGATGCCCACAACGACCTTCTCGGCAGCCACAACAAAATGGCTCGCAAGAGCGACCTCCCCATCGCCGGTCTCCTCGCTGACCTTGAAGGTCGCGGCCTCCTCGATTCGACTCTCGTTGTCTGGTCCACAGAATTCGGCCGCACGCCGCTCGCGGAAGGCAAGAACGGAAGAGATCACCATCCCTACGGCTTCTCGATGTGGATGGCCGGCGCCGGCATCAAGGGTGGCAGGGCTTTGGGAGCAACCGATGAATTCGGCCTCCGCGCCGTCGAAGAACGCAAAAGTGTCCACGACATGCATGCCACGATGTTCCGCATGTTAGGCCTCGACCACACAAAGGTCACTTACCGCTTCCAAGGGCGCGACCAACGCCTCACCGACGTCCACGGCGAAGGCGAATTCACCCCCTGGCTCACCACCTAGGGTTTCAATCGGCAATGGGAAGGAGCCAGCGAAGTTACTTTTTCCCCGTTGCCCTCACAGGTTTCTTGGCCACCGTAGTTGGCTTAGAGGCCGGCCTCTTCGTCGATGTCGCCTTCGGAGTACCCCGTTGCACCTTCGATGACGTCACCCTCTGCGTCCCTGCCTTCACCGGCTTACCTTTCACCGCAGCTGTCCGCGATGGCTTCGGCTTCGGTGCCATCTGCGGCACCACTGCATAGGCCGCATTCTCAAACTGCGGATTCGCCTGCGCCATCACCTGCGGTGTCAGATGATACTGCCGCGCAAGCTCATCGAGAGTCTCACCCCGCTGCACCCGATGCACCCGCCAGATATCTCGCTTATCGGCAGGCACCAGCTTGAAGGCTTCCGAAACGTCCTGCCCCATATTCTTCGGCACCCTCAAGAAGTAACCGCTCGGCACCACATTGCGCAGAATCGCCGGGTTCATATCCTGCATCGTCGTCACAGGCACCCCAGCGGCATCGGCCGCCAATTGCAGGCTCGTATTCGAATACACCTCGATCGTGTCGTACTCCAGCGGCGCTTCCAATTCAAGATCAGCCAGTCCGTAATCCACCGGGTTCTTCATGATGATCGTCAGCGCGAGAATGATTGGCACGTAGTTCGTTGTCTCAATCGGCACTGCATGCCGATTCCGCAATTCCCAATAATCCGCATACGCTGTCTTTTGCACCGCACGGTCCACACACCCGGGCCCACAGTTATAAGCAGCCAGCGCCAGATGCCAGTCCCCAAAGTCCTCATACAAATCCCGCAAATGCTTCGCCGCGGCTCGCGTCGCCCGCTCGGGATCCAATCGGTCATCGGTCCAAGGCCCCTGCGCCAACCCATAGGTCTGCCCGGTCTGCTTGATAAACTGCCACATCCCCACAGCCGCCTGATACGAGACCGCGCGCGGCAAAAAACCACTCTCCGCCTGCGCCAGATAAATCAATTCAGCGGGCACACCCTCCTCGGCCAGAATCCGGAAGATCATCGGCCGATACTTTCCACTCCGCTTCAGCGCGTACTCAAGGGTCTTCCGACCCTTCCCATTCGCAAAGTAATTGATGAACCTCAGTACCGTGTCGTTCACCACCAGCGGCAACTGCGACGTAATCGACTGCACCTCTTGCTGCACCTTCGACTTCATCCTCGGATCCAGCGGAAACGTCATCTCACGAATCTCATCAAGTGGTGACTTGTCAAAACGCACGTCATCGAGCGACCTCGCCGCACCCAGGGAATCGAGGTCAATCGTATAAATCTCTTCTGCCAGATTTTGGATAAAGCGGTCGATTGCCTCCCGGTCCGGATCATCCATTGGCGTATCCAGCAAGTGTTCGATCGATGCATCAAACAACCGCCGCGCCTCGTCTGCATTGCCCGCTACAATCGCCGTCCGGCCCTCACTGACATATTTCTCGGCCTGCTTCACCCGCGGATGATTGGCAATTGCCGCCAGCGGATTCCGCTGTACCGTCATCAGCGGGCTCTGCTGACCGCAAAGCATTGAAGCAAGACACAATAAAGCCGCAATTTGTTTCATCTTTTGAACACTCCCAGTGTAAGACGATAAGATAAAGAAAATGATGCGCTTCTTAATGTCCTTCCTATTGGCGCTGCCGCTGCTGCCGGCCGGACGAGTGGACTTTCGTCGCGAGGTCAGGCCCATCCTGAGCGATGCCTGCTTCCACTGTCACGGTCCCGACAAGAAAACCCGCATGGCTGGCCTCAGGCTCGATGTCAAAACCGAAGCCTTCGGTGCGCGCAAATCTGGCACTCCCATCGTTCCGGGCTCACCCGATCAGAGCCTCATCATCAAGCGCATCCTGCACGACAAGCCTGCCCTCAAGATGCCTCCGGCATCGGCGCACAAGACGCTTACCCCTGCACAGATCAACACCCTCCGCACTTGGATCGAACAAGGTGCAGACTGGCAGGAGCACTGGGCTTTCATCGCCCCATCCAAGCCTGCAGTTCCCAATTCCTCCTGGGGCAATAACGAAATCGATCGCTTCCTTCACGCCCGGATCACTGCCGCGGGTCTAACCCCCGCCGCCGAAGCCGATCGTCGCACTCTCGCCCGTCGCGCCTCTCTCGATATCACCGGTTTGCCCCCTGAACCCCAGGACGTCGAAGCTTTCCTCAAGGACACCCGCCCCAACGCCTACGAAGCGTACGTCGACAAACTCCTCTCCTCACCTCACTATGGCGAACACCGCGCCCGCTACTGGCTCGACGCCGCCCGCTACGCCGATACCCACGGCCTCCATATCGACAATTACCGCGAGATGTGGCACTTCCGCGATTGGGTGATCAACGCCTTCAATCGCAACTTGCGCTTCGATGCTTTCACCCGCGACCAGCTGGCAGGCGACCTTCTCCCTGGCGGTACTCGCGACCAACTGATTGCTTCCGGATTCCATCGCAACAACGTCACCACCAATGAGGGCGGTGTCATCGAAGACGAAGTCGCAGTCATGTATGCAAAGGATCGCGTCGACACCACCAGCACTGTCTTTCTGGGCCTCACCGTCGGCTGCGCTACTTGTCACGATCACAAGTTTGACCCCATTACGCAAAAAGACTTTTACTCGATGTCGGCTTTCTTCCGCAACACCACGCAGAAGCCCCTCGATGGCAATATCAGCGACACGCCCCCCGTGATCTTCCTTCCGGTGTCAGGTGATGAGCAGCGCTGGAAGACGATCGATCAGGACCTCATTCAGCTTCGCGGCCTCCGTGGGCAGCGTGCCGATCAGGTAGCCGCGAAAGCCAAACCCGAGCTTAAGCTCCCCAAGCAGTACGACCCCGTGTGGCACCTTGACAAGATTGCATTCAGCAAGGAAGGGGAAGTTAAAGAAGCACCTGGCTTCAACAAGATTCAGGCCGACCAACCCTTCACTGTGTCCATGTGGGTTTATTACCCGAAGCCAGACGACAATTGGACCCTGCTCTCCCAGATCAACTCCAAAGAAGAAGACGGCACCAAAATCCGCGGCTGGACCATTGACATCCAAGGTCGCCAGCCGGTCCTCAAAATGGTCGGCGAATTCGCCCAGCCGATTGCAGCCCGCGGTGGCAATGCGGCCAAAATGATGCCCGACAATTGGTACCACATCGCCTTTACTTACGACGGGCAGCGCCGCAAGAAAGACTCTCTTGAGCTCTACTTCAACGGTACCCGCGTCAACCACGAAGGCAAGCAGGAGTCTTCACGCCCCGCCCTGCAAGGTTCGATCCTCAACAACGAACCTCTCCGCATCGGTGGCGACGGCAACAAGCGTTTCTTCAAGGGCGGCTCGCTGAAAGACGTTCGCATCTACAGCCGCGTCCTCTCTTCGGAAGAAATCGCAGTTCTCGAAATGTTCCCCAGAGCCACCGAAGGCAAGCCTGTTGAGCTGTCCCGCGTTTGGTCGGCCATCAAGGATGGGGAATCCCGCAAGCTCATGGCCAAGATTGCAACCACCGAGCTTGAGCGTAAGAACATCCTGCGCCGCGGTGCGGTCACCCACGTTATGGTTGAGCGCGAAGACCAGAAGCCCATGGCCAACATCCTCTACCGAGGCATGTACGATCAGCCTCGTGATAAGGTCGAAGCCGACGTGCCGCAGGTGCTTGGCGGCCTAGGCTCCAGCACTCAAAAGAATCGTCTCGGCCTCGCCGATTGGCTCCTCAAAGCGGAGAACCCCCTATTCGCCCGCGTCGCCGTCAATCGCTTCTGGCAGGAGATCTTCGGCACAGGTCTTGTCCGCAGCAGTGATGACTTCGGTAGCCAGGGCGAAGCGCCCAGCCACCCCGAACTCCTCGACTGGCTTGCTGTCGACTTCCGCGAAAACGGTTGGGATGTCAAACGCCTGATGCGTCAAATTGTCCTCTCCGCCGCCTACCGCCAACAGGCCGTCACTACAGAAGAAAAGCTTAAGAAGGATTCTGACAATCGCCTGCTCAGCCGCGGCCCTCGCTTCCGTATGGATGCAGAAGCCGTTCGCGATTACGCCCTGGCCTCCTCCGGTCTGCTCGTTCGTAAAGTCGGCGGCCCCTCCGTTCGGCCCTACCAGCCGGAACGCATTTGGGAAACCGTCGCCATGGACGGCTCTGACACTCGCTTTTATAAGCAGGATCGTGGCGAAGGTCTCTACCGCCGTAGCATGTACACGTTCTGGAAACGCAGCGCTCCGCCTCCGTCGATGGACCTCTTTAATGCTCCCACTCGGGAAAATTGTACGGTCCGGCGCGAACGCACCAATACACCTCTGCAGGCCCTCCTCACGATGAACGATGTTCAGTTTGTCGAAGCGGCCAGACACCTGGCCCAACGCGCCATGGAGACCCACAAGAACAACTTCGACGAGCAGCTCGACTTCTTGAGCGAACGCCTCGTCAGTCGCCGCTTTGAACCCAAAGAGCGTGACATCATCCAGAAGTCTTATCGTGACTTCCTGCGTCACTACGACTCCAAGCCGGAAGATGCCCGCAAGCTCATCGCTGTCGGCGAAAGCAAAGCCAACCCCAAGCTCAACGCCCCTGAGTTCGCTGCCCTCACCATGGTCACCAACGAACTCATGAATCTCGACGAGGTCCTCAACAAATGAACCACGAAAACAAAGCCGTTCTTCTCGAGACTCGGCGTCAACTCCTCGGCCGTGGGATTGGGGCTCTTGCCCTCAGCAGCCTCACGGCTAGTGCCGACACGCTTCCGCACTTCGCCCCCAAGGCCAAGCGCGCTATCTACCTTCACATGGTTGGCGCACCGCCTCAGATGGATCTTCTCGACTACAAGCCCGGCATGAAGGATTGGTTCGACAAGGACCTCCCAGACAGCATCCGCCAGGGCCAGCGTCTCACTACCATGACCAGCGGCCAAACCCGCTTCCCCATCGCTCCTTCGGTCTTCAAGTTTGCCCAACACGGAAAGAGCGGTGCCTGGATCAGCGAACTCCTGCCCAACGTCGCGAAGATGGCCGACGACATCACCATCATTCGTACGATGCATACCGAGGCCATCAATCACGAACCGGCCATCACCTTCATTCAGACTGGCAACCAGATCGCCGGTCGCCCCTGCATCGGCAGTTGGATCGCCTACGGCCTCGGCAGTATGAACCAGGATCTGCCTACCTTCGTTGTCCTCAACGCCAACCACACTCACCCCAAAGCCAACGTCCAGGCCATCTCTGCCAGGCTCTGGAGCGCTGGCTTTCTCAGCGCTCAGTATTCCGGCGTCAGCCTCCGCAGCGCAGGTGACCCGGTTCTCTACGTCAAGAATCCCGATGGCGTCCCCACTGCCATGCGCCGCCGCATGCTCGATGCTCTAGGCGAACTCAATCAGCTCACGCTCGAAAAGCAGGGCGACGCCGAAACCCGCAGCCGCATCGCTCAATACGAAATGGCCTTCCGGATGCAAGCCAGTGTTCCCGATCTGACTGATCTATCCAAAGAGCCAGACTCCACTTATCAACTCTACGGCGAAGATGCTCGCAAGCCCGGCACTTTCGCCAATCAAGCCCTCATGGCTCGCCGGCTCGTTGAGCGCGGTGTTCGCTTTGTCCAACTCTACATGCGCGGCTGGGACGTCCATGGCAACCTGCCCGAAGTCCTCCCCTCGCAATGCAAAGACGTCGATCAAGCTCTCTACGGCCTTGTGCAGGACCTCAAACAACGCGGCCTACTCGATGAAACTCTGGTGGTCTGGGGCGGGGAATTCGGCCGCACCATTTACTCCCAGGGCAAGCTCACTCCCACCGACTACGGTCGCGATCATCATCCTCGTTGCTACTCCCTTTGGGCCGCTGGCGGCGGTCTCAAGCCCGGCGTCGTCCATGGCGAAACCGACGAATTCAGCTACAACATCGTTCGTGACCCCGTTCACATCCGCGACTTCCAGGCCACACTACTCCACTTGTTCGGCATCGATCACGAGCGCTTCACTTACAAGTATCAGGGCCTCGATCAAAAGCTGACCGGTGTGGAAAAGGCTCGCGTCGTCAAGGGGATCCTCGCCTGAGTACCCCACAAGGCTGGCTCGCCATCGTTGATTTTGTCGAGCAGCAAACCCATCCAGTCGATCAGGCCGCTTTCAGGATCTGGTTTGCCACCTGGCCTCAACTTGTCGGTGAACTCGTCACCCAAGGCGAGCGCCGCCTCAAGTTCTACCAGATGAACGGCAAGTACCTCTTAAGCGATCTTGCCGATACCTCTCACAACTTCTTGTACGGTCATCGTTACTGGCCCGCCATCAAAAAAGCCGTCATCCCTACCGCAACTAACGACCGTTACGAGCGCATCGAAGCTATCGCGAGCAAATCTGGTGCACCCGAAGAATTCGCCCTCGCCATGGCCTCCATCGCAGTCATGACACTCGAGCAATGCGGCCCCGCCTTCCTCACCACGCCATACGTACCCTCCGTCACAAACGACAAGCCCAACGACTTCCTCAAGCGTCGCGCCACATCCCTGAAGCCCACTCTCATGGAGCGACTCAAGGGCAAGCAAACGACTGAGCGTATCCAGTTCGACGAGCAAGACCCCGAAGCCTGGTTCCCCATTCTGGCAACGCAGGAAATCACTACCGCAGCCGAACTCGACAAACGCCCTTTCCACGAAGAGGACCCGCGATGCTACGAAGGTATGGGCCCGATCCCAGTTGATTGCCGCTCCGGCTCTTGTGGCACCTGTTGGGTCGGTATCCTCGGCGGCAACGAAAACCTCGACCCCGTAGAAGAGTTTGAACGGAAGCGCATGGAGTATTTCGGCTACTGGGATAGTGGCTTCATCAACGAACTCGACGACCGTCCTCTGATCCGCCTCGCTTGTCAGGCAAAGTGCAACGGTAGCGCCGCCATCGTCATCCCCCCCTGGAACGGTGTCTTCGGCCGCTCCCGCCGCGAACGCGAATCAGCGGACTGAGTATTGTCGGCGCCCGATCACGGTCGCCTTTGCATGACGTGCCTTACCCGTATTGCTCAACCCCGCAATCACCTTCCGCTCCTTCACATCCGTCCCGAGCGGGTCGTAGTGGACCGTATACCTCGATCGAATCCGCTCTAGAATCGCCACCAGCGGCTTTGTTGTTTCCGTCATCGTCATCAACTCTCCGGATGTTTTCTTCACCAAGTCGCTCACACTTGCCTCCACCGCCATCATGTAGGGCGACGTCGCCCTTTGATAGATCGCAAGCCCCCTCAAAAGCTTACCCATCGGCATGGTCAGCGCATTCAGCGTCACATCCCCTTCCCACATCTCTTCCAGCACGGTATTAGATCGCGTCCCCTTCATCCCATTTCCATCCGTCAAAATCAGAATCGCCCTTCGACTCTCCTTCGGCGATTCCTGCCTCAGCTTCTTTGCGGCCTCGTGGATGGGCGTGTTGATCACCGTTCCACCCCGAAAATTCTTCTTCTGCACCAGATCTGCAATCGCTGCCTCAATCGCTGCCCGACTCGAACTCAACTCAAGCCATACCTTGCTTCGACTATTGAAGCTCATCAGCGCCACCCGGCCCCCTGGCTTCAATGCCTCTAGCGCCTGGTGTGCCTGTTTCGCTAGCGCAGAGATGTGCCGGTGCATGCTATTCGAAACATCCACGATCAAAAACAAGTCAAGCGGCAACTCATCCCGCGCCACCGACCGCACGGGCCGCACCAGATCATTTTCCTGAACCTTCACATCGCTAATCTCCAACCCCAGGAGCGGCTTCAGTGAACCATCCACCGCCCGCACTTCCACGCGCGCCAGAGTGGTGGTAGCTTCAAACGTCTGCCCGGCCAACACCCCGCCGCATAAGATCGCGGCTACCGCCAGTCGACCAAAGCCTTCAACACGCCCGACCCCGGTTCGGCCCACACTGGAAACCTCTCTGGCATCTGGTCTACAGGACAACATTCACTCACCCAATGTTTGGTATTGATCCGTCCACTCTCCACCGCATCGAGAATGAAACGGTGTTCTTCCGGCACGGCATTTCGTGAACTCAAAATCGTCAGCTCACGACGGTGAAACGGGTCCGGGTCGTGAAAGGTTACATCGCCTACAAACAACCCTACAAATACCAATTTTCCTCCCGCCGCCACATACCGAAACGATGTCTCCATCGATCCCTTGTTGCCCGTGCAATCAAACACCAATGTCGGCAACTCTGGCGTTTGATCCAGAACCGATTTATTCGATTCATGCACCCGACTCGCCCCCATCATCTTCGAAGCAAACTCTCTCCTTGACTCGCTCAGATCGAGCACCTCATAGCTCACGTCCTTCAACCGCAAGAACGCCATTACCGTGCAACCAATCGGCCCAGCCCCGATCACCAAGGCCCTTTCTCCGGCCTGCGCCTGCGAACGGTTCACTGCATGGCAACCAATCCCCAGCGTCTCAATCAACGCCAACTCTTCCAGCGATAACTTCTTCGACGGATACAAGTTTGCTGCCGGCAGAATCATCTCCTCCCGCATCCCGCCATCGGTATGCACACCCAGTACCTTCAACTGGATACAGCAATTCGTTTTCCCGCGCCGGCAGGCAAAACATTCTCCGCAAGCCAGATACGGATTCACCGTGCAAAGATCCCCTTCCGTCAGATGCGATACACCGGTCCCAACGGCCACGACCTCCACGCCCAGCTCATGTCCGAGAATCCGCGGATAGCTGAAGAATGGTTGCCTTCCCTTGAAGGCATGAAGGTCGGTCCCGCAGATTCCCACTATACGAATCCGCACCAACGCCTCGCCCGGCCCCGGTGTCAGCGCCCCCGGCAACGTCACCCACTCAAACTCACTTGGTTGATTCAAACTGATTGCACGCATCATTAATCATTCTAATGATAGATTAGTAGTTTCATGTTGTTGCGAATTCTTTTCTTGTGTTTTGCCTTCCAGGCTTGGGCCGCTGACTTCGTAAACGACATCCACCCCATCCTCGCTACCCGCTGTTGGTCCTGCCACTCTGGCGACAAGGCTCAAGCCGGTCTTGACCTCACCAAACGCGAATCTGCCCTCAAAGTTCAAAACGTCCTCATCGCCCGTGTCGAAGGCAAAGCTGGCCGTATCATGCCTCCCGCCGGCAAACCTCTTGAAGCCACACAAATCGACCTTCTCAAGCAATGGGTCGCCGATGGACTTCCCTGGGTCGACGTCGCCCCAAAATCCACCGACTGGGTAGCCCCACTTCTCCCACGGACTGTCGCCATCCCGCCCGGCGCAGGCCATCCCATTGATCGCTTTCTCGGCAAGCCTGCCAAGGGCCTTGCTTCCGATACGACTTTTGCTCGCCGCGCTTACTTCGATCTCTGGGGCATCGCCCCAAGCCCCTCCATGCTGCAGCAGATCGATCGAAAAAAACTAATCGACGAATTGCTTGCGAACGACCGTCGCTACACTGCGCACTGGATCAGCTGGTGGAGCGACCTTCTCCGCAATGACATCGGCGTCATCTATCACGGTGATCGCAAGTCCATCACCCCTTGGCTTGAGCGCGCCCTCCGCGAGAATCGGCCCTATGACGAGATGGTCCGCGAGCTCTTAAATCCCATTGGTGCTGAATCTCCTGAAGGCTTCCTGGTTGGCGTCAACTGGCGTGGCGAAGTTAACGCCAGTCAAACCCCCTACATGCAGGCCTCCCAGAACACGGCCCAGATCCTGCTCGGCATCAACTTGAAATGCGCCAGTTGTCACGACAGCTTCATCAACAAATACAAGCTCAAAGAAGCTTATGGTCTTGCCGCAATGTTCTCTCACGAAAGCCGCCTCGAGCTCGTCCGTTGTGATAACAAAACCGGCGTATACCAAGAAGCGGAATTCCTCTGGCCCGAGATCGGCAAGATCCCCGCGGGCCTCAGCACTAGCGAAAGGCGCCTCTACGCAGCCCGCCTTTTCACTGATCCCAAGAACGGTCGCCTGGCTCGCACCATCGTCAATCGCTACTGGCAGCGACTCATAGGCAAAGGCCTCGTTGAACCGGTCGACGACATGGACGCAAAGCCTTCCAATCCAGACCTTCTCGATTGGCTCGCCTCCGATTTTGCGGCCCACAATTACGACATCAAATACCTCCTGCGCCTCATCATGACCTCCGAGGCCTACCAGCAAAAGGAAGCGCTCCCTCGCCGCATCAGCGCCGAACAATTCTCTGACACCCTTTCTGCCATCACTGGCGAATGGAAGTTCCTCCAAACCAGCAACTCCGACCGCGCTCTTCTCGGCCGTGATTGGCAATTCAAGTCGAGCCCCCTCAGCAGAGCCCTCGGCCGGCCCATCCGTGATCAGGTTTACACCACGCGCGATGGCGCTGCCACCACGTTCCAGGGCCTTGAGCTAGCCAACGGCGCAACCCTCGCCACCAAGATCCATCGCGGCGTGATGCGCCTCCTCGGCGAACTCCCGCCCGCCCCCGAAAGCCTCTACGATTCCTTCGCCATGCGCAGTGGCGAAAAGCAATTCGAAATTCCCATCAATGGCATCAAGCAGCTCTATTTCCTCACGGAAGACTCCGGGACCTATGACCTCGACAAAGCCGAAGTTGGCTGGAGCGACATCAAGTTCACAGGCCCCAAAGGGGAAAAGGTACTCGAAAAGGACAAGCTCCGCACCGCGATCAATACCCGCCGTGTCTACGAAGTAGAACCTGGATACGACACCTTGAAAGCCAGGGTCTGGATCAGCGATGCCTCGAAGGCGAGCGACATCAACACTTCCGTGCGCTTCTTTGTTTTCGGTGCCGAGCCCGATCGCACGCGTCTCGTCAAAGTGACTGGCGAAAGCCCATGGCCTCCCGCGCCGAAACTAACGGACGTCAATCAAACCATCGACTACTTCTGGCGCAGTCTCCTTAGCCGCGATCCGCTCCCTGCTGAAAAACGGGCAGCGCTTAAACTATTTCCCTCCGGTAAGCTTGCTCGCGAAGGCGCAGAAGACTTGCTATGGAGCCTCCTTATGCATCCGGAGTTTCAATACATATGGTGAACCGTCGTGACTGGCTAAAGACAGCAACACTGGCCACCCTCGCTCAGGGTGAAGCACGCCTCATCGCCGCCCCGAAAAAGATCGAAGCCAAAGCCGATTCGATGATCCTGCTTTGGATGGCTGGCGGAATGGCGCAAACCGAGACCTTCGACCCGAAACGCTATACCCCTTATGAAACGGGCCTCAAGAGCGAAAAGGTCCTCTCTACCTTCCCGGCCATCCCGACCGTTCTCGACGGTGTCCAACTCTCCAAAGGCCTTGAGCGCACCGCTCAAGTGCTCAACCGCGGAACTCTGCTCCGCTCTCATCGTGTCGGGGATCTTGGCTTCATCCTTCACTCGCGCCACCAGTTCCATTGGCACACCGGCTACGAACCGCCACAAAGTGTTGCGGTCCCTCACATGGGGTCCTTCATCAGCCGCACCCTCGGGCCTCGCAATCCCGACATCCCTGCTTTTATCGACATCGGCCAGAACCTTGAAATTGGTGGCGAAAGCGACAGCCTCAAAGCCTTCCACACGGCCGGATTCCTGGGCAGTGAACATTCACCGTTCCTCATCACAGACCCTAAAGACGCCGTCGCCTCGACACGCCCCAGCGAGTTCCTCGGCATGTCCCGCTTTGAGAATCGCTATAAGTTCTACAAAGACCTCGTGGCAAAATCCCCGCTAGACGTTCACGGCAGCGATTTCCATAAAGAGTCTCTTGTGCGCAGTCTCGACAACGCGCATCGCCTTCTCACTTCACCCGCCGCTAAGGCCTTCGATCTTGCACTGGAGAAGCCCGAAGTCGCTGCCCGCTACGGCGATAGCCGTTTCGGTCAGGGCTGCCTGCTGGCTCGCCGCCTTGTTGAAGCCGGTGCCCGCTTCATCGAAGTCACCACTGAATACATTCCCTTCCGCTTCTGGGACACCCACGAGAACGGCCACTCTCGCGTCGAAGGTATGAAGGCGATGATCGACGGTCCTATTTCTCAGCTCGTTCTCGACCTCGAAGAACGAGGCCTGCTCGATCGCACCCTTATCGTACTTGCCACCGAATTTGGTCGCGACATGATGATGGAGGGCAAGCCTGAAAATCCCGTTAAGAACCAGGTCAACGTCCCCGACGTCATGACTGAGCCCAAGCATTACGGTATGCACCGTCACTTCACCGAGGCTTCGAGCGTCCTCCTCTTCGGTGGCGGCATCAAGAAGGGGCAGGTCTACGGCGAAACCGCTCCCGAGCGCCCCTGCCGCATCCTGCGCGACCCCGTCAACATTACGGATCTTCACGCCACGATCTACTCATTGATGGGCATCGCCCCCGATACGTTCTACGAGGTTGAGCGCCGCCCCGTTTACGCCACCAAAGATGGCAAAGGGCAGCCCGTCGCTGGCCTCATGGCTTAGGCATAATATATCCATGCGCTTTTGTTTCGTTCTTGTAACGATCTCCGGCCTCCTTCTCTCTCAAACCTCAAAGCAATCTCCGGCCGACAAATTCCGTCAGCTCGAGGAGATCCTGCCTACCCCCAACGAATACCGTGCCGCCTCCGGCGCTCCCGGTCATCGCTACTGGCAGCAAAAGGTCGACTACAACATCAAGGTCGAGATCGACGACATCAATCAGCGCTGCATTGGATCCGAGACGATCACCTACAAGAACAACTCACCCGACACCCTTACCTACCTCTGGCTCCAACTCGACCAGAACATCTTCGAACCCGGCAGTGACTCGAACCTCACCATGACCGCGCCAGATATGACCCGGCTGTCCTACACCATGGCTCAAGCCCTCATGCGTGACCCCTTCCCGGGCGGCTACCGCATTGCCACCGTCAAGGACGCCGCCGGCGCACCCCTGCCCTTCACGGTCGTCAAGACCATGATGCGCGTCGACCTCAAGAAGCCTTTGCTCACGGGTGAATCCACCACCTTCTCCGTCGATTGGTCCTTCAACATCGTCAACGCCAGAAAGATCCGCGCTCGCAGCGGCTTCGAGTACTTTCCTGACGACAAGAACTACCTCTACGAGATGGCTCAATGGTTCCCCCGTCTCGCCGCTTACTACGACGTCTATGGCTGGCAGCACAAGCAGTTCCTCGGCTCCGGCGAATTCACTCTTGAGTTCGGCGATTACAAGGTAGCCATCACGGTTCCCGACGATCACATCGTCGCCTCCACCGGCGTCCTCCAGAATCCCAACCAGGTCCTCACCGCATCTCAGCGCCAGCGCCTCACAGAGGCCGCCACCGCCAAGCGCCCCGTCAAGATCGTCACCGAAGCCGAAGCCACCGCCAACGAAAAGAATACCCCCAAGGGCAAGAAGACCTGGATCTATCACGCCGACAACGTCCGCGACTTCGGCTTCGCCAACTCGCGCAAATTCATCTGGGATGCACAGGGCCACACCGTCGAAGGCAAAACCGTCCTCGCCATGAGCTACTACCCCAAAGAAGGCAATCCTCTCTGGGAACAATACTCAACGGCCGCCATCATCCACACCCTCAACGTCTACGGCAAGTTCTCCTTCGCTTATCCCTATCCCATCGCCATCTCCGTCAACGGCCCTATCGGCGGCATGGAATACCCGATGATCTGTTTCAACGGCCCCCGTCCGCAGAAAGACAAAACTTACTCCTCTCGCACCAAGTACGGCCTCATCTCGGTCGTGATTCACGAGGTCGGCCACAACTTCTTCCCGATGATCGTCAACACCGACGAGCGCCAATGGACCTGGCTCGACGAAGGCATCAACTCCTTCCTCCAGTACCTTGCCGAATCCGAGTGGGAAGCCAACTATCCTTCCCGTCGCGGCGAACCCAAATTCATTGCCGCCTACATGAGCAGCGCCGATCACGACTTGATCATGACCAACTCCGAGAGCATCATCAACCTCGGTGCCAACGCCTACACTAAAACCGCCACCGGCCTCAACATCCTTCGCGAAACCATCCTCGGTCGCGAACTCTTCGACTTCGCCTTCCGCGAATACTCCCGCCGCTGGAAGTTCAAGCGCCCCACCCCCTCCGACTTCTTCCGCACCATGGAAGACGCCTCCGGCATCGACCTCGACTGGTTCTGGCGCGGCTGGTTCTACTCGATCGACCACACCGACCTCGCCATCGACAAAGTCCGTCAGTTCACCCTCGACACTAAGAACCCCGAGATTGAAAAGCCCATCAAGAGGAAGGCCGAAGACGAAGAGCCCATCACCCTCTCCGAGCAGCGCAACAAGAATCTCCCGAAGCTCATCGATTCCAACCCCGACCTCAAGGACTTCTACAACTCCTACGACCAGTTCAACGTCACCGCCAAAGACAAGGACGATTACCAGAAGCTCCTCGCCGGTCTAGAAGAAGAAGAGCGCCAGGCCCTCCGCGGCGGCTCAAACTTCTACATGATCGACCTCAAGAACATCGGCGGCCTCGTCATGCCCGTCATCCTTGAGATCGAATACTCGGACGGCCAAAAGCAGGAAATGCGCATCCCCGCCGAGATCTGGCGTCGCAACAACGTCGCGGTCTCGAAACTCCTCGTCACCCCCAAAGAGGTCAAGAGCATCACCCTCGATCCTCACCTTGAAACCGCCGACACCGACCTGTCCAACAACACCTGGCCGGCCAAGCCCGTCAAAACCCAATTCCAGCTCTTCAAGGAAAAAGACGAGCCTAACCCCATGCAGCTCGACAGGAACGAGAAGAAGAAGTGATCCTCGGCCTGCTCACGCTCGCCTTCTTCTGGCACGGCGTCCACATGAGCACGGCCACCGTCGATTACCAGTCCGCCCACAAGCGCCTTGAGATCGTCATCGCCATGTCGGCGGACCACACCGAAGAGATCCTTCGGCAAAAATCCGGCCGCCAGATCGAGATCGATCGCACCCCCGACGCAGAAACTTTGACCCAAAATTACATCTTAAGCCGATTTATATTACGTAAGGCTCCAAACAAGACAATGCCCCTCAAATGGGTGGGCATGGAGATCAAAGGCGGCAATGTCAATTGTTATCTTGAAGCCCCTTACGAGGGCAAAGAACCCGTCCAGTTGCGCAACGACCTGTTGCTCGACTGGCAGCGCGACCAGACCAACCGCGTCCTGGCCAAGCGCGACGGCAAAGGCAAACCCCCGCAATCTCTCTTTTGGATCGGTACACTGGGCGAATTTCAACCCTTAGCGTTTTAGCGAAGTCCTCAAGTGTTACGCACAACTCTGCTCTGCATCGGCTTCAGTGCATTCCTCTCCGCCCAGTCCTCAGTGGGCGTCGCGGTCGATTGCGTCAAAGGCTCCGTCTGGCAAGGCCAGCCGGCGATCTTCGGCGTCCATCTCTTCCCAGCCGCTCTCGGCGATCAAACTGTCCCGTCCGGCACCCTCTCCATCGAGATCCGCAAAGCCTCGGGCGACCCCGCCAACTGGCCCCTCAAGCCAATCACTCGCATCGCCTTCCCGCTTGAGCTCAAACCCATGCAAATGGCCAGCGAATACTGGGCTCTGAATCCCGAAGAATCCGCTACCCTCGAACCTGGCGACTACACTGCCGAAGCCCGCTTCGGCACCCTCGCTTCCCGTCGCTTCCGCTTCAAAGCGCTCACCACCGACGACGTCAACACCGCCGCCTTACTCCGATTACGCATCAACTACCTCCGCCTCACAGGCGACGCCGCAGGCGCGATCACACTCATCGAAGAAGCCATCGTCCGCGAACCTGAGGACACCGGCCTGCTCTACCTCCGCGCGCTCGCCCAAGAACAAGCCGGAGACCGCGACGCCGCCCTCTCAAGCGTCCTCCGCGCCCTGTCGCTATTCAAAGAACAGTTCCCCGCCGTCAAACACCCGCCCCTCGAATTCATCCGCTTGCGCAGCAAGCTTGAATGGGCAATCGAATAATGCGCACCCTCTCCCTGCTGCTCTTCTTCGCAACCCTCGCCGCCGCCCAACCTCGCTCCCGCTATCTCGACATTCAGAAGTTCCGCGGCACCTTCGAGTACCGTCTCAATCAATCCGGCACCGAGGGCACCACCAGATACAACGTCGTCGCCAACGCCAAAGCCACATTCACCCTCGATCGCACCACCGCTCGCACTCCCACTTGGTAAGGCTTGATGTCGGAATCGAGCAGCTCGATCGTCTACACAGCCAACGAGGTCGGGGTGCCCACCTGCCAGGCCAGCACCAAGTGGAACAGCACGGGTCCCCTCCAGCAGGGCGTCTCCCCGGAAAGGTACGACGTTCAGATCTCGATGTTCGCCGACAATTGGCGTTTCAATGTTGCGCGCTTCTTTGGTCCATACACGACAGCGAATCTGGTCACCAACTGCAGCAGCGGAACCACAAGGACACAGGCTTTCCAGGCTCGTCTGGGTATCCTCAACGACATCCCGGAACTCCCGTTTCCAGCTTCGGGCACCTCTCTGCGAGTTTCCGGAAAATTCCCCAATCCCGGCACCATGGGTCCTCTCAGCGCCTCCGAGCACACCTGGGAAGTTACCGTTACGATCGAGCCCTTCACCGACGACGTCGAACTTCAGATCACCAGCGACGCCTACCAGAAGTGGCGTCCCACAGCCAAACTCGATGGCGACAACGCGGGCGATCCGCTCGAGGTCACCGCCACCGTCGTCCGCGTCTCCGACAAGCAACCCACCCCCTTTCGATGTGGAGCGCTTAGAATGGGAACTCATCAACACCTCCAACGAACCTGGCATCGCCATCAACTGGCCTCAATCCGCCAAAGACAAAAACTTCGACATGAAGTTCAAGCCCGGCGACGGGCAGGTCCCCGAAAATGAAGACGCCCAAAAAATGACTCGCATCGTCCGCAACGAAGCCACCGACAAAGCGGTCGTTGTTCCCTCCGATTGGGGCGGCTGGTCTATTTTGCGTGTCAAAGCGATTCTGCGTGACCGCCGCGAACTCATCGGCAAGCTCCAGGGCACCACCGAGAACGACCTCCGCCTGCCCCGCCGCAAACTGGGTTCCTTCGTCGCCGACATCGTCAAAGAAGACTGGAAACTCGACAAGTCCGACACCGCCGACGACGATCCCCTCGACACCGGCTCGCAATCCGGCAACGGCGACGGCCTCACGCTCTACGAGGAATACCGCAGCTTTCTGGTGCAAGGCAAATGGACCATGGGCGACCCCAAAAAGCAGGAGTACTTCGCTGTCAATGACCTCAGTGGCGATGGCGAGTCCGCTCTCAATTACTTCAAGCTCCTCACCGGCCTCAACCTCATGATCATCAACGATGACGAGTACTCGGCAGACCGCGTCGTCAATGCGAATTACTCCGCCTCGCCCCACCGCGTCGATCAACATGGAGTCTGGTTTACGAAGGCCAAGCAGGGCGAGCTCGACGCCGGTACTGCCGGACGCTCCATCGGCGGCCCCGGCACCCCGGGAACGATTCAAAAGGTCATCATCAACCCCAATCTCTTCCCGCGTCAAGTTCCCGCCGCGGTCACCAACTACACCGTCGCCACCATCGTCCATGAAGCCATGCACTCCGTCAACGTCTACCATCACGGAGAAACCGATCGCACTCTCAATTGGGTCTCCAACAACGGCGTTCTTCAGCAAGACGGTGTACCAATCACTGTCCTCGACGAAAGCGGAAACGACATCACCGCACGCCTCGAAGCCTCGGCCCGCAAGGGAAACAACGAGCGCAACCTGGGCGTAAAGGGCGGCCAGCATTCCGGAGTCGAGGATTGTGTCATGCGTTACGACATCGCCGAAACCTACATCGACGACAAGGACCCCAAGATCCGCCGCATGTTCGGAGGCTACGAAAAAGTCTCCGCCGGCCTCTGCAGCCGCAAATCCGGCTCCGGCGTCAACGACAAAAACCGCCAACTCCGGTCCGAACCGGGCACATGGGTAACGGAATAAACCGGGCACATAGGTAACACTTTTGGCTGGAGGGGGAAGCACCCGATGGCCTGGAAAGAGACTT